>JAIQGG010000001.1:300000-600000 GCA_020072785.1 Terriglobia bacterium | reverse complement strand
ATTTCCAGATCGCTGCCGGCGATGGCGATGGCGACGAGGATGACGCGAGCGCCGTTCCGGACGTACAGTCCATCTACTGCGCCTCCGACGACATGGGCCGCCATCGTTGCTGGGCCAACACGCGCAACGGCGTGCGCCTGCTCCGCCAAATCAGCGAAGCGCCCTGCGACTACAACCGCACCTGGGGCTACGACCAGCGCGGCATCTGGGTGGACCGCGGCTGCCGCGCCGATTTCCGCGTTGGCGCCGGGGCCCAGGCCCCGGTGGAAACCACCGCTTCCTCCACGCTCTACTGCGCCTCGGATGACATGGGCTGGCACGCCTGCCCCGCCGATACCCGCGGCGGCGTGCGGCTCCTGCAGCAGCGCAGCGAAGCGCAATGCATCTACAACCAGACCTGGGGCTACGACGACCGCAACATCTGGGTCGACCGCGGCTGCCGTGCCGACTTCCAGATCGCCGGCCGCGCCAACGCCGCGCCTGCCCCAAGCGTCACCGCCACTCCGGCGGCTTCGTTCTACTGCGGCTCCGAGGACATGAAGTGGCACGCCTGCCCCGTCGATGCCCGCGGTGGCGTGCGCCTGCTGCAACAACGCAGCGAAGCACAATGCATCTACAACCAGACCTGGGGCTACGACGACCGCAACATCTGGGTGGACCGCGGCTGCCGCGCCGACTTCCAGATCGGCGGCAACGAGCCGGCCCCGCACGGCCGGGTCACGACCCTGTACTGCGCCTCCGATGACAAGGGTCTGCACAATTGCCCCGCCGATACCACCGGCGGAGTCCGCCTCGTCAACCAGCGCAGCAAGAAGCCCTGCGTGCAGTGGGATAGCTGGGGCTACGATGCCCGCGGCGTGTGGGTCGGCAACGGCTGCAAAGCCGATTTCGAGATTGGCGGCGGGGACGACAGCGCCGTCACTTCCGTCTACTGCGCCTCCGACGACCAGCGGCGCCACGCCTGCGCCGCCAGCACGCGCCAGGGCGTGGAACTCCTCCGGCAGCGCAGCGAAGCCGAGTGTTTCTTCGGCCGCACCTGGGGCTACGACGACCATGGCGTCTGGGTGGACCGCGGCTGCCGCGCCGATTTTCAGCTGCACAGCGATTGGAAGTCCGGCGGAAACACCACCTCTGTGTCCTGCGCTTCCGACGACATGAAGCGTCACGCCTGTGCCGCCGATACGCGCCGGGGCGTGCGGCTCACCCGCCAGCACAGCGAAGCCAAGTGCATTTTCGGACAGAGCTGGGGTTACGACCAGCAGGGCATCTGGGTGGATCGCGGGTGCCGCGCCGACTTCGAGGTCTGGCGTCCGCGCTGATCGGCATTCCGCGCGCCGCTTCACCGCCAGCTCAGGCGCAAGGCGCAGGCGCGCAACCTGAACCCGGGGTAACAATGGCAACCACGCCTCCTCTTCCGCCGCGCAAGGTCAGCATCCTGATCCTGGATGACGACCCGGCCAGCCAGAGTGCGCTGCGCCAGATCCTCGACGCCGAGGGCTGGCGCGTACGCCACGTCCCTGACGCGCGTGCGCTGCTCAGCGAACTGGCCACCGGCGAATGGTCCCTGGTCATCGCCGATATCGCCTTGACGGGAACCGACAGCCCGGCCTTCCACACCTTGCGCGAGGTGGCCGGCGTCCCCGCGGACCAGGGCGGCCGCGTCCGCGTCCTCTATCTGATTCCGGCGTCCGGCGGCGCGGCGTTTGTCCCCGCCATCGAGCAGGCCCGGCTGCCCTTCGCCCTGCGCCCCTTCCACTTGCACGATTTCCTCGAAAAGGTCAGCGACCTTCTTGTCGAAACCGGAGCCATCGAAGCCCCCATCCGCCAGGTGCGCCGGGAATTCGGAGGCCCGCGAAAAAAGAAGGAGGTCGCGAGCCGCAACAATTCCATGTTTGCCACGCGCGATTCCTACACCTATACCGAGGAAGAACTCGCCGAATTCGAGCGCAAGGAACAGGAAAACGCCAGCTTGCGCAAAAAGCGCCAGAACCCTCGAGACGACCTCGGCCGGCCGCAGCGCTGACGATTTTCCAGTGGAATCCCGGAAGAAAGGTGGTCTTTGTCCTGCGAAGGGCCGCCCCGTCCGGAGCCGGAGAATGACCGGTATTGGTTCTTCCCCGCTGCTAGCGGCTCGCCACTCCCGGCTCCGCTTGTGCATCCAGCCGCAGCAGCGCCCGGTAGAGCACTTCCGCGCCGTTAGCCACCTGTTCGGGCGAGCTGTACTCCAGCGGCGAATGGCTGATCCCTCCGCGGCTGGGCACGAAGATCATTCCCACGGGGGCGAAACGCGCCACGTTCTGCGCGTCGTGGCCTGCGCCGCTCGGCAGGTCCAGCGTCGCCAGCCCCGCCTCCCGCGCCGCCGCCCGGATCGCCTCTTGAAATCCCGGCGCGGTCAGCGCCGGCTCGTCCAGGTCCGGCGGAGTGCAGGTAATCTGCACGTTTTCTTCCCGAGCGATCGCGGCAAAGCGCTGCAGAATTCGCGCGCCGATGCGCGCGATCTTCTCCGCGTCGAGATCGCGTAGTTCCACCGAGAACGTCACTTTCCCGGGAATCACGTTGCTGGCCCCCGGCTCCACCTTCATTTCGCCCACCGTGCCCACCTGCCGCCCCGGCTCCCCGCGCACCTCCTCGCGCAGCGCCAGCACCGCACGCGACGCCGCCGCCAGCGCGTCCTTGCGCCGGTTCATCGGGGTCGTCCCGGCATGATTCGCAAAGCCCGTCGCCGTGCACGTCCGCAGGCTGATGCCCACAATCCCCTGCACCACGCCAATCGGCACCTGCGCTTCGTCCAGCACCGCGCCCTGCTCGATGTGCAGCTCCAGGTAGCCGGCCACGCGCCCCGGCGCGATCTTCGCGTCTGCGAGGCGCGCCGCATCGCCGCCCATGCGCGCCAGCCATTCGCGCAGCGCGCCGCCCTGGTCGTCCCGCCGCTCCGCAATCTCCCCCGGCAGGAGTCCCGCCGCCGCCGAAGAGCCGAACAGCCCCGAATAAAACCGTCCCCCCTCTTCGTTGCTCCAGATGACCACCTCGAGCGGGTGCCGCGTCTTCACCTTGTGCTCGCTCAGCGCGCGAATCACTTCGATGGCGCCCAGGCTCCCCACATCCCCGTCGAAATTTCCCCCGTGCGGCACGGAATCGATGTGTGATCCCAGCAGCAGCACCGGCAGATTCTCCGCGCCCGCGCGCCGCCCGAGGATGTTCCCCGCGGGGTCTACGCGCACCTCCAGCCCCGCCTCGCGCATCAGCCCCATCACATAGGCCCGCCCCGCAAGATCCGCCTCCGTAAATCCGACCCGGCTCACGCCGCCTTCCGGGTTCCTTCCGAATTCGCCCAGTTTCTCGAGCGTCCTCCACAGCCGCTCCTGTTGCACGTGCCGGGTGGGGGCCGCTGTTTTCGCATCCTGCGGCCGCCCGGGCACCGCCGCAGCCAGCAGCAGGCAGGTCCCCAAAAGGATCGTTCCAGCAATTCGCATGCGCATGGTCTTCTCCCAAAAGACGCAGTCTGGCACACGCGAAAAAAGCCTGCAAGAAATCGCGCCGGGAACGTTCTACCTGCAGGCGGCGCCCCGGACTGCTTCCCGGGCCTTCCGCATTGTTCGGAAAACGCAATTCCTATCCTGAGGAGGATTCCATGAAACGCATCCTGCGGGGTACCCGGGCACGCCATCTGCTGGCTCTCTGTGCGGTCGGAGGCCTGGCCTGCGCATGGGCTTCGACCACCCCATTTTCCGCAAACTCATTTCCGGGGCAGCCGCCCAAGCCGGAGAGCGGCTGGAGGCTCCTTGAACCGGTCCGCTATGAAAACATCACCATTTTTCCCGTCGTCAGTGCCGTCGAGCAGGATACGAAGACTTTCCTCACGCTGGACGAAGGCCTCGCGAGCGGCGAGGTCATCATCCGCGAGCAGGGCGGCGAAGCGATGATCCGCAGGCGCGATTCCCGGCCGGTTTCCGTTCGGGAGGATGCGGCCGGGCCGTCGGTGAACGGGCTGGTGCTGATCAATCGCAGCAAACGCCTCCTGCTGCTCCTGGCTGGCGAGCTGGTGAGTGGCGGCAAGCAAGACCGCATTATTGCCAAGGACCGCATCGTGCCGCCCGGCGGCGACCCGCTGCCGCTGGACGTCTTCTGCGTGGAGCACGGCCGCTGGTCCTCCGGCTCGCAGTTTTCCGCCGCGCAGACGATGGTCCATCCCAGCGTCCGCGAACAGGCCGCGGTCAAGCAGGATCAGCGGGAAGTATGGGCGGCGGTGAGCTCCGGCACCATGGCCGCCGCTCCGCAAGCGGCGCCCGCAGCCCGCCTGAACGCACGCGCCATCGGAGAGGCAATCTCTTCCAACGCGCCCACGCAGTCCTACGCCAAGATCTATCAGGAAAGCAAAGTGGGCGCTTCGGTCGAGGGGTTCGTCGAAGAGGTGCAGAAGCGCTTCGCGCGCGACACCTCCGGCTTGAAGGGCGAGCGCGTCGTCGGCGTCGTCGTGGCCTACGGCGGCGAAGTGGCCTGGAGCGACATCTTCGCCTCCGGCCCGCTCTTCGAGCAGTACTGGGGCAAACTACTGCGCAGCTACGCCGTCGAAGCTCTGGCGCGGCCTTCGCTGCGCGAGCGCGTTTCGCTCCAAGACGCCCGCGAATTCCTGCGCCGTCCGGCGGGCCACGAACGGGAGGAGAGCGAGCCGGGCGTTTACCGCTTGCGCGAAATCACCGCAGGCCGGCTCGTGCTCCTCGAACTGGAAGCGCTGCAACCCCGGCAGCTCGCGCTGCACCGTCTCCTTCTGCGCCGCACGTCCTGAGGAAGTGCGCCTGCGGTGCGGCAACTTACAGAAAAAGAAGGGCCCCGGCCGGACCGGGGCCCTGCGCAGACGGTTTTTTTTCCCCGCCGCGCGTGGCTGGCAGAGCGGCGCAGACGAATTTAGTGCTTCTGATCTTTCGAAGCACCAGCCGCTTTCTCGGCCCGGCGGAAAGCTTCGAAATCCGCCCAGATGTGCTGCACGCTCTTCTCGTCAAGGGCCTTGATCACCGGCTCATCGTTCTTCGAGGAATAGATCGCCAGCTTCACCTCGCCGCATTCCGGGCTGATTGCGTCCGGCGCGTACAGATACACGCCTTTGTAGGTGGAATCGTCCATCTTGACGGCGCGGTTGCGGACCGACACCGTCACCGGAAACCGCCCCGGATGGATGGGCTGCACTTCCTTGCCTCCGCAGAACAGCTTCATCTTCTGAAAATCGGTCTTGAACTTGAGTTTTGCGGACGCGTAGGAGCTGAACGAACGGCCAAGCGCCGAACCGAAACCTTCCTTGGCCTTGGGCATCGCATAGATTCCAAAGACCGCCGGGTGCGCGCCGGCCTCCTCTTCCCACTCCTTGGGCGCATCCGAATCGCCGGAGTTTTCCGCCGCCTCTTCGTTTTTCCTGTTGCGTTTCTTGTGAGCGCGCTCCGCTTGCAGCCGCTGCTCTTCCTGTTCGCGGTAATCGAAGGGCGGCGTGGAAAGGGCGATGTTGAAGTCTCCAGCCGTGAGGTAGTAGGGGCGGGGATCGAATTTTTCCGCCTTCAGAGCATCCTTGAGGCCTTCAATCGGATACGAGGTCGGAGGCTCGACCGGAAGAAGCGCGCCGGGCGGCGGCGTTCCCGCGGCCTTCGCGCGGTTCTGCTCGAGCAGCGCCAGCGCCTCTTCGATGCGCACAATGCCCGAAACGCCGGGGCCCCCTGCGCCGCGTGTGCCGAACGTGGTCAGGCCAATCACCTGGCCCGCGCCGTTGAAAAGCGGCCCGCCGGAATTTCCCGGGTTGATGTTGATGTCCGACATGATCGTGTGCGGCTCGACCTTGCTGACAATGCCGGTGGTGAGGATCTTGTCGAGGGTGAGCGGGCTGCCAATGGTGAAAACACGCTCGCCTTCCTGCACCGGGGCCCTGCCGGCCGCCGCGCGGTAGAGCGGCGCGGGTGCGGCGCTCGGAAACGCAGCCATGTTCACCCACAGCAGCGCCACGTCTTTCTGGGCATCGGCGGCGATCAGTTTGGCCGCGATCTTGTGCTCGCGGTCAAACTGCACGGCAAGATATTCCGAATTGCCTACGACGTGCTGATTGGTCAGGACCAGGCCTTTGTTGTCCACGAAGAAGCCCGTGCCGTGGCCCGATTCGCTCTTCACCGTCACGACCGTGTTTTTCAACCGCTTGAACTGCTCGGTGAGATCATTGCCTGCTCCTCCCGCGGGTGAGGCCGGAGCGGCGCTCTCTTCTATTTTCGCGTTGTCGTTCGTCAGATCAATCGTTTGCTCATCACCCTTCAACGCTATCGGCAGGCTCCAGGCGAAGCGTTTGCCGTCCAACTCCACCGCTTTCGGCGTCGAGAGCGTGTAATGCCCCGGCGAAAGGTGCGTTTCCGCGCTTCCGTCCAGGCCTGTCTTGATCTCCGCCGCCTTGCTCGTTCCGGCTGTGCTCGTCAGCACAACCACGAAAAAAGGCACGGGCTTCTGGTTCAGGTCTTTGTCCACGAGAATGACCCGGACCTTGACGCGCACGGCATTGGGCCGCGCCTGCGCCACAAAAACCGATACCAGGAGAAGCAGAACCACAAAAGGGGAGCGCCTCATAAATGACCTTTCACGAGCTAGATTCGGCTTATTCCGATGATGGATTTGCACGCAAGGCAGGTCAATGACGGCGGGGCCTTCCCCAACGAATGAGTTAATCCTGTCCCGTGGGACAGCCGGACGCAGCCGTTCCGCCGCTATTCCCGGATCTCGACGCGGCGAACCCGGCTGCGGTCGGCCACCTGCGCCAGCAGCTCCGCCGCCGTCTTCCCCAGCACGGGGTGCACCGCATCCGGCGCGATCTCCGCGAGCGGCTCCAGCACAAACCGCCGCAGGTGCATGCGCGGATGGGGCACCTGCAACTCGGGCTCGTCGATGGTTTCCTGGCTGTAGAGAAGAATGTCCAGATCAATCAGCCGCGGCCCGCGCGCCACCAGCTTGCGGCTGCCCATCTCCGCTTCGATCCCGCGCAGTGCGCGCAGCAGTTCGAGCGGCGGCAGCTCCGTCTCCGCTTCCACCACGCAGTTCAGAAACCACGCTTGGTCGAGAAAATCCACCGGCTCGGTCTCGTAGATCGCCGACATCCGCAGCACGCGTACGCTGCGCTCTCCCAGCAAGGCTATGGCCCGCGCAAGATTCTCCCCGCGGTTCCCCACGTTCGATCCCAGCGACAGATAAATTTCCTTCTTCCCCATGGCCGAGCCATTGTAGCCTCTGACCTTCGCTTTGATTGTAAAGAACGTGCTTGGCTCGGGATGACGGTGTATGGTTAGTTTTTGGGTATTCATGAGATAGCTTGCAGAAGGGGGGCCTTATGAATTACTACGCCGCGCAAGAGCTGGCCGAAAGTTTCCGCACGGTGCGCAAGAATACGATCCTCATTGCGCAGGACGTTCCGGAAGCGAAGTACGCCTTTCGGGCGTTTCCGGAGGCCCGCAGCGTGGGCGAGCTGCTGGCCCATATCGCATCCTCCTGCAGCTTGCAGTATCAGCTCCACGCCGTCGAACGCAGGTCTTCCTTTGCGGGATTCGACCTTGCGTCGTTCATCCAGCGTGCGATGGCGGAGGAAAAGCAGGCGCGGAGCAAGGATCAGATTGTGGAGATGCTGCGCAGCTCCGGAGAGAAATGGGCCGGATTTATCGAGGGGCTCAGCGAGAATTTCCTTGCGGAGCAAGTGCAGATGCCCCCCGGCTCGACCCCGCCCGCCCGGAGCCGCTTCGAAATGATCCTTTCCGTCAAGGAACACGAAATGCACCACCGGGGACAGTTGATGCTGCTCGAGCGGTTGTTCGGCATCGTGCCGCATATGACGCGCGAGATGCAGGCCCGCATGGCTGCCGCCGGCATAAAGATCTAGTTCGGGATTTACCGTCAACCTGCCGTGGCCATCGGCCGCACTCTTGCCGCACGCCGGCTCGCAGCCAGCGCCTGCCACGCAATCACGAACGAGGGCAGAAAACACGCGAAGGCCAGAACGCTCCAAACCACCGTGGCAATGCCGAGCGGCCCAGTTCGTTCGATCGCGGGGATGGCAAGAATGACGCGGACGACAACAAACATGGCCGCGAAGGGATAGCTGCGCATCATCCACTCGCGGTGCTGCTGGATTCTTCCCGTGCGAACGCAGTAGAGGGCGGTGGCGATGGTCACCAGCCAGCCAAAGGCCTGAATCGTTGTGGCCGCGAGCAGGGTCGGCAAGGGCAGAGCGACGGCAACCGCAACGGCCACCGGCGCGGAGATTACGGCGCACCCGACGTAGACCAGCCCCATCGCGCGATGCAGCGCCAAATAGCGCTGGCGCAGACGGCTCGAAAACTGGAACACGCCGAGGAAAAGCGCCAGCGCCCCGGGAACGCCGTGCGCCAGCATCAGCCAGGGAATCGGCGCGTAGCGCTGGCGCAGGAACGACTGGGCGTCCAGGAGCGTCCGGTCGCGCGTGAGCAGGACGAACAGCGTCATCAGCCCGAACACCACCCACACGACATGCTTGGCCTGGATTGAGCTACCACGAGTCATGGATCCCGGAGCAGCGGTGGCCATAGTCCCTCCCTTTCGTGCTGCAACTTCACGCGGCGCTGTCAAAACGCGCGGGAGTATAGCGTACGCCCCTGCATCTGACAATCTCGGAAACATCTCTTGAGTTCGGTGCCAGGGAGCTCGGTTGCCGGTGCACCCCTCTGAGTACCAGGGCGGGAGATCGAATCTAGTGGAGTCGCTTTGGCCCGCTTAAGCACGAGAGAGCGGGAGATGTTACACGAACCCGGCCGAAACGGGCCGCAGGAGTCAGGTTCTCTTGGAAAATCAATATCCTCAGAACAATCGCGGCTGGCGCTTCGGCAGCTCCCGCCCGAAATACTCGTACGCCCGCGCCGTGGCCACGCGCCCGCGCGGCGTGCGGTCGATCATCCCGATCTGCATCAGGTAAGGCTCGTACATCTCCTCGATGGCGTCTTCTTCCTCGCTGAGCGCCGCGGCCAGCGTGCCCACGCCGACCGGCCCGCCTCCGTACTTGTCCAGCAGCGCCAGCATCAGGTTGCGGTCCACTTCGTCCAGCCCGTTCTCGTCCACGCCCAGCATGCGCAGCGATTCCTGCGCCACCTCGCGCGTGATGCGCCCCGCGGCGCGCACCTCGGCGAAGTCCCGCGCGCGGCGCAGCAGCCGGTTGGCCACCCGCGGCGTTCCCCGGCAGCGCCGCGCGATCTCTTCCGCGCCGCCCTCGTCCATCTGAATGTTCAGGATCTGCGCCGAGCGGTGTAGGATGATCAGCAGATCCTCCGGCTCGTAGAAATCCAGGCGGTGCACGATGCCGAAGCGCGAGCGCAGCGGCGCGGTGATCAGCCCCGCGCGCGTCGTGGCTCCGATGAGCGTGAAGTGGCCCAGCGGGAAGGGATGAATCCGCGCCCCCGGCCCCTGCCCGATGATCAGGTCCACGCGAAAATCTTCCATCGCCGGGTAGAGAACTTCCTCCACGGCGGGCTGCAGGCGGTGAATCTCGTCCAGAAAGAAAACTTCCTTGCCTTCGAGCGACGTCAGGATCGCCGTCAGGTCGCCCTTGCGCTCCAGCAGCGGCCCGGCGCTGGTCTTGATCGGCACGTTCAGCTCGTTGGCGATGATCTGCGCCAGCGTGGTCTTGCCCAGTCCTGGCGGGCCGTAGAGCAGCACGTGGTCCAGCGCCTCGCCGCGGGTGCGCGCCGCTTCGATGGCGATCTGGATGTTCTCCTTCACGCGCTTCTGCCCGATGTATTCGGCGAGGCGCTTCGGGCGCACGCTGGCCTCGATGCGCGCGTCCTCGTCAAACGCCTGGCCGGAGACGATCCGCCCCGCCTCGCGCTGCGCCTGCAACCGTTTTGCTGTTCCGTCCGGCATTCTTCTTCTCTGCGTTTCCTCAGCGCTCTCTGCGTCTCTGCGTTACCTTCTTCTCTCGTCTTACGTTCCCCGCGCCGCGCGCCCCTTCGTCTGGCTCAGCCCCTGCAGCGCCGCGCGCAGCAGCTTCTCGAAATTCGCCGTTCCGGCCTCGCGCTTGGCCTCTTCCACGGCCTTTTCCGCGGCGCGCCCTTCGTAGCCGAGGTTCACCAGCGCGGAAACCACGTCGGCCTCGGTGCCCGCGGGCGACGCCGCCGGACGCTCCTGCTCGATGGTCACGGCTTCCAGCCGGTCCTTCAACTCCACCACCATGCGCTCGGCCGTCTTGCGCCCCACGCCGGGAATCCGCGTCAGCCGCGCCAAATCCCCGGTGCGGATCGCCGGGATCAATTCTTCGACGCTCATCCCCGAGAGAATCTTCAGCGCCAGCGTCGGCCCCACGCCGGAGGCCGACAGCAGCATCTCAAAGAGGTGTTTTTCGCGCGAGGAGAGAAAGCCGTAGAGCGCCAGCGCGTCTTCGCGCACGTGCATGTGGATCAGCAGCGTGACTTCGGTGTGCAATTCCCCGAGCGCGGCGTAAGTGGAAAGCGGCACGTGGACGAGATAGCCGACACCCCCGACGTCCACGAGAACCTGATTCGGGCGCTTGTCGGCAAGGCTACCGCGCAACTGGCCGATCATCGCCAGTCAGTATTGCCGCTTTTTCTTCGCCTGTCAACGCGCGCCGTCTGGCAAATGCAAAGCTTCCGGTGTCTAATACAAGTAGAAGAGGCCGGAGTCAGTGCCAAAATTGCGTGCAGGACTTTTAGTTCACATTTTCCTCATTGGATTTGCGCTTTCTATCCCTAGCCTTGCCGCCGAGACCAGCTCGCTGACTCTTTCCGAAGTCAATCTCGTCGGTACAAAACGTCTTAGTACGGACGATGCAGTCCGGGGACTGGACTTAAAGCTTGGCAAGGCAACGACTCGGCAGAGTCTTCTCCGTGCCTGCAATCGCTTTCAGCGATTGCAGCTCTTTGAGTCTTCGCACTGTCGCTATCGCGTTCAGAGACACATCATCTCCCTGACTATATTCGTAGAAGAAAAATGGACTGGCTGGCCTGTCGTGTTCCAAAACTTCGTTTGGACAACCAGAGCGGAACTGCTGGCGCGACTGAAAAAGGAGATTCCTCTTTTCATGCCGGAGCTACCTGAATCCAGCGGCCTCACAAAGGACATCATCCGCGTGCTGGAGCAGGTCGTGGCGGAGCACGGGGTCAAGGCTCATGTAATATACGACGACCATTTTTGGACCGATAAAGGCATGAACGTGTTTTTGATTGACTGGATTTCGACGCCGGTCACCTCTCTGCAAATCCAGGGAGAAAACTCTCCGGGCACGGAGGTGCTTCGGAAATGGTCGCAATTCTACACAAAGGAGGATTTTTCCGCCCCTAGACTGACCTGGGTTATTCAGTGGGTCATTCGTGATTTATACAAGCCCCGTGGCTATTTGCGCCCTGTCGTGGGAGAACCAATTGTTCAGTGTTTGGGCGAAAAAGACGGTACATATCCCGTGCATGTCATTCTCCCTATTTCGTCGGGCCCCTTTTCACCTTTGACTCCGTCAAGTTTGAGGGGCTGGCCAAGGAACATGCAGCGGACCTGCTATCAAGGTGGAAGCTCAAACCTGGCGACCCGTTTGACCAAGCTTATGTCGATAAATTTGCGTTCGACGAGGTCCTAGGTGCACCGTGGGCGCAGCACTCGAAGACTGAGGCTGACGTTGTCCGCCCCTGCGCCAAGATTGACGAGGCCAGCAACAAGGTAGCCCTAACGCTTACGGTGGAAGTCCCAAGGAAAACTTATCGAGCGGTGAAAGATGGTCAAGGGTGCCCTGAAATCGTGTTCCGACTTACATTTCCACCAGTTCACTAGTGAAGCCATGAAAATGTGTGAAGGCAGACGCGGCTGACTCAGACCACTTGGACGTATAGTCGGGTTACCGGACAGGTACCATCTTCAAATTCGCGTCCAGGGGTAAGAGTGTAGAAACAGGGGAATGCGTACCTCTCCCCGTCAACGCGCGGCGCATCCGAGCGGTTCGCGGCATTTAGCGCCCGAAGCGGCCCAGCAATTCGCCCTGGGCGAGGATGTGTCCCTGCATGGCCTTCTCCACGGCGGCTTTGGTGGAGCCAGACTTCAGCGCCAGCTTGGCATCCAGCGCATAGAGCTTGAAGAAGTAGTGGTGGGGCTTTCCCGGCGGCGGACACGGGCCGCCGTAGCCGATCTTGCCGAAATCGTTGCGGCCCTGCCGCGCGCCGTTTTCGAGTTCCAGCTGCTTCTCGACGCCGGCCTCCAGCGCGCGCGTATCCCCCGGCAGATCGAAGAGCACCCAGTGCACCCAGGTGCCCGCCGGGGCGTCGGGATCGTCGGCGATGAGCGCGAGGCTGCGCGTGCCCGCGGGCGGCGTGTCCCACCGCAGCGGTGGAGAGACGTCCGCGCCGGTACAGGTATATTGCGAGGGAATCGTTGCGCCGGAAGCGAACGCGCCGCTGGAAAGCGTTAGCTTCGCGGCCGGAGCGGGTTTCGGAGAGCCCGGCATGGCAGCACCTCCTGCACAGACCACGAACGCCGCGCAAAAAAGAGCGAACCGTAGCGGTGAAAAAACTGGGACCATTTCCCGTGACACAGTCCAACTAGCCCCGGTGCGCGGCGCTATTGGCGGTATTGAAAAAACTCGCCGGCAAACCCTTAGGCAAGGTTTGCGCGGGTGAGCGGCAGCTCGCGCAGCCGCTTGCCCGTGGCGGCAAAAATCGCGTTGTACAGCGCCGGCGCGAACGGCGGCACGCCCGGCTCGCCGATGCCCGCGGGCGGCGCATCACTCGGCACGATATGCACGTGCGTGGCGCGCGGCGCTTCGCTGATGCGCGCCACTGGATAATCGTTGAAGTTGGACTGGTCGATCACGCCGTTGGTCGCCGTGATCTCGCCGTTGCGCGCCAGGCTCGTCGCAAACACCGCCGCGCCTTCCATCTGCTGCCGCACCATCTCCGGGTTGACCACCAGCCCCGCGTCCACCGCCGTGTCCACGCGGTGGATGATCACCTCGCCGCCGCTGGTCACTTCCGCGTGAATCACGGTGGCCACGTAAGTCAGGAAGCTGCGGTGCACCGCCAGCCCCATCCCGTGGCCCTTGGGCAGCTTCTTCCCCCACCCGGCTTTCTCCGCGGCCAGCTCCAGCACGTGCCGCATCCGTCCTAGATCGATCGGATAGTCCTTGTAGTCGGCCTCTTGATTCGGATAGTCCGCGGGCAGAAGTTTCCGGTCGAGAATCCCGCCCGGCCCCAGCAGCGCGCGCACGTACTCGAACGGGTCCTTGCCTGCGGCGTGCGCCAGCTCGTCCACGAAGGAATGGACCGCGAAGGCGTGATACACGTTGGCCACCGAGCGCAGCCAGCCGATGCGCACGTGCGCCTCGGCGGCTCCGTTCTCCACGCGGTGGTTCGGCAATGCAAACGGCACGTCGGTGAAGCCCAGGCTCATCTCGAAGGGCTCGCTGTTCACGGTATTCGGCTCGAACGTGGAATTGATCGGCGGAAAGACCGAGCGCTGCAGCCAGGCCTCCGGATTGCCGTCGCTCCCCAGCGTAGCCTTCA
The DNA here is from genome assembly GCA_020072785.1 of Terriglobia bacterium. Taxonomy (NCBI): domain Bacteria; kingdom Pseudomonadati; phylum Acidobacteriota; class Terriglobia; species Terriglobia bacterium. The sequence continues at coordinate 586,468 of JAIQGG010000001.1, read as the reverse complement.
TGTACATCGCCGCGACCGAATGATAGGTGTCAAACTTGATGTCGTCCTCGCGGCTCCACACCACCTTCACCGGGCGCCCGGCCTTCTTGGAAAGCACCGCGGCTTCCACCGCGAAATCCGGGAACGATTTCCGCCCGAAGGCCCCGCCCAGCAGCGTGACGTGGCAGGTCACATCTTCCTTCTTCAGGCCCAGGGCTCCGGCGATCGCTTCCTGCACCCCCTGCGGATTCTGCGTGCAGGCCCAGACCGTGACCTTCCCGTCGCGGTAATCCGCCACCGCGGCCGGCGGCTCCATCGGCGCGTGCGCGAGCAGCGGCGCGTAGTATTCGGCCTCGACAACCTTCCCGCCCTTTGCAAATACCGCATCCACGTCGCCGATGTTCCGGAAAATCTTGCCGGGCTTTTTGGCCGTTTCCAGTAACTCCTTCTTATAGGTGTCGGAATTGAATACGCTGTGCGCCCCGTTCTCCCAGTCGATCTTCAGCTTCTTCCGCCCCTGGAAGGCAGCCCAGGTGCTTTCCGCCAGGACTGCCACTCCGCCAAGCGCCTGGAAACCGTGGGGCGGCTTGAACGGATCGATCGCCAGCGTCTGCTTCACGCCCGCGACGCGCAGCGCTTCCTGGTCGTCCAGGGACTTGACCTTGCCGCCAAGCACCGGCGGATGCGCCACCGCGGCGTAGAGCATGCCTGCGATGCGCGCATCCTGCCCGTAAATGGCCTTCCCGGATACGAGATCCTCGATGTCGTAGCTTTTGGCGTCCTTTCCGATGTAGCGCCACGCGCTCTTCGGCTTCAGCGTCAGCTCTTCTTTCTTGGGTACCGGCAACTTGGCCGCCGCGGCGGCCAGCGCGCCATAGCCCAGCTTTTTTCCGCTCGCCGCGTGCACGACTTCATGCAGCTCCGCCTTGCACTCTTTCTCCGGCACGTTCCATTTCTGGGCCGCCGCGCGTACCAGCATCAGCCGCGCCGTCGCTCCCGCCTGGCGCATCGGTTCATAGAAATCGCGCACCGAATGCGAGCCGTCCGTATCCTGCGAACCGTATTTCTCATCGCCGATGGCCTGCTCCAGCTTCACGCGCTTCCAGTCTGCTTCCAGCTCGTCCGCCAGCACCCGTGGCAGCGCCGTCCTGCTCCCATTGCCCATCTCCGAGCGGTGCGCAATGATGTACACCGTTCCGTCGGTCTCGATCGCCAGATACACCCCGGACTGAAAAGCCGCGCCGGTCATCCCATCGCTCCCGGCGGTCGCCGCCGCCACCAGCGATTCCGGAAAAACCTGCACGCTCAGCACAAAGGCCCCCGTCGAGAGCATCCCCTGCAGAAATCCGCGCCGGCTGACGTTGGTAATCGCGTTCATCAAGTCCCCTGTGCCGCAACCCGGGCCTCTTGATTGCCCTCATCTGCTCTCGGTGCGGAGCGACTCGCATTCTCTCGCCACCGCCACGCGAACGCAAGCGCGTCGAGGCCGCGGCATTTATCCGGCCCGGCCGAAATGCCACCGGGTGACGAGAAAAAAACAAAAACCACTGGGAGCTCAGGCCGAAGCCGCGCGCCCGCGCAGGAACTCCGCCACGGATTGATGGCCGCGGGCTTCGGCGAGAAGCAGCGCTGTCTGGCCGTCGTCCGTGCAGGCGTGCAGGTCGGCGCCATGCTCCAGCAGCAGCTTGACGATGTGCAGGTGGCCATTCGCGGCGGCCGCCAGCAGCGGCGAATAGCCCGGGCCGTAGCGGTAATTCGCGCCGGCGCCCTGGGCCAGAAGCCACGCCACGATCTCCGTGTGCCCGCTGATCACGGCACCGGTGAGCGCGGTGTAGCCCGTGCCGTTGGTCGCCACCGCATTCACGTCCGCGCCTTGCGCCACGAGATATTCCGTGACAGCGCGGTGTCCGAAAAACGCCGCCAGCGCGCATATCGGAAAGCCGTCCTGCGAATAACTCTTCGCCAGCCCGGGATTCCCCTCCACCAGTTCCTGCACGCGTCCGAGCTGGCCCGCCGCCGCGGCTTCGTGCAGCTCGAGAGTCGCGCCACGCGCCAGCAGCAGATCGCGGATCGCCGTCCTTCCGCTGTAGACCGCCGAGAGAATCGCCGACTGGCCGCGTTCATTCTTGGCGCCGGCCAGCGAGGGGTCTGCAGCAAGCAGCGACTGCACGGCGGTTTCGTCGCCGGCCTGAAGGGCCTGAAAAAATTGTGCGGTGTTGCTCATGGCAGCCTCCGCGCAGCCGCTGGACTGTGCGAAAGAAAATCGGCGTCAGCGGCGGGAGCGGTCCTTGCGCACAGCTTCGTCAATCAGCGCTTCCAGTTCTTTGGGAGTGAAGTTGATGCGTTCGCCTTCTCCGGATTCGGCGACTTCAGCGGTGACCGGGAGTTCCGGGCTGGCGCCCGGGGGCGGCGCGCAGCCATAGCGCGAACGCGCGGCGATCAGCTTGGCCACCTCGCGCCCGGAAAGCAGCTTGTAGTTGCCTAGCAGGCCGGAGACCAGAGCGATCTTGGCGAACTGCTCGACGGTTTCCATGCGGTAAAAAGCGGTGAGCAGCTCCGGCCCGAAGGTCACCACGCCGTGATTGGCGAGGAGAATGGCGTCGTAGTGCGGCACGTAGGGCTCGAGGGTGTCGCTGAGTTCGGGCGTGCCCGGCGTGCCGTAGCGCGCCAGGGGCACCAGTCCCAGGGAGATCACCACTTCGGGAAGCAGGGCCTGGTCCAGGGCGCGGCCGGCGGCGGCGAAACCCGTGGCCGTCGGGGGATGCGCGTGGCAGATGGCCAGCACGTCCGGGCGCAAGCGGTAGATGAGCAGATGCATGCCCAGCTCGGAAGAGACCTTGCGCGTGCCGTCGAGCTGCCGCCCCTCGAGATCGGTGATAACCAGATCGCCGGGTGTGAGCATGCCCTTGTTCATGCCGGTCGGGGTGGTCAGGATGCGCTTGGCGTCGAGGCGCACGGAGAGGTTGCCTTCACAGGCCACGATGAAGCCGCGCTCGTACATCCAGCGGCCCGTCTGGCAGATGTCTTGACGGTGCTGCTCTTCCGTCTTGGGCTGGCGCTGTGAAGAGGACTCCGGAAACATGTTGCGCACCTTTATTTCTGTGACCGCGGAGCGGTCAACTGCATGGGTGACCGCGCAGCATTCAACTGCACGTGTGACCGCGAAGCGGTCAACCCGCAAGCGCAGGGAAAGAGGCCTGCGCCGAATCTCGACCCTTCGGCTCGACCCGTCACGGAGTGGGGACACGCTCCGCGGTCCAGGGAACCCCTGGCAGACACCACGCTTGGAGCGAAGATTACACATTTCCGGCCCCTCGCGCCAGTACCAACCTTTTCGGGACCTTGGTCCTGGGCGGAAAGCCCGGCCTGCGGCCTTTTGCGGAAAGTGGCGCTGGCCTCCCGGGGACGGGTGGCCAAACGTAAAGTGCGAAGAGTGATTCCGCAAAAGCTGGCAGGTGAGAAGTAAACATAACGACCCCCACCCCCCCCCCCCCACCACTTTTCTGGAACTGCAGATTCTGCGGGACTTTAAGTCCAATGATTTGTAAGTGCAGATTCTACGAGGTTTGCGGGCGGGTTTTGCGGAACTGCAGATTCTGCAAGGATTAGCGGGGGAGGGGTGCGGCGCACGGGGTGGCTGCTGCGTACTCACGGCACATGTTAGCACAGTAGTACATGCGGTTCAAGGAGTTATTGGGAGGAATTGGCGGGGGGCGGGGGAGGCGGCGCATTCGAATGAGGTTGTGCGCGACATTGCCAGGCGCAGAAAAAAACGCACCCTTTCGTGGACAAAAAGAGATGCGGCGAAGAAGTGTCTCTTGACAACGCCTTCGCTCTTATCGAGGGCCACCCCAGTTCATCTACTTACTTTACGTCCGGGCTACCTGCCTTTGAGCATCTGGCGCGTGACTACGTATATAACGATGGAGGCGAGCGCAGAAAAGGGCACCATGAAAGGGGCATAATCATTGAGGGCTGCTGTCTGCGATAGAATACCCAGCCTAATCGCGCTGAATCCGAGTGCGAGCATAAGAATCTGTAAGTACAAAAACATGGCTATGCCGAATCGAACTGCACAGGACTTGGGTCGCTCGCGCGATAAGCGCGCCCAATAGAGCAAGGGCGAGAGCACTAGCCCGCAGTAGAGAAGCGTCGTATAAGGTACCAACAGTCTGCGAGCGGGTAAGTTCAGGGCGAAACCGGCAAGTCCGATGAAAATGGCGGCTCCGACAGCGTGGCCGAAGAAAATCACAGCCGTCCAGATTGCAAAGTTTACCGAGCCTAGTAGCCCTTGCGTCTTCTCCCCATCGCTGTTAATTGGATTGCTATTCATGGCAGCCCCAGTCCTTAAATGCGGGAAGCGTATAGTTCTTTAAGAAATAGACCCCGAACGCTCCAGTGGCCACGCCGCTGGCGGCTGTGGCCCCGCCAGCGGTCGCACCAGGCGGGTGGCCCACTCCTCCAGATTTTCCCTTCTTCCTGGCGGCGCACGGTGAGAGGATACCACTTCGGCAAGTCAGCGTGGAGTAGAGAGATGAGGGTGCCCCATTCTTGCGCAGCAAGAGTGGGGTTTTTGGTTCTTCTTCGATGCCGAAAGGGTTGAAGCGCTATTACGGGCGGGGAGATCTGCATTTCCTGACGTTCAGTTGTTACCGCAGACTGCCGCTTCTCGGCAAGGCCCGCACACGGAACCTGTTTGTCAAAGTGCTGAGTGCAGTGCGCGCACGGTATGGATTCGCGCTGGTGGGCTTTGTGGTAATGCCGGAGCATGTGCACCTGCTGATCGGAGAACCGAAGAAAGGGACGCCGTCCACGGTTCTCAAGGCGCTAAAACTGGGAGTTTCGCGGAGGGCGCGGGCCAAGCGAAGAGAAAATAGCGCTGCCGCCAATCAACTGCAACTGCCATTCCGGGAGGGCGCTGGGACGCTACCGCGATTCTGGCAACGCCGGTTTTACGATTTCAATGTGTGGAGTGCGAAAAAGGTTCGCGAGAAATTGGAGTATATGCACAGGAATCCAGTGACCCGGAAACTGGTGGCACACCCCAGAGACTGGCCTTGGAGCAGTTGGGCGTTTTACTACAACGACGCGCCGTGTTTATTGGATATGGATGGCATCGGCTGAAGAGTAGAGATTCTGAGATAGAGCGTGGAAAGAGAAAGAGAAAGAGAAAAGCCCCACTCTTGCTGCGCAAGAATGGGGCACCCCGAACCTACTCGGTCATTAAACCTGGGCCACCCGCCTGCGCGGCGACACCAGGATCTCATCATCTCGCTGGCGATCTAACACGAAATTGAGTGTGGGCGAAGCGGCATGATTGCCCGTCTTTCGGCTCTTCTCAAGGCAAGCGGTGAATTCGACGCGCTGCCCGGTGAAAGGCAAAACCGCACCATTTTCGCGGACGAAAGGGGATGCGGCACCCAGTCCTTGGCAACTCATCAAGGGGCTGGCACCCGCCCGAGAACTGCTACTTCCTTTCTCATGTTTCAACTGAAGGCGGGACAACTTCTCCGGTTGCAACTCCGGGGATTGAGATTTCTACATGTATCGAAAAATCAGCATGACGACCATAAGGGCTGCGGCCAAGCCCATGAACATCTTGATGACGAAGAAAATGGTATCTCTGTCGAGCTGGGAGCGAGCAACTATCCGATACCACAGAATTCCAATAAGGGAACCGACTACTCCCATTCCCAAGAAAATGATTACGAGCGCGAGTGTAGTCTGATTATAGTCGCTCAACGCTATTCCCTCAGTGTCTAGAAGCACAAGATATCGCAGAGCCTGCAAATATTACGAAGTCCACGCCAACCTTGGCCAAGCCGATGGGGCCTGCCAGTCCCTCCGCAGCGAGTTGGGTCCCTGTTCCTGTCATGGAGAGAATTGGTTCGGACTTCGTTAGAGCATTTACGGCGGCGTCCGTAACCACTCCCGCTTACAAATGCCGGGCCGTACCCCCCGCGTCCCGGTTTGGAGTAGATGACAACTGATTGTGCACCCATGCAGCAAGAAGGCAGCTGAATCCTATGCCGAGGCCGATGAGACACGAATTGGGCGTACCTTTGACCAGCCCGCCCGCAAACGCGGCCAGGAAAGCTATCAGCGCCAAACGATCGAGCATCCTAAGCCTATGTCTGGCGAGTGTCCCTGAGATAAGGCTGCAGCCAACAAATAGTGCTGTCATAGCAGCGGCAACCGGACGAGGAAAGGGACTGCCGTTTAGGAGATGGCCCTCACCAGTCGCAAGTAAGCCGCCAAGGATCCCGCCGCCAAAGATCACCTGGAGGTACTTCACCCAGTGATTCATGGTCGCAATCATTACTGCAGCGGCGACAACCAGAATCGTCCACCCGGCCAAGTGAGAATGCCTTCCGGTGTCCGGTGTAGAAAGGACTTTCAGTCCTCCCCAAACAAACGCCAACCAAAAGACCGCCGCAACATAGGCGCCAACCCGGAAGAGGTGTGTAATAAACCGCGATCGCTGCTTCTCACTCATTTGGTTTTGTGCGCGCAATAAGCCGCTTCCGCCCCTGCAAATGCCGCGTCAATTTCAAGCCTAGTAGCAAAACTCATGCCTAGACTAAGAACGCTATCAGCGGCACCTAGCACGCTTTTCAGTCCGCCTGATGCCGAGCTGAGAGCTTGGGGAAGACCGCCTTGGCCTGCAATATTCAGCGACATGATTGTGGATGATCTCCTGCCGTATGTGGTGACCGTCCCCATTGCCAAATGCAGTAGCCCTGGCGTATTAGTGCCTGCGGACACCGCAGCATCTGTCGCCGATCCAAACAAGATGCCGCTGATGGAATTGCCACCGATCAATTGCGCGAGGAACGTGTCCTTAAAGTTGACAGACGTTCCGAACTCACTCAATACGCCGTTGAGCGCTCCTTGTGCCAGTCCAGCTAGGCTGAAGGTTGAGCTGTTTGCGGCCATACATTGCGAGAAGGTCTGCTTCGGTCCGTTGTTTGCGGGGCCACTGCCGCTGCCACCGCCCGCGCCACCGCTTGCGCCAGCGATTGTGCCACTGCGATCGCTGAGCGGGTAGGGCGAGCAGCCGTTAGAGGAACTGACCACGATATTGTTCCTCATTACCGTCATGCAAATTCCTGGGACGTCTGTGACGTGTGGTCCATCAGTCGGGGTTGCAGTTACAGAGCCGCAGCCTCCGGGTGCAGTGCTTTTCGCGCAAGGGTCGGCAGTTGGGTCGAGTCCCAATGGATCAATAAGAGCCAGCGGGTTGTTCAGCACATACGCATAGCGGTTCAGTGTCTGTGGATTCCCAACGTCGCCTCCCAGCGGGTCGGGGGACATGAAGCGGCCGAGGCGCGGATTGTAGTAGCGGAACATGGCGTAATCCAGGCCCGTCTCCTGGTCGCGCTCGTACCCAGTGAATTTGTAGTTCTGCGGGCAGGAGTTGGAGTGGACCGTAATCTCCTGGCCGTAGGGCGTCAAGTCCGCGTCGTAGCAAATGTTTCCGCTCGAATCGGTTATCGTGCGCGTAGTCCCAAGATGGTCAGCGTCGTAGAAGAAGATGTTGCCGGAGGCGTCGCGACGAGCGATGCGCCGGCCGGCAAAGAATACATACTCGCTGGTTATGTTCCCGCTCAGATCGGTTTCCGCAATAGTCTCTCCGCTCAGATTTCGCCAATAGAGCGTGCCAGCCGTGCCGTTTGACTTCTTCACGCGCAGACCGCTGCCATCATATACATAGGTGTATGGCCCGCCGGACATGGGCGGGTGGCCCAGAGGGCGCCGATGATTTTCTTTCTTGTCTCGATAAGGGATACACGACGGGAGAATATCATTATTGTAGGTCACTCGAGCGTTAAAGTGGGGTCATATGGGTGCCCCACGTGCCGGATTTACACGTGAGGTCTTTCCGATACAAAGGCGAAGAGAGATTCCTCACTCCGCGGACTCCGTTCGGAATGACGGTGTGTGGTTAGTCATCCGGATATTTATGAGACAGCTTCTCGCTGCTATTCATCGCAAGAGTCAAAAACCTTACACGCAAAATCCACGTATGGGCGACCGACCGAATGGGATTCGAGAAAGAATGGAAGGAGGGAGAGAAAAAGATAACGCGGAGACGCAGAAGGCGCAGAGCGGTCTCTGCAGTGAAGTGAGGAAGCGGTATGCGCGCGCCGTGTGCAGGCGTCAAAGAGAGAAAAATCGGGAGGTGCGGGCTACCCTCAAGAAAAAAGCGAAGATGGCTGCCCACGAAGCCGGAAAGAGCGTGGTCAGCGGTTGCCGAGAGGGAGAAAGAAGCCCGCCTCACGGCGGGGCCAGGGGGCGGGCGCTAGGGGAAAAGCAAAAAGAGAAAGGCCGGGCTCCCGGCGGGGTCCCGATGGAATCGGGACGAGCCGGGAGCCCGGCGCTAAACGGAACCGGGCGCGGGGTCAGGCGTAGATGCCGCGCAGGCGGAGGGCATTGGCCACGCGGTCGATCGCCAGGATATAGGCGGCGATGCGGTTATTGACCTTGTGGGTTTCGGCGTAGCGCACCACGGCGTCGAAGGAGTAGTCCATGACGTCCTGGAGGCGCTCGTTGACTTCGCTCTCGCGCCAGAAGAAGCCCTGGCGGTCCTGCACCCATTCGAAATAGCTGACGGTGACGCCGCCGGCGTTGCCGAGAATATCGGGCACGATGAAGATGCCCTTGCCGTCGATGATGGCGTCGGCCTTGGAGGTGGTGGGCCCGTTGGCGCCCTCGCAGAGAATCCGGGCCTGCACCTCGTGGGCGTTCTTCTCGGTAATCTGATTCTCGATGGCCGCGGGGATGACGATGTCGCAGGGCTGGAAGAGCACGTCGCGCGCGCTCATCTTCGCGCCCCCGCCGGGGAAATCCTGCAGCGGCTTTTTCTGCGTGTAGACCCAGTCGATGACCTGGGACACGTCAAAGCCCTTTTCGTTGTACAGCCCCCCGCCGATGTCCGAAAGGCCGACGATCTTGTAGCCCGCCTCATGCATCAGCTTGGCGGCCATGGAGCCGACGTTGCCGAAACCCTGCACCACGACACGGCAGCCCGCAAGGCGCATGCCCAGCTTGGTGAGCGCCTTGTTGCAGCACATCAGCACGCCGCGTCCGGTGGCTTCCCGGCGCCCGCGCGACCCGCCCAGTTCGATGGGCTTGCCGGTCACCACGGCGGTGGTGGCCTGGTGCACGTGCATGGAATAGGTATCCATGATCCAGGCCATGGTCTGCTCGTTGGTGCCCACGTCCGGGGCGGGCACGTCCTTCTCGGGCCCCAGCCAATCGGCGAGTTCCGCGGTGTAGCGGCGCGTCAGGCGCTCCAGTTCGCCCTTGGACATCTTGCGGGGATCGCAGATGACGCCGCCCTTGGCGCCGCCGAAGGGAATGTTGACCACGGCGCACTTCCAGGTCATCCAGGTGGCCAGGGCGCGCACCTCGTCGAGGGAAACGTCGGGGGCGAAGCGGATGCCGCCCTTGCCCGGGCCGCGCACCGTGGAATGCAGCACGCGGTAACCGGTGAAGACTTCCAACTGCCCGTTGTCCATGCCCACGGGGATGTACAGAGTGATCTCTTTGCTGGGATGTTTCAGATAGCGGTAGAGCCCTTCTTCGAGCCCCAGTTTCCTTGCGGCCACTTCGAAACGCGCTTCCGCGTTCTGATAAACGCTCATCTCTTCCGGTGCAGGCGGGTGCGACATGAAGGGCTCTCCTTGATCTGCGTGACCACGAAGCGGTCGACAATCTGTGTGACCGCAAAGCGGTCAACGATCCGTACGTACAGGCCTGTCTCTTTGCGCAGGCCGGTAGCAGGGCCATAGGGCGAAGGTGGCGGCTACCCCGTAATCGCCATGCCCGTTTGGCCGGGCCGCCAGTATACGAAGCTCTTTTCCGGGCTGCAAGCTGCGGCGTGCGGAAGTGCTGCGTATCCGGCAGCAGGAAAAGCGGCCCCGCCAGGAAGGCCGGAGCGGCAAGAAAGCGTGCGCGGGGAGGGGTCTAGCGCTGGAGACGGAACTGGATGGTGACTGTCAGGTGTGAGGGAGCGGGCTGGCCGTCCAGCATGGCCGGCTGATACCGCCAACGGCGCAGCGCATCCTTGGCCGCCTGCTGCAGCAGCGGGTTGCCGGAAAGGATCTTCATGGCAGTGACCCGCCCGTTGGCGCCGATCAGCGCGTCGAGGACCACGTCGCCTGCAATGCCCTCGCCGCGCGCCAGCGGCGGATAGACTGGCGGCGCGGAGAAGAGCAGTCGTGCGGGTTGCACCCCGCCACTGCGCGGCACCGCGGGTTTCGAATGCGAAACAGGGAGCCCCGCAGCGGCCTCCCCGATTTGTGTGACCGCGAAGCGGTCAACGCCCACGAGAGGACCAGGCAGGGCACCCAGGTTTACGTCTTCCGCAGCCGCGCCGTCCGGCGCAGCGCGGCGCGAGACCACCGGCGCAGCCAGGCGAATTCCCGGCGGGAGCTTCTTCGGCTGCTTTTCCGGATCCACGAATTGGAGCACTGCTGGGTTCTTGCGCGCATTCCCGCCCATGCCGGCCATGGGCGCAGCCTGCTTGGCCGGTGCCGCCGGCGTATCCATGACGATGGGAATAGGCGGCAGAGAATCCGCCGGTGTCGTCGCCAGGCTCACGGAGGTCGAAACCGGATTCCCGGCAACAGCGCTTTGCGCCACTTCAGGCTGGGTGGCCGTCTTGGCCATCACAGGGGAAACCGCCGCCGGGGCCGTCTCGGCTACCGCTACCTCTTCAGGGGGTTTCTCCGGCTGGCGCAGATACCACTTGGCCCCCGCCAAACTGACCAGAATCGCTGCGGCCGCCGCCAGGTAGATGAGGCCGCGGCCAGCGCCGGGACGCGCCGCGGGCATGCTCTTCTCCTCGGCCAGCAGGATGTTTCTGCCAAAAGCCGGCGCTTCGCGGACGGCCCGCGGACCGGCCACAAATGGTTTGCCGCCCAACTGCAAGTAGCCTATCGGCTCCGCCACGTTGGTCGCCAACTCCGGCTCGGTGCGGCATTCCGGGAGCGGCAGGATCTTCGGGACGCTGTTGACGCCGCTCTTCGCGGCAAGGTCTGTTTCTGTACGCGGCTCGGAAGGCTGCGCCAGCGCTATGGGCGACAGCCAATTCGGCACGGACACTTCTGCATGCGTGACCGCGAAGCGGTCAACTCCATGTGTGACCGCGAAGCGGTCAACTCCATGTGTGACCGCGAAGCGGTCAACCTGCGCCGCGCCGGCAGACCCTTCGGGCATCTGCGGAACCGCGGGCAGGCCGTCCGCCACTGGCGCTTCCTGTTCGCTCCCCGGAAGCGAAGATACGGGCGCGGCGGCGGAAAGGAACGTCAGCGACGCGGGTCCGGTCTCCAACACCGCAGGGCGCTCCCCGGGTGCGAGGTTTTCTTCGATCACCGCGGGAATCGCCGGCGGCTCCGGCGCAGCTTGTTCCGGCGCTTCTTCCTTGTTCTGGGTGACCGCAGAGCGGTCAACGCTCCAGGACGCGGGAAGCTGCATAGGCTCGGCTGGCGCAAAGGGGATTTCCGCTGCAGCGACAGAGGCCGCGATGGGCGGTGGCGCCGATAAATAGCTCTCGGCCGGGCCGGCCGGGGGGGGAGGCAACATCACTCTCGGCAGCGGTGGCGCGGCGATACTCTCCGCGTTCACCGCCACCGGCAAAGCTGCGCTCCCTTGCGCAGCCGTTTTCCCCGCAGCCGTTCGCTCCCCTGGAAAGCTGACGCCCCAGAAACCGGGGCAGGGTTCGCTGAATTCCAGCTCGACGTAGCCGCTAACGTTGCGATAGCTCTTGGACTTCACAACCTGACAGACGATCTCGCGCTTGCTGCGCTCGTTGGTGAGAAAAAGCAGCTGGCCCGGGGAAACGCTGGCGGCCAGGCGCAGCACAGCGCCGCTGGCAAAAATCAGGACGGTGTGCGTGGCCTCGTGAAACTTTTCGCGCTTGTCGCTGCCCTCGACGTTGCAGGCCCCATGCACGCTCACGGGCATTTCCAGGCACACGGGCTGCGGCTTGGCTGTCTCCTGGCCGCGGCCGTTTGGCCGGGCGGATGGCTGCGGCGGCGCCGCGGCCGGCATATCCTGCGAAATAGCGGACTCCTTCTGGATCGGCGGCATGGCTTTCTCACTTGCGCGGCGAGCTAGCGCTCCACTGCGGGACATTCATTTCCGTGACCGCGAAGCGGTCAACATCCCCACGGACTTCTATGATTATCGGCGGAATAGGACGGAGGCTATAGTACTTAGGTACTAGCATGGAAACAGGTGTGGGAAAATATCGGCTGGGACCATCGGCTGATGAACAGAGGGCAGGTAGCCGCGGCAAAAGCCAAAAAAACAAGCGCGGCTAAGGCGTCTTGAACCGCTCGTCGATCTCCACTTGGTAGCCACTGACCATCTTGTTGGTCTCGTTGGCCATGCCGATAACTGCCTGCAGCTCTTTGAACATGGCGTCCGTCATGCCCTTGTTCCTGGCCGAGGCGGTGTGCGAAGCGATGCAGTACTGGCAATTGTTGGTCACGCTCACGGCCACGTAGAGCATCTCCTTGGTCAGCGGATCAAGCGCGCCCGGTCCCATGATCTGCTTGATGTCTTCCCAGGTGCGTTTGAGCGTCGCCGGATCGTGCGCGATGGCCTTCCAGAAATTGTTGATCCAGTCGGTCTTGCGCGTGGCCATGATGTCGTCGTAGATGGCCCGCACCTCCGGGCTCGCATCCTTGTATTCGATCAGTCCAAATGTCGCCATGTTCCTCTCTCCCTGGAAAGATTTCCGCACCTCGCGCGCTCTTCGACGTTAACACCAACCCGTCGAAGAAGGAACGAAGATGCCCCGCGCGCCGCCGGCAACCCGGTGGCTCGGGCTGAAGCCTGTGTCACTGCTTCCACCGCGCCTTCATCTCATCGATCAGGGCGAAGCGGATGTCGCGGAATTCGCGCACCGCGCCCACGCCCTCCGCGGTACGCGTGAGGAAGTCCAGCCCCTGCTCTTTGCCGGTCAGCAGATAATCGCTGATCGCGATGCGGTAAGTCTTCTGCGGATCGAGCGGCTTGCCGCCGACCGTCCAGGAAGCCCCGTTCGCGCTGGGGGCGATGTTGGCGAGCTGCAGGAAACCGCCGCTGCCGCGGTTGGCGCGGCCGGCCTCCAGGACGCGGGCCAGCAGGCTGCCTGTCATCTCCGCGCCCAGCACCTTTCCGCCAAACGGCAGGATGCGCAGGATGTCGTACTGGGTCACCGGGCCCGGCGGAATCTCGTCGTCAATGCGGATCGAGCCGGCGTTGAACACCGCCGCATCCGCTTCCGGCCATTCGCGCAGCATGGCCTCGCCGATCAGGCCGGTCAGCGCGGTGCTCCCGTTGCGCACACGGCTCTCTGCGCCGTCCAGCGCTATTGGCGCCTGCGCCACGGTGGCCTCCGGCTCGAACCCGCGCGCGCGGAATGCGCGGAAGGCCTTCTCCGTCCATTCGCGCACAACGGCGGCAGTGGCCGGATCCTCGGCGATCTCCGGAGTGATGCGCCGCAGGGTGGAGCGAATCTGCAGTGTTTTCGCCTGCGTGTCGTAAACCAATTCGTGGACATACGCCGAGCGCGCATTGGCATCGGCCTTGAGGATCGGCGTGAAATGCCCGCCGCGGTACAGCCGCCAGTTTTCGTGCTCGTGTCCGCCGAGGATCAGGTCAATCTCCGGCACGGCTTCGGCAAGTTTCTGGTCGTCCGGCAGAGCGAGATGGGTCACCGCGATCAGAATGTCCACCTTTGGCCGCAGCGCTTGGGCCTGCTGGCGCGCGGTCTCGCGGGGATCGAGATAGCGCACCCAGGCGGCCTTCGTCGAATCGATCGTCACGCCGATGAGCCCGATGCGCACCTCGGCGCCCTGCGCGCCGCGCACCGTGAAGATCACCGATTCCGGCACGCCCGCAAAGGGCTGGCCCTCGCGGTCGCGGCAGTTGCCGGAAAACCAGACCGCGTGCGATTCCCTGATGCGCGCCAGGAAGTGCGCCTCGGGAATATCGAACTCATGATTGCCGAAGGTCGCATAGTCCAGCCCGGCGGCGTTCAGCGCCGCCACCATCTGCGCGCCGTCGATGCGCGCGCCGTCCACCTCCGCCGTGCCCAGCGCCGAAGGGCTGAAGGCGTCTCCGGCCAGCAGCAGAAACGTGCCCGGGTTCTCGCGCTGCAGCTCCCGGCGCAGCGTGGCCAGCCGCGCGATCCCGCCTTCCCGGCCGCCCTGCACCGGGGAGATTTCATAGACGTCGTTGATCTGCAGCAAAGTAATGGGCACGCGCTCGGCGGCCGCCGGCAGCGCCACGGCCAATGCCAGGATGAGGATGCCGAATCGCTTGCTCCAGGCCATGGGAGTTCCCCCTTTTCCTTCCGACGCAAACACCCGCGGCCGTTAGGCGCGGCCGCGGGGGCGCAGGACGAATTCGCCGAGCAGCAGGCGCGCCAGCCGCCGGGCGTCGTGGCGGATGACGCCGTGCTCTTCGAGCAGGTCGTCGAGAATCACGCGCAGGCCCAGCTTCTGCAATTCGCGGAGGTCTACCGCCACGGGTTCGGCGCCCTCGGCGCGGTAGCGCCGGGCCACGTCGGGCGAAACCGGGCGGCGATTGGCCACTACCCAGTCCACCACGCGGCGCGGGGAATGCTGCTGGATGGCGCGCAGATGATCGGCAAGGGTGTAGCCGGTGGTTTCCCCGGGCTGGGTCATGAGATTGGCGATGTACACGCGCGGAGCGTGGGACTTGGCGATGGCCAATGCCAGCTCCGGAATCAGAAGATTGGGCAGGATGCTGGTGTACAGCGAGCCGGGACCGAGAAGAATCAGGTCGGCGGCAGCGATGGCCTCCAGCGCTTCCGGGAGCGGACGGACGCGGCGCGGCACCAGCGCGATGCGCCGGATGCGCGCGTGGCTCGCGGAGATGCGCGTTTCGCCCTGCTCGCGACGGCCGTTTTCGAGCGTGGCCTCCAGGGTGACGTTGGCCAGCGTCGAGGGGAAGATGCGCCCGCGGATCGCCAACACCTTGCTGCTCACGCGCACGGCTTCGGTGAAATCGCCGGTGACGTGCGTCAGCGCGGTCAGAAAAAGGTTGCCGAAACTGTGCCCGCGCAGGCCGCGCCCGGCGTGAAAGCGGTACTGGAAAAGCCGGCCGAGCAGCGCCTCGTCGTCGGAGAGCGCCACCATGCAGTTGCGGATGTCGCCGGGGGGCAGGATGCGGTATTCGCGGCGCAGGCGCCCGGAGCTGCCGCCGTCATCGGTGACGGTGACGATGGCCGCGAGGTCCGCGATGGGATATTCGCGGTTCGCGCTTCCCGGCCCCGGCTTGCCGGCGCCAGGCGCCAGATATTCCTTCAGGCCGCGCAGCAGCGTGGAAAGCCCGGTGCCGCCGCCCAGCGCGACAATGCGTGCTCCGCGCGGCGCGTTCTTCGCCGGTCTCCGTTGCTTTGTCAAGGAAGGTCCCGCCGCAGACTAGCCCGCCGTGCCGTCTTTCTCCGGGTAGAGCAGCTCGGTAAAGCGCGGATCTTCCTGGAGGAAGGCAAAGTCTTCGTCGTTGCGCGCATGGTAGCGGTTCTCCGGGCGGAGATGAATGGCGGTCTTGAGGTTGTCCATCGCCGATTCCGCTTCGCCGGTCAGGCAATCGAGCGCGGCCAGGGCATAAAAGATGTAGTCGGTTTTGGGGGCCAGTTTCTTGGCCTTCTGCAGGTGCTCACGGGCTTCGTCCCAGCGCGCCACATTCATCAGCGTGACGCCGCGCTGGTAGTGCTCTTCCGCGGTGCGCGGGCCCTGTTCGCTGCTGGGCTTCATGCGTTGTTCCACGATGCGCAGATGCATGCGCGCGCGGTCCACCAGCTCCTTGCTCGGGCCGGCAAGCACTTTCTCGAACTCCAGCTTGGCCTTGGCAAACTTCTGCTGATGCACGAGGAGCGAAGCGTCTTCGTAGGTTTTCAGCTGCGCCTGCACGCGCGGGTCGACCATCTCGACACCGCCGCGGGAAGGCGGAGGCGGAGGTGCTAAAGCCTTTTTCTTCTGAGGTTTTGTTGCGCCGCGCGCAGCGCTCTTTTCCCGGCTTGCTGTGCCCGAAGCGGGCTTTCGCGCTTTTGCCATGCGCGCATGCTAACAGACACGCCAAAAAGCGTCAACGCAGCGCTTTTGGCCTTTCGGTGCTCCCTGGGACCCTGGCGCCCAGCCCGGAATGGTCCCCCGGGTGGCATCTCCGCGACATTCCCGGAAAATATCGTCCCGGAATGGAGCATTCTGCCTGACACTGTCTGTGACACACTGGCGTGACAGGCGGGGGAGTACTAGCCTGCCCGCTCGGCGTATGCTATAAATTTTGTGTCCTGGTTGGGCTGAAGACAAGTGCCGTTTATCAACTTTCCTGCTCGCGAAATTAACTGCAAACTCGTGTATTACGGTCCAGGTCTGGGCGGAAAGACCGCCAACCTGCAGTGGGTTTACGACCACACGGGGCAGAACTCTCGCGGGAAAATGGTTTCCCTGGCCACGGAGACCGATCGCACCCTTTTTTTCGACTTTCTCCCCCTCGATTTAGGCACGGTGCGCGGCTTCAAGACGCGCTTCCATCTTTATACGGTGCCCGGACAGGTCTTCTACGAGGCCAGCCGCAAGCTGATCCTCAAGGGCGCGGACGGGGTGGTGTTCGTGGCCGACTCCCAGGAAGAGCGACTGGACGCCAATTTCGAGACCTTTGAAAACCTGCTGGAGCACCTGAAGGAACACAACCTCAACTTCGTGACCATTCCGTACGTGCTACAGCTCAATAAGCGCGACTTGCCGAATGTCCTGCCCGTCGAGGAATTGACCAGGCAGTTGCAGAAGAAGGGCGAGCCGGTCATCGAAGGCGTGGCCGTCACCGGCGTGGGGGTCTTCGAAACGCTCAAGGAAGTGGCCAAGCTGGTGCTCGCGGAACTGAAAAAGGGCGGGTAAACACACCTCTTCGCAGTAGAGAATCTCCACCTCAGGAAATTTTACGAAAAGTTGGCCAGGGCGGCGGCTTCGGTCTGGAAGGTGGGGATGGCTTCGACGAGGCGGGTGATGGTGAGGGCGTCGCGGACGCGGCCTGCGCCGCAGACCAGGCGCAACTCGCCGCCGGCGCGGGCCAGCGCCAGGGAATTGCGCACCAGGGCGGCGATCCCCGTGGTGTCCATCTGCGCGACACCGTCGAGATTGAGGACGATCTTCCTGGCGCCGTTCTCCGCGAGCTTGCGCAGCGCTTCATTCAGCCGCTCGCTGCTGGTCCCGATAGTCAGGCGCCCGGTGACGCCGACCATGTGAATCCCGTTTGCTTCCCGGACGGAGATTTCCATGTGCGCGCGCAATCCTTTCGCAAAAGATCTGGGGAGCCGGATAAAAGGCTGTTGGAGATGCCCCGCGTGCATTATACGATGACCGCACGGCCCGGCCAAAGTATGCGCATCCGAAACTTGCATCCGTGGAACGTGACCCCGCGCCAGGCGGCAGAACTGCAGACCGAATTGCGCCGGCAGTGGGAGGGGCGCGACCGCCTGCCAAAAATAGAATACGTAGCGGGCGCCGACGCCGCCTTCATTCTCAGCGGCCCGCAGGCGCTGCTGAAACGCTCGCGGCAAGGCGCGGCCCGCGCCGCCAACCGCGCCCTCGCCGGGGTCATCGTCTACCGCTTCCCGGAGATGGTGGAAATCGAGCGCGTCTCCGCGGCCGTGCCGCTGCGCTTTCCCTACGTGCCCGGGCTGCTCAGTTTCCGCGAATGCCCGGCCCTGCTGGCCGCCTTCCGCAAACTGCAGCACGCCCCGGACGTGGTCTTCTGCGACGGGCAGGGTTACGCGCACCCGCGCCGCTTCGGCCTGGCCTGCCATCTCGGCCTGCTCCTCGACCGCCCCACGATCGGCTGCGCGAAGTCGCGGCTGACCGGGCGGGAGACCCCGCCGGCGCAGAAAGCCGGAAGTTGGACGCCACTGCTCGCCGAAGCCGACGGGGAGGAAGAAATCCTCGGGGCGGTCCTGCGCACGCGCAAGGCCGTGCGCCCCATCTACGTTTCGCAGGGCCACCGCGTCAGCCTGGCCACCGCCATCCGGCTCACCCTGGCCGTCTGCGACGGCTATCGTATTCCCCGCCCGACGCGCGACGCCGATCACTTCGTCCGCGCCTGCAAGCGCGCCTGGCTGGCGCGAAAGCGCCCATAAAGTAAGTGAAATCCCGGACGTACAAAATATTATGGGCAGGAACGCGGCGCATTGCCTATAATCCTCGGCCAGACGCCGCCCAGGAGGAGCGCATGCACAGCCAGGAAGGCGGTTTCTCGCGGGCACTCCTCATCGGAATCGTCCTGCTCGCTGCCGTTCTTTTTGCCGGCGCGCTGGCCGCGCAAACACCGCCCGCTTCCGCGCCGGCCGTGAACGATCAGCTCGCCAGGCTCGACCAGCGCGTCACCGCCGCGCAATCCTCCGCCGACAACGCCTGGATGCTGGTCAGCGCGGCGCTGGTGCTGATGATGACCGGCCCCGGCCTGGCGCTTTTCTACGGCGGCCTGGTGCGCCAGAAGAACGTTCTGGCGCTGATGATGCAGAGCTTCGCGCTCATGGCCCTCATCACCGTGCTGTGGGCGCTGGTGGGCTACAGCCTGTGCTTCGGCGGGAGCGGCAGCTTCCTGGGCAATTTCCAGCACGCCTTCCTGCGCGGCGTGGGCGCCGCGCCCAACGCCGATTACGCGGCCACCATCCCGCACCTCACCTTCATGATCTACCAGCTCATGTTCGCCATCATCACCCCCGCGCTGATCACCGGGGCCATCGCCGAACGGATGAAGTTCAGCGCCACGGTGCTGTTCATGACGCTGTGGTTCCTGGTGGTCTACGCGCCGCTGGCGCACATGGTGTGGGGCAAGGGCGGCATGCTCAACGCCGCCTTCGGCGGACGCTTCCCCACGCTGGATTTCGCCGGCGGCACCGTGGTGCACATCAGCTCCGGAGTATCGGCGCTGGTCTGCGCGCTGTATCTCGGCAAGCGCACGGGGTATCCGCGCCAGCCCATGCCGCCGCACAGCCTGGTGCTCAGCTTCATCGGTGCGTGCCTGCTGTGGGTGGGCTGGTTCGGCTTCAACGCCGGGAGCGCCCTGGCCTCGGGCAGCCTGGCCACCAGCGCCTTCGTGGCCACGCACTTCGCCTCCGCTGCGGCGGCCATCGGCTGGATGGTGGCGGAATGGCTGAAGAACGGGAAAGCCAGCGCGCTGGGCGCGATCTCCGGAGCGGTCGCCGGCCTGGTGGCCATCACGCCAGCGGCGGGATTTGTGGGGCCCATGCCGGCGCTGCTCATCGGGCTGCTGGCCGGCGTCTTCTGCTACCTGATGGTGACGCGCGTGAAGACGCTCTTCGGCTATGATGACTCGCTGGACGCCTTCGGCGTGCACGGAGCCGGCGGGACCATCGGCGCGCTGCTCACCGGCGTATTCGCCTCGCGCGCCATCAATCCCATCTTTCACGACGCGCAGGGCAACGCGCTGGCGGTCGGCTGGATCGAAGGCAATTTCCGCCAGGTGGGGCACCAGTTCATAGGGGTTCTGATCGCCTGGGGCCTGGCGGCCGTGGGGACGCTGGTACTGCTGAAGATTGTGGACGTGCTCATCGGCGTGCGCGTCAGCGAAGAGCACGAGATCGCAGGCCTGGACATCACGCAGCACGGCGAAGAGGCGTATAACCTGGAAACGTAAGAAGCCCGGAGCGAACGAGCCATCGCGGGAGCGAGCCAATTATGATGAAACTCGAAGCGATTATTCAGCCGTCGCGGTTTGAATCGGTGAAGGACGCGCTGCGCGAGATCGGTGTGGAAGGCATGACGGTGATCGAAGTGCGCGGCCACGGCCGGCAGAAGGGCCACACCGAGGTCTATCGCGGCCGCGAGTACACCGTGGATTTGCTGCCCAAGATCAAGCTGGAGATGGTCCTGCCGGACAAGCTGGTGCAGACGGCGGTGGACACCATTCTGAAAACGGCCAAGACCGGGAAAATCGGCGACGGCAAGATCTTCCTCTCGCGGGTCGAGGAAGCCATCCGCATCCGCAACGACGAGCGCGGCGAAAGCGCGCTCTAGGAAGCACGAAGAGGCTGCGGCGCGCGGAAAGCGACCTTCAAGAGCGGCGGCGTGATCAGCGTGGTGGCCACGGCCATGAACACGACCACGCCGTACACTTCCGAGCTGATCACGGACAACCCGAGTCCGATCTGGGCCACGACCATGCCCACCTCCCCGCGCGGTACCATGCCCAGGCCCACTTTCAGGGCATTCTCCCAGCCGAGCGAGAGTGCGCCGATGCCGCAGCCAACCAGCTTGGTCACGATGGCGGCCGCCAGAATCACCAGCGCCAGGGCCACGATGGACTTCGAGCGAAAGACCTGTAAATTCAAGTTCAGGCCGATGCCCACCAGGAAGAACGGCACCAGCAGCTCGCTGACGCCGCGCGTGAGGGTGCGCACGCGCGCGTCGGCGCCGTCCGAAAGGGCGAGCCCCGCCAGGAATGCGCCGACAATGGCCGCGACACCCGTGTACTGGGCCAGCAGGGCCATGGCGAAGAGAAATACCAGCGCGATGTGAAACTTTGCTTCGTCGGCGCGCGCGCGCGATTCGAAGTGCGGCAGCAGGCGGT
The DNA here is from genome assembly GCA_020072785.1 of Terriglobia bacterium. NCBI lineage: Bacteria > Pseudomonadati > Acidobacteriota > Terriglobia > Terriglobia bacterium. Next base: position 565,876 of record JAIQGG010000001.1, on the reverse strand, counting down.
TCAGCGCCGTGGTGCCCCATACGGCCATGAGCACCGTGAAACCCGTGGCCAGGCCGGCGGTCAGGGCGATCTCCCAGACGTTGACGCGCCCGCGCGCGATGCCGCTCACGACGGCCAACACGATCAGCCCGAGAACGTCGTCAATGACCGCGGCGGCCAGAATGATCTTGCTGGCGACCTCGTGAAGGAGGCCGCGGGCGGAGAGAACCGAAGCGGTGATGCCGACGCTGGTGGCCACCATGGCCGCGCCCACGAAGATGGCTTCGACCTGCGGCGCGCCCCAGGCGAGAAGAATCCCCCAGCCCGCAAAAAACGGGACGATGACGCCGATAATGGCGACGAGCGTGGCTTTGCCGCCGACCTTCAGGAGTTCGGAGGCTTTGACTTCGAGGCCCACGCCGAAGAGGAGAAACATGACGCCGAGGTCGGAGAGGGCTTTCAGGGTTTCGTTGGGCGTGATCCAGCCGAGGACGCTCGGACCGATGAGCGCGCCAGCGAGAATTTCGCCGACTATGCCGGGCTGGCCAAAACGCTCGAACAGCTCGGCCAGAAGCTTGGCCGAGCCGAAGACGATGAGCATCGCGAGCGGAAGCGGCAGCGGATCGTGCATGTCCGGCGGTTACCGGCCCGGGGCGGAATGCCGGGCGAGCTTGCGCCAGGTTATGAGCGCGGCCAAACCGCATCCCGCAAACACCGGCACGATGGGGATGCCATGCGAGATCAGCATATAGGCTGCCAGCAGGGAGGCCCCGAAGAACAAGTTCCATTTTGCTTTCATCGGAACACCATAAAGAGCACCGTGACCACCATCATAACCAAACCGAGGCCGAGTGCGGGGACTTTCAGCGACTTGGTCCAAGCGGGCCGCTGCGTGCCTTCGCGGCGGAGGCGGCGAATTTCGGAGAGCTGGTGGCGCGCCTGGGCGAGCTCCCAGCCGGTGGCGGCGAGATGGAGGGCGTGGAGAGTTTCCGCTTCCGCTTTTTCGAGGGCGCGCAGGCGGTAGAAGAGTTCCGCGTACTTGAACTGGGCGAAGAAGTTCTGCGGCTCGAGGGTGCGCGCGGCTTCCAGAGCGTCCATCGAGCGGTAGGCATCGTAGTTCATCGCGTGAGCCATGCCGAGACAGGTGCGCAGATCCGCGTTAGCGGGCTGGAGCGCGCAGGCCTCTTCGAGCGACGCGATGAGTTCCGCCAGCTTCTCGGGCGAAACCGAATGCGGGTCGCGCCAGGGAATGGCTGGGAGGCGAGAGGAGTCCAGGCCGGGAGCGAGTGCTCCCGGCCTGGGTTGCAGTGCTGTGGTCGTGGTGGACATGCGAATACGCTCCTTACGATCAGGACTTCAACTCGAACTCGGGATAGCCGAGAGCGCCCATTTCCGGGAGATCCAGGCCTTCGAGCTCGGCTTTGGCAGCCACGCGCTGACCGACGATCCAATCCACGAGGAGGTTGAGGACGAAGCTGAGCGTGAAGATGAAGCCAAGCAGAGTGACGACGCCGATCAACTGCGCCACGAGCTGGCCGCCGTTGTCGCCGTAGAACAGGCCGGTGACGGAACCGCTCACGCCGTTCCAGGAGCCGCCGTAGTTGCTCTTGCCGTCGGCGAAGAGGCCGACGGAGATCACGCCCCAGAGGCCGTTGGTGCCGTGCACGGAGATGGCGCCGACGGGATCGTCCACTTTCAGCACGCGGTCCACGAACTCGACGGAAAGACAGACGAGGACACCGGCGACGAGGCCAATGATCACCGAGCCCACCGGATTGACGAAGCCCGAGGGAGCAGTGATGGCCACGAGTCCGGCGAGCAGACCGTTGCCGCTCATCGAAGCGTCGGGCTTGCCATAGCGCGTCCACATGTAGAACATGGCGCCGAAGCCTCCGGCCATGCCCGCGAGCATGGTATTCACCGCGACCGAGCCGATGCGCAGCGAGCCGTTGCCGGAAGCGCCGAGCGTGGAGCCTGGATTGAAGCCGAACCAGCCGAAGGCCAGGATGAAGCAGCCGGTCAGGACCAGAACGATGTCGTGACCGAGAATGGCGTTCGGCTTGCCCGTGCGGTCGTACTTGCCGATGCGCGGGCCGATGAGCATCGAGAGAGCCAGGGCGGTGATGCCGCCGACCGCGTGGACCACACCCGAGCCGGCGAAGTCGCAGTAGCCCTTGCCGAGATTGAAATTGGCGCCGAGAGTGGCGAGCCAGCCGCCGCCCCAGGCCCAGTTGGCAAAGAGGGGATAGGTGAACGCCCCCATGAGGAAGGAAGAGATGATGAAGGCCGCGTATTTCCAGCGTTCCGCGGCGGAGCCGGTGACGATGGTCAGTGCGGTATCCATGAACACCATCTGGAAGAGGAAGAGCACCATCACGGAAACGTCATACGTGCCCTTGTGCATCAGGAACAGGCCATGCTGCCCGAACAAGCCGAAGGGCTTGCCGAAAAGATTGATGGCGTATTCCGCGTTCAAGGGAGGGGTACCACCGAGGTTGGCGACCGCGCCCACGCCGCCCATCTGGATGGCGAAGCCGATGAGCCAGTAGGCGAACATCCCGACGCCGTACACCATAAAGTTCATCATCATGGTGTGGTTGGCGTTCTTGGCGCGACACAGGCCGGTCTCGACGATGGCAAAGCCGGCTTGCATGAACATGACCAGGAAACCGGTGACCAGCGTCCACATGAAATTGATGGCGATTTTGTTCTGCCCGGCCTGATTCGCGAGATCGCCAATGCTAATGCCCTTCTTGGCGTCGGTGACGGTGACATCGCTGGCCGTGCCGGTGAGCGAGCCGTCCGGATCGCCTTTGGCGCGGGCGTCCGCGGAAGGCACGGGCGCGTTCGCGAGGTCGGCGTCGGTAATCGGCTTGGGAACCGGCGCCGCCGCGGCCGCCGGTGCCGCGGCTGCCGGGGCAGCGGGCGGTGCCTGGGCAAAACCCAACGGCCCGAGACACAGCGCCACGATGGTGACCAGGAGCAGTTTCTTTGTTGTCGTTTTCATCCTCTCCTCACCCCTTCTTCCAAATGGCATTTTTGAGATAGACCCGGTTGAGCACGCCCATGATGCCGAACAGGCTGACGGCCAGCCCGAATAGAATAACCGCCAGCTGAACTCCCACGGAGTGCATGGTCAGGCTGAGCACAGCGATGACAAAGCCGAGAAGCGTCACGAGAATTCCGACGAGAATCATGTTCGATGTCCTCAATTCTCCGCGTGTTCCAGCGGTTTGCATTTACGAAAGGCACTGATGGAGATCGCCAAGAGCACCGCCGTCGTCAGGTAGAGCACGACGCTCCCCTTGAAGATGGCGGCGGACAGCGCCGTGAAGGCCAGCAAGAAGGCCGTGACTGCTACGGCCTGCGTGGGATTTGCTCCCATGGAGTTCCTCCTCTTTTACTTGCGAATTTTTTCCAAATCTCGTACGACATCGTTTCCCCCTGCGCCCGAGCTAGCGCTTGGGCCCGAAGAACGCGACCACGCCCAGCGTCAGCGTGTCCTGGCTCTTGGAAGTCCCGACCGGCCCCATATACGTCGCTCCGCCCAGCTCACTCACCGAAGCGCCGCGCTGGAAGAAGGGCTGATTGGACCAGTCATGGCGGTATTCGAGGCGGGCCAGCAAACCTTCCGGCAGCTTGTATTCGCCGGTGAAGGTGACCTCCTTGAGTTGCTGCTGGATGCCGGTACCAGTGGCAAAGCCGTCGCGGTCGTTGAACCACTCGACGCGCGGGGTGAAGGACACTTTGCCGGTAGCCTGGTAGTGCACCGCGACCGCGGCTCCGTACCACACTTGCGATCCCGGGCCGATGTTCTTGTCCGAGCCGTAGTCGAAATTGAGGTAGGCGTTCCACTTGGGCGTGGGCGTAAGCAAGAGCGTGGTGTCGTAGAGATTGCGCCAGCCCTTATTGGTGTTGGGCTTTTCCGGTCCGGTGTGGAAATTGTTGATCCACGTGAATTTTTTCGCAGTGTACGTTCCGGTGAACATCAGGGTCTTGCCCGTGTTGTTGTCCTCGACGTTGTTCCAGCCGTTGACCACCATCACCCCGCCGGTGAAGTGCTTGCCCACGGGAAAAGAGGTGCGCAGGCCGAAGTGGTAGTAGGGAATGGCCCAGGCGAAGAGCAGCGAGCGCGAGTAGTTCCAGTTGCTGTTGGTTTCGATAACCTCGGCGCCGTCGCTGGTCACGAATTTCCCGAAATCCACCTGGAAGCCCTTGGCCTTCGCCGGCTTCCAGCTCAAATAGGCCTGCTCGATATAGCGGAAGATCTCCGGGGCCTTCTCATTGGTGGAGATCATGTCAAAGGCCCGCCCAAAGCCGAAATCCACCTGAAAGCCCACGGGGTCGGCGGTGTGGGAGAGGGACAGTTTGGCCATGTTCAGGCTGAACTGGTTGGCGCGCACGTCGAAGTTGTAGAGTTGATTGAATTGCGAAGCGGGATGGTTGAAGTTGAAGCTGTAATAGCCGTCAATCAGGCCGCTGAAGTCGATGGGCCCGGCCGACCAGGCGGGCGACGAAGCCGGAGCGGAAGCCGGCTCCTGCGCCGAAGGAGTTGCCTGCGGAGCCGGGCTTGCTGCCGGGGCCGGACTTGCCGGAGCACTGGCGGGGGAAGCCTGGTCCACCGGGGCGGCAGCCGCCTGGCCCCTGGCTGACGAGGCCAGCGTCAAACCGAAAAGACATAAGAACAGACACGCTCGGGACATTCGCACTCTGGATCTCCTTCGACTAGACATGGCGAGCAACGCTCGAGAATCTCGCTTGAGGGCGGACTGTACAGACCGTGATTTCAAAACGCCAACAGAAATTTTCAATCGGAGAAATGAAAAATTCACGGCAGGCTTACAAATTTCAATCGGAGAGATGAAAATTATGGAGTTGGCCCGGAGCGCAAGCGCGTGCATGATACGCCCGTGCGCGGCCGCTGCACGCGCGCCGCGGTTGTGCCAGCCCGGGAAAACGCAGGGAAGAACAAATCGAGGGGGATTGCATGAAGAAGATCGAAGCGATTATTCAGCCGTCGCGGTTTGAATCGGTGAAGGACGCGCTGCGCGAAATCGGCGTGGAAGGCATGACGGTGATCGAAGTGCGCGGCCACGGCCGGCAGAAGGGCCACACCGAGGTCTACCGCGGCCGCGAATATACCGTGGACCTGGTGCCCAAGATCAAGCTGGAGATGGTCCTGCCGGACGCGCTCGTGGAGCAGGCCGTGGAGACCATTCTCAAAACCGCCAAGACAGGCAAGATCGGCGACGGTAAGATATTCTTGTCGGGCACCGAAGACGCCATCCGCATCCGGAATGAGGAACGCGGCGATAGCGCGCTGTAAGTTTTTCGCGGGACGGCGCGCTGGCCCTCGCACGGCCCAACGATGATGGAGCGCAGCACGCATCTTCCCCCAACTGCGGCGCAGACCCTGGTTACCTCGCTGACCGGCGCCTGCGAAGAGCGCCGCGCAGTCATTCGCCAGGCCTTCGAGGCGCAAGGCTCCGGCACGCGCACCCTGTGCGCCCTCTGCGATTTCGCCGACGAGACGCTGCTGCGCGTCTGGAACGCGCTGCGCCCCGCCACCCCACGGCGTTTTTCCTTGCTGGCTCTCGGCGGCTACGGCCGCCGCATGCTCTTTCCCTACTCCGATCTCGACGTGCTGTTTCTTTTCGAAGACGCGCCGGCCGAAAAGGAGTTCAAGCCGCTGGTGGGCGAGCTCTCGCGCACGCTCTGGGACCTCGGCTTCCGCGTCAGCTCCGCCGGCCGCACCGTCGAGGAGTGCAAGCGTCTCGAGGAGGACAACGCCGAATTCCACCTGGCGCTTCTCGACCGCCGCTTCCTCGCCGGGGACCGCGAACTCTACGACTGCCTGGATACGCGCATCCTGCGCGAAGCCGAGCGCCGGGCCCGCGGCTTTCTCACGACAGAGATCGTGCGCCTGACCCGCGAGCGCCACGCGCGCTACGGCGACACTATCTTTCATCTCGAGCCCAACGTAAAGGACGCACCCGGGGGCCTGCGCGACCACCACGCCGCCGCCTGGCTCGATGCCCTGGCGAAAAAAGCCGGCGCGGAGCCCCGCCCGCCCGCACCACTCGAACCGCCGCCCGCCCAGGCCCTGGAATTCCTCAGCGCCGTGCGCTGCTTTCTCCACTACGCCAACGGCCGCAACGACAACGGCCTTACCTACGAGCTGCAGGAGACTGCCGCGCGCCGCGCTCTGGGCGCCGCCGACGGCGTACCGCGCGATCCCGCGGAATGGATGCGCCTCTATTTCCAGCACGCGCGCACGCTCAACCGCGAGTTGCTGCCGAAGATCGAGCAGGCGCCGAAGCGGCGCTCCTTCTGGGGGCGGCGCTTCCCTTTTCTGGCCCGCGGCGAGCGTGGCCCTTTCTTCGTCGAAGACGGCCGCCTGGAACTGGCCGCTCCGGGCGCCCTGCGCAGCCGCAGCGATGTTTTCGCCTTTCTGAGCGCAGCGGCGCGCAGCGGCTGCCCACCCACGCTCGGAGCCGAGCGCATTCTCGGCGAGCTGTGGCGGCGCACCGCCGCGGCGCAGCAAGACGCTGCCGGGTTCCGGCCGCCCTGGCGCGAAATCCTCGACACGCCGCATCCCGCCGCAGCCCTGCGGCCCATGCACCGTATCGGCCTGCTCGCGGACATGCTCCCCGAGTTCCGGGCCATCGACGCGCTGGTGGTCCGCGACTTCTATCACCGCTACACCGTGGACGAGCACTCCCTGCGCACCATCGAACACCTGCAGGACTTGGCCGAGCCGCAGGACGAGCGCGCCCGGCATTTCTGCGATCTCTGGAAATCGCTCGAGCGCCGCGACCTGCTCATTTTCGCCATGCTTCTGCACGACATCGGCAAGGGCATGCCCACGGAAAACCACGTGGCTGGAAGCCTCGAAGCGCTGCAGAGCGCGGCGGCGCGCCTGGGCCTCGACGCCCAGGAAAAGGACGAGGTCCACTTCCTGATCGAGCACCACCTGGACATGTCCGCCACGCTGCTGCGCCGCGATATTTTCGATCCCGGCACCGTGGCCGCCTTCGCCCGCACGGTGGAGACCCCGGAGCGCCTCACCCGGCTCTGCCTGCTCACCTATGCCGACATCCAGGCGGTGAATCCCGAAGCGCTCACGCCGTGGAAAGCCGAAATGCTCTGGCAGCTCTTCGCGGCCACCGCCAATCACCTCAGCCGCAGCGTGGACCGCGACCGTCTGCACATCGCGCACGAGACGCCGTTCCTCGACGAAGCGCGGCGCATTGCCGGAGCCAAGATCGAGGACCTCGAGTGGTTCCTTGAAGGCTTCCCCCGGCGCTATCTCGCCGTGCACTCTCCGGCGGAAGTGGCCGCGCATTTCGAGCTCTACCGGCGCCTCTCCGAAGAGCCCGTGCAGGCGGAACTGAAAGCCGTGCCGCACGCCTTCTCGCTTACCGTGCTGACGCCCGACCGTCCGGGGCTGTTCGCGAACATCGCCGGCGCCCTCGCGGGCTGGGGAATGAACATCGTGAAGGCCGACGCCTTTGCCAACGCCGCGGGGATCGCCCTGGACACCTTCCACTTCGAGGATCTGCACCGCACCCTGGAGCTGAACCCGGGCGAGAAAGAACGATTCCGGCGCAGCTTGGCGGACATCCTCAGCGGCAAGACCGCACTCGAGCCGCTGCTGAAAAGCCGCCTAGGCATGGGCCGCGCCCGCCCGCCGAAGGTGGCCGTGAGCACCACCATCCGCTTCGACGACGCCTCCTCGGAACAGAGCACCCTGCTCGAGCTGATCACCCAGGACCGCCCTGGCCTGCTCTACGCCATCGGCTCCGCCCTGGCGCGTCTCGCGTGCAACATCGAAGTCGCGCTCATCGACACCGAGGGCCAGAAGGCCATCGACGTCTTCTACCTCACCGCACAGGGAAAAAAGCTCCGCCCGGAAATGCAGGACGCGCTGTGCGAAGCGCTGACGGAAGCTTTGGCCTGATTCCCAGCGGAAATAAACAGAGACCCCGTCTCCGCTGGCCCAATGTCCCCTCGAAGGGCTTTGCGGAGGCGGGGTCTCCCTCACATGGGGGTGTGAGGAGCTTTGTGCCGGCGTCAGTGCATCCGGAACGATACGATTACATTCATCTGAATGGGCACGGGCTCGTCATTCAGGTACGTCGGCTCGTATTTCCACGTGCGCACGGCATTCAGCGCCGCGTCGTAGAGCAACGGGTGGCCGCTGACAACCCTCGCGTCTATCACATTCCCCTGCGAATCGATCGTCGCGTCGATCACCACGTCGCCCTGGATACGCGCGCTCTGGGCCAGAGCAGGATAGTCGGGTGCGGCCTTCAGCAGCGCGCGCGGCGGCCGCACCCGGCCTCCAATGCGCACCGGAGCCTTGGCCTTTGCCGCGAGCGGCGGCGCAACCGCCTTGCTGCTCAAGATGCCGCCGAGTACTCCCCCGAGCACTCCGCCCATCTGCCCGCCCGGCACGCCGCCGGGAACGCCGCCCGAGATGCCCTCCAGCCCGGAAACATCCGGGAGCGGCGCTTCCTTGAGCACCGCTACCTGTTTGGGAATAAACCTGGGCGCCAGGAGTTTGCCTTCGCTGGTGAAGACGCGGCGCGGCGCCGTGCGGACGACTGCGGCGGCGGCCGGCGGCGGAGGTGGTGGAGGTGGCGGGCCGACCAGCAGCGTCGCCGTGTACGCGCGCAGATTGAGCGTGTCCGTGTACCACAGCGAAAGCAGCAGGGGCACGCCGATGACCAGCACATGCACCACGATGGAAACGGCGAGTTGCAGGGCGCGCGAGCCTGCCGGCACGCGGTTCATCTCGATGAGTGATTTCGAGAAATTAGCCTCGACGCGCGGACGCGTGGCTTGCACGGGTCTCGGTATCGGTACAGGAAGAAGGACTGCCGGAGCAACAGTTCTAACACGCACCCCCAAGACTGGGGGCTCCAACAAGGGTGCCCGGGCCATGGAAATCGCCTCTGCGATAGTTATGGCATTCTGATTGCCACCAGCAGGAGCGAAAGATGCAACTTAACCTATTCTATATACGGAGTTTAGTTGCATAAACGAAGCGGGAGATCTCTTCGCCTGGGGCACCTGGCGCAATTTTCCGTCCGGGATGCGAATTATGCCCCACTCCGCGGCGAGTGCTCGGCGTAATTGGCTTTACTTTTTCAGCCCAGGGTTCGGAGTTGAGATCAGGGGCGAAGCGGGCTTTGGGACTGGCGCCGGATTTGGTTTGGCAGGGGAAGCCGGCGCCGGCGTTGTCGCTGGTTTTGCACCCGGAGCGGCAGCTGGCGCGGGTTTCGCACTGGGAGCCGCGACGGGGCGCTGGTGCGCTGGGGCTGCCCCGCCTTTGGATGCGGAGCCCTTGGCGTCGGGGCTGCGCGGCGTCCAATCCGCCGGGGGAAAGGCAATGCGCCAGAAAAGAGGCGCCGGCTTGAGGAACTCGAGGCCCACCTCCACATTGCTCAGCTGCGCATGATTCACGAAGACCACGCGGCAATGGGCCTCTTCGCTGGTCTTCAGATTTTTCACGGTAAGCTGCTGCCCAATTTCCACTTTCAGATTTAGTTGCACCAGCGCGCCGTGCGCATTCACCACCATCGTGCGGGTCTTTTCCGAGACGGGTTTCTTCTCCACCCCCTGCTGCGCGGTGACCTCCACGGGGAGGCTCAGCAGCACGCGCTGGCTGCGGCGCTGATTGCTGCGCTCGGCAACTTGTGTAGAAAAGGGTTGCATAAACTAAACGCTATCACGCCTGCGGCACATTCCACACAGCTGTCTACAGGGTGTTTCTTTTGAAGCAACTGCGCGCCGCGCGGGGCAGAAGGCGCGCGCGGGGGCCTTCCGGGCGGTCGTAATCCTTGGCGGCGATCAGCTGGCCGTATGCTCGTGCTGCAGGCGCCACCATTCCTGTCCGGCCTCGGGCAGTGTGTAGATGGGATCGTAGTATTCGTACTGGCGGGTCAGCGCTTCGGGATCCTGGGCCTCGATGCCGGTCTTGTAGTTCTTGGTCCAGTAGGTAACGCCCTTGTCGCGGTCGTACTGGCGCACCTGGTGCACCCAGCGCTTGCCCACAAAGGGCACGTCGCAGACGATGCGCGGGGTGGCGAAGCCCGGCAGATAGCCCATGATGTCGTGCTGCAACTGCTGCGCTTCGTAGACCGCCACGCGCCAGTGCTCGGCGTTGGGGATCATGTCACACATGTAGAAGTAGTAGGGAATGATCGAGGCATGATCGAGAAGCGTGAAGCACAACTCGAGCAGTTCCCGGGAGGAAGCGTTGACGCCGCGCAGCAGCACGCCCTGGTTGCGCACGTCGCGGAAGCCCAGCTCCAGCAGCTTGCGCGAAGCCCGCGCCACCAGGGGCGTGACCTGCGCGGCATGGTTGGCGTGGGTGTGAAACGCCAGGCTGACGCCGCGCTCCCGCGCCTTCCTGGCCAGACGCTCGTAGCCGTGCAGCACCTCGTCCTGCAGGAAATGCTGCGGGATGCCGATCAGCCCCTTGGAGGCGAAGCGGATGTCGCGGATGTTTTCGATGTCCAGCAAGGCGCTGACGAACGGCTCGAGCTGCTGGATGGGCAGGTTGCCGATGTCCCCGCCGGAAACCACCACGTCGCGAACCTGTGGCGTGCGCCGCAGATAATCGAGCATCTGTTCGAAGCGCTCTTTCTGCGGAATCTGGAAGCGCAGCTTGGTCACCTGCGGCACATCGTTGCCCACCAGGTCCATGCGCGTGCAGTGCCCGCAGTACTGCGGGCAGGTGGAAACCATCTCCGCCAGCACCTTGGTCGGGTAGCGGTGCGTCAGCCCCTCCACCGCCCACATGTCGGATTCATGCAGGCTGTCGCGGCTGGCGTGCGGATGGCTGGGCCACTCCGGATGGCGGTCGTCGAACGCCGGGAGCATGTAGTGGCGCACCGGATCGTTCCACAGGTCCCGCTCATTCATGGTGTTGATCATCTGCGGCGGAATGAGCATGGACATAGTGGCGCGCTCGCGCATGTCCCGCTCGACATTGGCCGCGAGGTCCTCGGGGAGCAGGGCGCCCATCACTTCCTTCAGTTCTTTGAGGTTCTTGACCGTGTGCTGCCGTTGCCACAAGGCCGTCTCCCACTGCTCCCGCGTCACGTCCTTCCAGCCCGGAAAACGCCGCCAGTCCGGCTCCACAAACGCGCGCTCCAGCGGATACTTGAACGGCTGTCCGCCTACACCCACCCGGGTCGTAGGTTTCCAGACGGGCCGCGCCGCTTTGGTGGTCGTAGACGTAGACATGAACGGAACTCCTTCTGGTTCTAACGCGGGGGACTACAGCCACATCCATTCTATCAATTTTCCGCCGCTTTCGGGTGCGCCGGGGCGCCGCCGGCCCGCTGCGGCCGGAATCGGAGGACGGTCCGTTGCGCGGGGAAAATTGGTAGACGTGAGGGGGCTCGCCCGGGCTACGAGATCAGCCAACAGTTTTTCACATCTCGCGCATGCGGCCGGGCGGACGCTCCCAGGGCCCCTGCAGGGCTCAGGGCCGCGGCTTCCGAGTGCGGCGCTGCGCCGCCGTGGAGGTCTCCGCAATCGCCGCTTCCATTTCCGCCAGAAGCTCCTCAGTGGTCATCACTCTGCCAAAGAATAAGTCGATGTTCTTCAGTGTGGCCTCGTGCATGGCCGGATCGAATGACGCATTGGCATCGCTGGGAAATGCCACATAGTAGTCACGCATGAACGCAGCACGGGCCGTGGATTCGCAGCAGACGTTGGTGGCGGTTCCGGTGATGATTACGGTATCCGTGTGGTGATAGCGCAGAATGGCGTCCAGGCCGGTTTCGAAAAAAGCGTCGAACTTATGCTTGACCAGCCGGTACTCGGAGACCGCTTCCTGCGGCTGGAGCATGTGGGGATACATCTCAAAGCTCGGCTCGCCCTGCCACAGGACGCGCTGCTCGCCGATGACGGGAAACTTCTGCAGCATCAGGCCGCCATAGGGCGGCCGGTGATCCGACTGGGTCCAGACGATGGGCATCTCGCGTTCGCGGCAAAACCGGATCAGACGCTCGAGGCGCGGAACCATCGCGCGCGCCGGCGGCGTTTCGAACGGCTCGCCCTCGGCCACAAAGGCGTTCTGCATGTCGATGACGAGTAGGGCGCAACGCCGGGGGTCCACCGTGAAAAATTTTTTCCGGGATGCACGGTCTTGGTGGGGCATCGGCAACCTCCAATGGCTGGCGGCAAGAAAACAGGCTCAGCGTTCCGGCTTCTTCCAGATGCCGCGTTCGTGCATCAGAGCGATCTGGCGTTTGATGACTTTCTCCCGGTATTCAGCGTGTTTCATCGGGACGCGGTTCAAATAGAGGTTCTTGGGATAGATGGGCTTTTCATAGACGATCTGATAGAGCTCGGAGCGGATGTCCTTCATCCAGTTGTCCCATTGCGCGCGGGCGCGGTGGTCGCGCAGGGCTTCCACATCGATCACGCCGGCGACGTAACTCGATCCGCCGCTGTACTCGAGCTTGCCGACCTTCTGGCCCTTGTAATTGAAGATATAAGAGCGTCCGCCAAAAGTATCAATGGGCGTGGTGTCCTCGGGGAAAAGGAAATAGGTCCCCAGATTGGGCGCCATAATGTACATATTATTGTCCAGCGCGCGGGCCGCGCTCTGGATCTCGAAGAAGTCGTTGCCGCTGCCGGGATGCGGGTAGGAGGCCCGGTAAACGATTTCCGCGCCATTCATCGCCAGGGCCCGCGCATTTTCGGGATACGATCCTTCGTTGGCCATCATGATGCCCATCCGGCCAATCTCGGTGTCCACGACCGGCCAGAAGGCGTCCAGGTTGCGTCCGTACTTCTCGATCCACCAATCGTAAATGTCATGCGGGCAGACGGAATGCTCCACCGGATACAGCGGGGACACCTTGTAATGCTTCAGAATCACTTCTCCCTTGGGATTGAGAATGAAGCCCACATTGAAGAAACGGTCTTTCCAGTCCGGGTGGCGCGCCTTGGCCTGGGCCATGATGAAACAGTCCCATTCGCGAGCGATCTTGCCGATTTCTTCCGTCTCCTCGCCCGGAATATCGATGGCGCATTTCCGCGCGTACTGCACATGGTCCATGTCGAGCACTTCGTCATTGAAGGCTTGCAAAGCGCCCTCGGGGATGGCCATCAGCCGCACCGGCAGATCCATGGCGGAGAGCCAGTTGGCGGCCTTCACCAGATGCTTCAGATGGTCCAGATTGATCTTGATGTCCTTGCGGGAGCGGATCCCGCGGATGGTGGGCACAAGACCGACGGCGGTATAGGGCTTGATCATGGATTTTCCTGCTGATTCGCGCGCGGCCGGCGCAGCGGAAACGGATGCGCCGGCCTTGCGCGGGTTCTGCTGCAGTGTTCCGGAAGCCGCTAGAAATTCAAGCGCAGCGACAATTGGACTTGCCGCGCCGGGCCGGCAAATTTCGGCGACCCGAACGAGGGATTGCCACCCGAAGACAGCGGGGGAGCAATGCCGTCCTTGTACTGCTGGGGAACCGCGGTCACGAAATCCGGCAGCCCATAGGCGTGGTCGATTTCCAGCACGTTGGCACGGTTGAGCAGGTTGAAGATCTCCGCGCTGAGCTCCACATTGACGCGTTCGTTGACGGGAATCACGCGCTGGATGCGCAGATCCACCGTGTGGCTGGGGTCCCCTTTATACGTATTCCGGCCGATAACCCCCACGCGGTCGGGGAAGGGGAAAAGGTCGCCGTTGGTATCGAAGCCGGCAACGATGCTATAGCGCCGCGCGCTCTGCAGGTTGGTGAGCACCGAGGCCTTGAAATGGCGCAGCACGACATTCCAGGTGTCCGGGGTCTCCCCAAGCAGCGCCAGGGTGAGCCGGTGCGGGATGTTGTTGTCCCCGACGGCCCGGTCCAGGCTCGGATGGACGAAATTTACCGGCACGTTGGGCAGGTTGACGGTTGTCGAGATATCAATGGACTTCGAGTAGGTGTAATTGGCCAGGAAGTCATAGTGGTGCGAGAAGGATTTGCGCACGCTGACGGTGCCCGCATTGTAAATCGAGAATCCTCCGGGTTTGACGTACAGCGCAAACCCGAAGTTGGGATCGGTGGGCGTAAAGTACGGCGAGCAGCCGCTGGTGATAGCCGGATTGCACTGCTCCACCCCCGCACCATTGGTTACCGGCGTCCCGTTGATGCTGTAGTAGACCGGCAGGCGCGTGGCGTGCATCCACTGGTATCCCAACGAGACGACGAAGTCCTTGCCAACCTGGTGTTCAATTTCCAGGCTGGCCTGCGTGGCGATGGGATTCTTGAATTCGCGTTTGGCGTACCCCAAGGGGAACTGCAACACCGGACTCTCTGTCGGATCCGGATAAATGCCGAAGTGGGTAAAATTGCTGAACCCGATGCCGCCAAACACCGGCCCGGGAGCACCCACTGCACCGGAGGCCCCAAAGCCAATCAACTGGTTGGTGGGATCACTGAACTCCGACAACAGCGGCTGGTTCATGTAGGTGAATTCCGAGGCGCCGATCCAGCTCACCAAAACGTCACTGAAGACAAACGGCGAGTTGAACAGGCCCGCGCCGGCACGCACCACGCCCTTACCGTTGTGGAAGGAATACGCCAGGCTCGCGCGCGGCTGGATATTGCCATAGTTGGTGGGATGGAACTTGCCCTGGATTTTCACGTCCGCCGCGGACGGAAAGGTATCCACGTCGTAATGCAGGCCGAGGGTAACGGTGAGGTTGGGCCGCGCCTTCCAAAGGTCCTGGGCATACATCGACCACAGGGTGTGTTCGAAGTTTAGAGAGGTCGCGTCATCGAAGGCCTGCTGCGAAGGGCCGGCGTACAGGCCCGTGGAGAAAGGCAGTGTCCGCTGCGGGATCTGCTGGCCGAAGAGTTCGCGAGGCTCGAGGAAGAGGAAAGCCAGCGCCGTGCCCGGGGAAAATACGCCTTGCGGAGCGCCGGCGCACCCGGAGGGGCCACCAAAGAAGCAACCTGGAGAAAAGATGCCCACCCCCGGGCTGAACAAGGTGACCTGGGTATCGATCCAGACCGGCTCGATGTCGCCGCCAAACTTGAAGGTATGGTTCCCGCGCACATAGGTCAGGTTCTCGGCCGCCTGAATGCGCTGTTCCGTATACGCCCGGACGCTGCCGACGAAGCCGCCCGAGGACAGCATGTCCGGAACGGCAATGGCGGGTTCCAGACCGGCCCCCTTGGGGATCAGGTCGAACTTCCGGCGTCCGTACTGGAAAAGCGTCTCGGAGGTGAGCGCCTGAGAAAACAGGTGGACCAGGCTGCCGTAGGCGGTCTGGTCGCGCACGGGGTTGTCCCGATAGGAAGAAGGCATGCCTTCGCCCGGCGCCGCGCCGCGCACATTCTGCTTGCGCGAATCGTTGAACAGGTAGGTCAGGTTGAGAAACGTCTTGCTGCTCACGATGGCGTTGCTTTTCAAGATCATCTTGTCGTAGTCATCGATGCTCAGAAAGGAGTTCAGCACCTCGGGCTGCAATCCGAGAAGTTGTTTCACCTGGTTGATGCTCAGACTGCCGGGGCCGAAGCATCCTGGGTTGTCGGTGCAGCCCAGGATCAAGGAGGAATAGATGGGTGAATCCGCCCGGCGCTGCCCTTCGTAGCCGCCGAAGAGGAACAGCTTGTCCTTCCGAATCGGCCCGCCCACCGTGCCGCCGAACTGGTTGAAGCGCAGCGTGTCGAAACCCGGGGCGGAGAGCAGGTTCTTGGCATCCATCTTGTTGTTGCGGAAAAACTCGTAGAGCGTGCCGTGCACGTCATTGGTGCCCGACTTGGTGACCGTATTGACCACGGAACCCAGGTTGCGGCCGTTGTCCCCGGTGAAAGGGCTGTCCACGACGCGGAATTCCTGCACCCAGTCCTGCGAGGGGCTGATGCGCTGCACGCCGGAAATGCTGGTGTTGTAGTCGATCCCGTCCAAGGAATAAAAGGACGTGTGGCTCTCACGCACTCCCGCGAAACTCAGCTTCAGCACCGTCTCCGTAAACGGCGATTGCGCCCCCACGGCCGTGCTGCGCCCGATACTCACCGAAGGCGTGAGCAGAACGAAGTCGATGAAGTCGCGCCCGGAAATCGGCAGGTCCTTGATCTTCGGCGTGTCAATCACCTGGCTGACTTCCGCCTTCTCGGGGTCCACGGCCTGCGCGGTCTCCGTCACCTCGACGGTCTCCGCCTTCGCGGAAACTCCCAGGGAGATGGTCACCGAGGCGATCTGACCGACGGCAAGCTGAACTGTGACCGTGTGCGCCGCAAACCCGGCATGCGTCGCCGTCAGGGCATAGCTCCCTGCCGGGACGCTGGGGATGACGGCAAGTCCGCCCTCCCCCGTGACCGCGGTGCGTTCGACACCCGTGGCGGTGTTCTTCAGTGTCAAGTTGGCGTTGGGGACGGCCCCGCCCGACTGGTCGTTCACCGTCACATTCAAAGTCGCGAACTGCTGCGCAGACACGCTATTGGCGGAAACCAACAGCAAGAGAATCGTAACCCCAAGCAATCCCAAGGATATGCGTCGCACGTTCCCCCCCATCCGGAAGTTGAAATTTGACGGAGACTAGCACTCGGCACGTGTTGCGTCAACAATAGTCTTTCCTCCCGGACCTGCGCGGCGGGGGGCGGAAAACTACTGGAAGTTCAAAGCGGATTCTGTATAGTTTCGCGATACCTTTCGAAAGTCCGGAGGACGGCCATGAACCAGTTTGCGGCACTCAATAAGCAGTACATCGGCGGAGTATGGCGCGACGGCGCGAGCCAGAAGACGCTGACGGACAGGAATCCCTACAACGGGAAGCCCATTACCGAGTTCAAGCTGGCGAGCCTGGCGGATCTCGATGCGGCCTATCGCGCGGCAGCGGCGGCACAGAAGGTCTGGGCGGCGGTCAATCCCTTCGAGAAACGCGCCATCCTCGAGAAGGCGATCACCTTCGTGGAGCAGAACGAAGGCGACATCACCGACATGATTATCGAGGAACTCGGCGGCACGCGCCTCAAGGCCTTTTTTGAAATCGGCCTGGTGAAAAACATCATCAAGGAATCCGCCACCTTCCCCCTGCGCATGACCGGCGAGATCCTGCCCTCCACAGTCGAAGGCAAGGAAAACAGGCTCTACCGCATCCCGGTCGGGGTCGTGGGGGTTATCAGCCCGTTCAACTTCCCCTTCTTCCTGAGCATGCGTTCGGTGGCCCCGGCGCTGGGCGCGGGCAATGGCGTGGTTCTCAAGCCGCACGATGATACGGCCATCACCGGCGGCACGCTCGTTGCCCGGATCTTCGAAGCGGCGGGCATCCCCAAGGGCCTGTTGAACGTGGTCATCGCAGACATCGCGGAAATCGGAAACAACTTCGTCGAGCACCCCATTCCCCGCGTCATCTCCTTCACCGGCTCGGAAGGCGTCGGCCGGCGCATCGGAGAATCCGCCGGCCGCTGCCTGAAGAAAGCGATTCTGGAGCTGGGCGGCAACAGCGCCTTCATCATTCTTGCGGATGCCGATCTGGACTATGCCCTCAATGCCGCGGTCTTTAGCCGCTTCACGCACCAGGGGCAGATCTGCATGTCCGCCAACCGCATCCTGGTGCATCGCAGCCTGTACAAGCAATTCCTGGAGAAATATGTGCAGCGGGTTTCCGGGCTCAAAGTGGGCGATCCGCGAGATCCGCAGACCGATATTGGCCCGCTGATGAACAAGGCCCAGGCCGATACCCTCGCCCGGCAGATCCAGAAGGGCGTGGACGAAGGCGCCAAGCCGGTACTGCGCGGCAAAGCGGAAGGCAACCTGGTGTCCCCGACGATCTTTGCCGATGTGAAGCCCGAGATGTACGTCGCGCAGAATGAGCTATTCGGCCCGGCCGTGTGCGTCATGCCCTTCGATACCGAAGAAGAAGCCATCGCCGTGGCCAACAACAGCCCGTACGGGTTGAGCGGGGCCATTCATACGCGCAACCTGGAGCACGGCGCGGAGCTGGCCAAAGAGATCGACTCCGGCATGATCCACGTCAACGACGGCACCATCAGCGACGAACCCACCATTGCCTTTGGAGGCGAAAAAGCTTCGGGCATCGGACGGCTCAATGGCCGCTGGGCGCTGGAGGAGTTCACCACTCTGAAGTGGATCTCCGTGCAGCGCACGCACCGGCACTACCCATTTGAAGTGGCCGAAGCTTCCGGCTCGTAAAGGTTCTGGCGTGGACAACCTCCGGAACGGAGCGTCCCAGGGCCCGCGCAGTGTGCCTCAGGCGGCCCGTCATTATTACTGTGACCGCCAAGCGGTCAACTTCTTGACGGGGCATGCGTTCGGGTGTTGAATACTCTTCATCCGGCGCATCCCGGCGCGCCTCGGAAGGCGCACTCACCGACGTCCCGGTTTCAGCACATGCTGTAGACCCGCCAAGGAGGATTGTCATGATCGAGCAATATATGGCTCTTGCGCTCCAGCCCACCATGCGTGGCTGCACCAAGCGCTCGGAAGTCGAGGTCAACATCCGGCATATTTCGGACCTGATCGACGCTTCCATCTGGCTCAGTTCCATTGACCTGCCCGTGCGCCTGATCTGTATTCCGGAAGGCTGCCTGCAGGGTTTCACCGACGAGGTCTTCGACTGGGATCACGAAAAATACGTGGAGGAGATGGCCCTGGACATCCCCGGCCCAGAGACGGAGATGCTGGGGCGCAAAGCCAAGCAGCACAACGCTTTCATCATCGCCCAGGCCAAGATCAAGCATCCCGAGTTTCCCAGGAAGTTCTTCAACGGCGCTTTCATCATCGCGCCGACCGGCGAGGTGATTTATAAATACCACAAGCTCCAGGTCTTCGCCCGCGAGCACTCGACCGTGCCCCACGACGTGTGGGACAAGTGGGTCGAACTCTACGGCGACGGCCTCGATTCCTTCTTTCCCGTGGCCGATACGGAGATCGGGCGGATCGGCTGCGTGATCTGCATGGACGGATCCTTCCCGGAAACGGCCCGCGGCATGGCCATGAACGGCGCCGAAGTCCTTTACCGGCCCGCGTATCCCGAACCCTATGTCGCCAACGGCCTCTGGGAGGTGCAGAACCGCGCCCGCGCCCTGGACAATACCTGCTACGTGGTGGCGCCGAACCCCGCCAACTACTACCTCATGCAGGATTCGAAAGACGCACTGGATACTTTCGGCGGCAAATCCATGATCGTGGACTATCAGGGCCGGGTGCTTTCGCAGCACGAGTACGGCGCGGGGCCTTCCTACGCCGGAGCGATCATCGATATCGAGGCGCTGCGGCAATACCGCACGCGCTCGCTGTGGGGGAACTGGCTCCGCGATCTGCGCACCGAACAGTTCCGCTGCATCTACGAAAAACCCTTGTACCCGAAAAACCTCGGCCTGAAGAAGCATCCCGGCGGGCATGCGGATCACGACGCCATACGGCACCGCGTGCTGGCAGAGATGGTGGAGAGGGGAATCTACCGGCGCCCAACCAAGACAAAAGCCCAGCCGAAAACCGAAGAGGTTCCGGCCGACTGAGCGGGCGGGCCCGGAGATCGTAGCCGCGTTCGAGCATTGCTGAATTCTTGCGGGGGCCAGAAAGCGGCAGCCGTGGCGGCTGGCCGCTTCCCGGACAGCGGAATGGCGCGCCTCATTCCGGGAAATCGGGATGCGGCGTCACGCTGCGATAGCGCCCGGAGTGGAACAGCAGAGGTTTTTCCTCGGACCGGAGGTATTCCTCCACCTGCCCCAGAAAAATGATGTGATCGCCGCCGTCGAATTGCCCCGCGTTCCGGCAAACCAACTGGGCCGCGACGCCCTTCAAGCGCGGCACACCGGCCTTCCCCTCCTCCAGCTCAACCCCTGCAAACCGGTCGGGAACCTGCGAAGCAAACTGCCGGGACAAGCCGTGCTGCCCGGCCGCCAGAATATTGATCGCGAAGTGGCTGGCCCCTTGAAAGGCTGCCAGGCTCGGCGATTGCCGGACGAGACACCAGAGGACCAGCGGCGGCTGGAGCGAAACGGAAGTAAAGGAATTGACGGTCAGGCCGATGAAGCGGCCGTCCTGGCCCCGGGTGGTGACCACGGTGACGCCCGTGGCGAACTGCCCGAGCGTGCGGCGGTAATCCTTCGGGTCAAAGTCCTCGGCTGAAGTGCTCTTCATATCTTCTCTATTCCGCCAGCTTGGGAATCGCCTCTTCGGCGCGTTCCGGGCCCATGGCGGTGTAGCCGCCGTCCACGGCAAGATCCGTCCCGGTGATGAACGAGGCATGGCTGGAACAGAGGAAAACAACGGCCTGCGCTACCTCTTCCGGGTTACCGATGCGCCCCAGCAGATGAAAGGGAGCGCCCACGCTGTCGGCCTTCGCGCGATTGTTCTTGCTCAGCTCGGCAATGACCTTCGACCAGGTCCAGCCAGGAGAGACGGAGTTGACGCGGATCTTGTCCCCGGCCAGATCCATGGCCTCGTTGCGCGTCAACTGCAGCGTCGCCGCTTTGCTGACCGGGTAGAGCCAGCGGCCATGCTGCGCCACCTTCGCGCTGATGCTGCCGAAGTTCACCACCGCGCCGCCGCCCCGCTGGACCATGTGCGGGCGCACGGCCTTCAGCATCATCACCCCGCCGACGACGTTGATGTTGTAGCTGTCCAGCCAATCCTGCCGCGAGGCGCTCAGGCCGCCATCCACGTAGACGCAGGCCACGTTGACCAGGAAATCGATACCGCCGAACGCCGCGACGGTCTGCTCGACACAAGCGGCGATCTGCTTGTCGTCGCCCAGATCCGTCCGGATGAAGCGCACACCTTCAGAGAGTTCGCCGGCAATGGCCTGGCCGCCCGCCGCGTCAATATCCGCCACAACCACTTTCGTTCCTTCCCGATGAAAGGCCCGGACCACGTGGGCGCCAATCATCGTTCCGCCGCCCGTGACGATGGCGACCTTCCCTTTCAGACCTTCCATGACGGCCTCCCCCTGTGAATTCTCCGGCCTATTCCAGAGTTTGTTTTTTCCGGCGCAGATACTATCATATGGCCCCGCTGCAAAGAACGGGCGGTGCGCCCGCTGGGCAGCAACAAGGAAATGCAGGGGAAGCGCGCGGAATCGGCGGAAAGCGGCCGCTAAGAAAAAAGGAGCATTCCATGAGGAAGATCGCCATCGTCGGCGCGGGACAGTCGGGCTTGCAGTTGGCTCTGGGTCTCCAGCAGAAGGGTTATGCCATCACCGTCGTCTCCAGCCGCACTTCCCAGCAGCTCCGCGCCGGCCGCGTCAGCTCCAGCCAGTTCATGTTTGACAGTTCTCTGCAGATCGAACGGGATCTGGGCATCAACTTTTGGGAAAAGGAGTGCCCGAAGACCGAGGGGATCGGCTTTTCCATTCCCGGGCCGGACGGCGGCCGCGCCTTGTTCTGGGAGGCGAAGCTGGACCATTTCGGCCAGTCCATCGACCAACGCGTCAAGTTTGCCGGCTGGCTCGAAGAGTTTGCCAAGCGCGGCGGTCAGGTCATCTACAAGGAAGCCAGCGCTCAGGACCTCGAGGAGTATGCCAAGAGCCACGAGCTCGTGATTGTGGCCGCCGGCAAAGGGGAGATCAACCAACTCTTCACACGCGACGCCGCACGCTCCACCTTCGATCAGCCCATGCGTGCCCTGGCGCTGACCTATGTCAAGAAGATGGTGCCCCGCAAGCCTTTCACCGCCGTGGCCTTCAGCCTCATCCCCGGCGTCGGCGAATATTTCGTCTTCCCGGCGCTGACCGTCAACGGGCCGTGCGAGATCATGGTCTTCGAGGGAGTCCCCGGTGGCCCCATGGATTGCTGGCAGGATGTAAAGACGCCGCAGCAGCATCTCCAACGCAGCAAGGAGATCCTGGCTAAGTTTCTGCCTTGGGAAGCGGAGCGCTGCCAGGAGATCGAACTTACCGACGATAACGGCATTGTCGCGGGCAGATTCGCGCCCACCATCCGCAAGCCGGTCTGCAAACTGCCCTCCGGGAAAACCATCCTGGGCATGGGCGACGTCGTGGTGCTCAACGATCCGATCACCGGGCAGGGCGCGAACACGGCGTGCAAGTGCGCAAAAGTCTATATGGACTGCATTCTGGAACGCGGCGGCAAACCGTTCGATGCCGGCTGGATGCAGCAGACCTTCGAGACCTTCTACAGCTATGCGCAGTGGGTGGCCAAGTGGACGAACTCGCTGCTAACCCCTCCGCCGCCCCAGGTGCTGCAGTTGATGGGTGCGGCTTCGCAGATTCCCAAGCTGGCCAGCCTCATTTCCAACGGCTTCAACAACCCGCCCGCCTACAACCCCTGGTGGTTTGACGCGGCGGAGGCCGAAAAGCTGATCAAGCGCCTGCAGGCGGGCAATTAGCCCGTCCCACGGAGGCAATTTCAAGATCACCTGGACGCCGCGGGAGGTACACCATGGCTTTCGTAAAGATCGTAAAGCCCGAAATGGTCGATGATCCCGTTGTCCGCGAGATTTTTGACTGGGTCACGCAAATGGAAGGGGCGGTCCCGAATCACTTCTATGTCGAGATGAACTTCCCGGAGTTCTTCAAGGCCAAGTTGGGAGCCACCAAGGTACTCTGGCAGCTGGGCGAACTGACGCTGGATGAAATCCAGTACGTGGGGATTGCCGTTTCCAAGGCCAACGGATGTCCCTACTGCACCGCGGCGTTCTGCACGATCCTGAACTACGGTCTGAATACCGGGGAAGATCAGGTCAAGAGGTTCGTCATGGAGATGGAAAACGCGCTCTCCGATCCGCGGCAGAAGTGCATCGTCACTTTCGCTCTGAAAGTGAACGCCACGCCCGCGAACATCACCGAAGAGGACATCGCCGGCCTCCGCCGCATCGGCCTGACCGACAAGGGCATCGTGCAACTCGTCCACCTCGTCAGCGATTTCGCCTCCTACAACCGCCTCAATCTCGCTGTGCGCACGGATTACGACTACCGTGATCTTTGGCGCCATCTGGCTTTCGGTGAGAAGAGTCCCCGCGTAGGATCCTAGTGTTGCGTCCCAAAAGTTCGGCGCAATTCCAGGGTGTGGGTTAAGGCGACAGCCCCGGCAGGAACGGCTGAAAACAAAGGGGCTTAGCCCCTGAAGCAATCGCAAAGTACTCTCGAGAACTTGCGGGCCAGCACACGAGCAGGGCAAATGGTCCATGGCACTGCCCAGCGGTCTGCCGGTTCCACCCGGTTAGACGCGCAGTTAGATCAACCCGCGCTTTGCCGCGTGGATCACGGCTTCCAAACGGTTCCGTGTCCCCAGCTTCTGGTTGGCGTGATGCAGGTGATTGCGCAGCGTGCGGTCCGTAATTCTCAGCGTGCGAGCCACCTGTTGCGGACTCTTTCCCTCGGAGAACAAGCTCAGCACGCGTTTCTCCTGCACGGTCAGAGGGGAAACCGGGGCCAGCGCACCAGGATTTTCCGGCAGCGCGGTTAATTCCTTCGCGGCGTCCAGGACTTTCAGCGCTAGTTCATCTTTCCTCTTACGCGATGTGATATCGCGGGCCAAGTGGATGTGCAAGCGGCGCCCGGAGCGGGTATCCCGAAAGAGAATGATGGAAATGTTCACCCAGAGCCGGCGTCCGCCCCGGCCGATGACTTGCAGATCGTAGTTCTCCGTCTCCCGGCCAGCAGCCGCGCATTGCAGCACGTTGCAGTCTTCCTTGCAGACGATGTTTCCTTGTGAACCATAGCCCTGGACCAGACTGGCGCAAGGCTTTTGGAGAACCGTGGAAGAGGGATAGCCGAAGAGTTTCTCCGCCGCGCGATTCCACGAGCGAATCATGCCCTGCTCGTCCACCGTGAACGCCGCATCGGCGGTGCCTTCCAGAAGCGAGAAGAGTTCACTCTCCAACATGAGCGGCTCCGTGACATTCGTCCCGGTCACTGAGTCAAACTGCCGATTGACTGGGCCGACAAAGTGTAGAGAATCCGCGTAATGGATTAAAAGGTCCTCTAGTTATGCTTACTTCACTCCTCTCCCGGCCATGCAGCTACGCTCTGCGCGCGGTTACCTACCTGGCTGCGCAGCCCATCGGGAAACTTACCGGGAAGAAGGAGATCGCCCAAGGCGAGTCTATCCCTTCCGCCTTTTTGAGCAAAGTCCTTCTTTCTTTGTGCCATAACCATGTGCTGCGCTCGCGCAAAGGCCTCCGCGGGGGGTACGAACTCGCCGTCCCCGCGGGACAGATTTCCTTGCTCACCGTCGTCCGCGCGGTGGGTGGCGAACCCTTCCAGGAATGTCTGCTGGAAGACCGGCCGTGCTCCAGCACCCATCCCTGCGAACTTCATGAATCCTGGGCCGTAGTTCGCGGGCATCTGCTGGAGTACTTCGAAAAGCTGACCGCAGCCGATCTGGTGCGGATGCGCCGGCATGAGGACAGCGCTGGCAGCTTGGGAAATTCGGCCGGCGCTGCACAGACGTTTCGTCGAACGGAACGAGGAGAATGACCATGGCGACGATGCATAGCACTCCGATTCCCCCGAGCACGGGCCGCTGGATCTTCAGCACGTGCGGCATGTGCCTGCATGGCTGCGGCATCAAGGTGCAGGTGGTGGACGGCGTGGCGGTCAAAATCGAAGGCGACCCGACGAATCCCGACAATCTCGGCAAGCTGTGTCCCAAGGGCAACGCCGGCCTGGCCCGCCTCTACGATCCCACCCGCGTGCTCTATCCGATGAAGCGCACGAACCCCAAGAAAGGTCTGCACGAGAAACCGGGCTGGGTGCAGATCAGCTGGGACGAGGCCTATGAGATCGTCGCACGGGAATTCGGCAAGATCCGGAAGGAGGATCCGCGGAAGCTGCTCTGTGCCATCGGCGATTTCCAGCGAATTCTTTTCTGGGGCTGGCCTGCGGTGTTTGGCTCGCCCAACTTCTTTACCTCCCTGGGGAACTACTGCGGCGGCTCCTATCATCCGGTGAACGGGAGCGTGGACGGTTCCTTCGCCGCCATCAACGATTACGAACATTGCAACTACTGGATTCAGATCGGCTCCGGCGACGGATTCTCCTCCCACCTGCATCTTTCCGGAAGCGCCAAGCGCATGGCCGATGCGCGCATGCGCGGGATGCGGGTCATTTCGCTCGATCCCCGCTGCTCGGTCGCTTCTGCGAAGGCCGACGAATGGATTCCGGCGCTTCCTGGCACGGATCGTGCCTTCGTCCTGGGCATGGCGCATGTGCTGGTCCACGAGCTGCACCGCTATGACCGCGACTTTTTGCGCGACCGCACGAATGCCCCGTACCTGGTGAAGGCCGACGGCTATTTCCTGCGCGATAGCGAGGGCAAAGCCCAGGTCTGGGATCTGCGCGTCAACGCCCCGCGTCCCTGGGATGGCGTCCCCGGCGAATCCATGGCGCTGGAGGGAACTTTTTCCCATGAGGGAATGAGCGTGCGCACTGGCTTCCAGATGTGGAAGGACATCCTGTTCGAGAACACACCCGAGAAGATGGCCGAGATCACCACCGTCCCGGCCGCGACCATCCGCCGGATTGCCCGGGAGTTCGTGGACGCGGCGCAGATCGGCGCCACCGTCGAAATCCAGGGCAAGACCTATCCGTATCGGCCCGCCGCGCTCAATTACTATCGCGGCTCGCAATCCCATGCCAACGGCCTCTTTGACAATGTGACGTACAAGCTCTTCAACATGTTGGTGGGAAACATCGACGTGCCGGGGGGCCATCTGGGCGTGCCTCTCGATCACCGCGGCTTCTTCGTGAGCCCCGGCGAAGACGGCATGCTCAAGCCCGAACCGCACCAACTGCATCCTGCGCCGGAATTCAAGTACCCGCCGGATTCCACGCACTTGATGGAGTGGTTCCCCATCGGTTTCGACGCCGGGCAGCTCAACGCGGAAACGCTGCTGCATCCGGAGCGCTTCGGCTTGAATTACCGGCCGGAGGTCATGCTGCTCTACCACTCCAATCCGTGGTGGAACATGCCGGAAACCGACAAAATCGAAGAGATCTTCCAGCGCATGAAGTTCGTCGTGGCGATTGATATTCAAGAGACGGAATCCACGCAGTGGGCCGACGTCTTCCTGCCGGACCGCACCTTCCTGGAATCCACGCTGCTCAATTGTCTCGAGCCGCCTGCCGTCACGGGCCACGCGCTCCGGCAGCCCGTGGTCGAGCCTCTCGGCGACACCCGAGACGCCTACGAAATGCTCACCGAACTGGCCGAGCGCATGGGTTTTCGGGACGACTGGAATGATTTCCTGAATATGGTTTGCGGTTTCGCGGCCAAGCCGAAATATCTGCTGGATCCGGACAAACGGCACACGGTGGACGAGTTTTGGGACCGCTACGCGCGCAGCATCTATGGGGACGACAAGGGGCTGGAGTGGTTCAAGGTGCACGGCCACGCGGTGCGCTACCGCACCCCGGAGGAAACCTACCTGCCCTTCGGCAGCTTGCGCATCCCCTTCTATTTCGAGTTCATCAAGCGCACCGGAGATCAGATGCGGGTCAAGCTCTCCGAGGTGGGCATGAAAGACTGGCCGCTCGATAATTACCAGGCGCTGCCGTTCTGGAAGAACTCGCAGGTGATCGAGGACGGAAAGGCGGGGTACGAGTACTACGCCATCACCTTTAAGGAAAGCCTGCATACCTTCGCGGACACCATGGTCATGCCCTGGCTTTCGGAAGTCAGCGACAAAGATTCCATTCACGGCGGGATCCTGATCAATTCCGCCACCGCCAACAAACTGGGCATCCAGACGGGTGACCGGGTGCGGTTGACTTCCCCGGCGGGAAGCATCGAAGGGGCAGCGCAAGTCGTGGAAGGCATCCATCCCCAGGTCTTGGGGGTCAGCAATACCATCACCCGGCAGGTCGTCAACAATAAACGGGTCCGGGCAAAGGGAAGCCACTTTAACCGCTTGCTGACCGGATCCATGCGCTATACCGACAGCGCAACCGGCGGGCTGGAATCCACGGCGCGCGTGCGCGTGGAACGCCTGGGAGCGTAAGGGGCCATTATGCCGATTGCCAATATCGCCGCGCTGGGAACGACCCGCAAGATGCTGGGATTCAGCCGGCAAACGCTGGAGTTTGAGGGCACCACGATCGCCGACCTGCTGCGCCAGTTGCCAACGCGGGACGGCGGCAGCCTTTACGACAGCCTGGTGTGTGACGGCAAACTGCGAACCGACTTTGCCATCGTGGTGGATGGACTGAGCCTGAAAGCCGATCAACTGGATAAGCAACTGCACGGCGGCGAGGAGATCGTGACCCTGGCGATCATCCGCAGCCTGGCAGGCGGTTAACGGGTATCACTCTGTGAGGTGCTGCAATGGCCCGATTGGGCATGGTGATTGATCTGAAGCGTTGCATCGGCTGCAATGCCTGCACGCTGGCTTGCAAACAAGAAAACGGGACGCCTGAGGGCATTCACTACGCCCGCGTGGTCACCCAGGAGGTCGGCGTCTATCCCCGGACGAAGCGCACCTTCCTGCCCGTGCTCTGCAACCATTGCTCGGATGCGCCGTGCGCCGAGGCCTGCCCCACCGGCGCCACCTACATCCGCCCCGACGGCATTGTCATGGTGGACCACAAGAAGTGTATCGGCTGCCGCGCCTGCAACGTGGCCTGCCCGTACATGAACCGCCACTTTGTGGAGCGCGGACTGCTGAAACACGGGTACAGCAGCGACGGCATCAGCCCGTTCGAAGTTCTCAAGTTTGCGGACTTCGATGAGGGCACCAACATCAAATGCACGCTTTGCGCGCACCGCGTGGATGAGGGCCTGGAACCGGCCTGCGTGGTGACCTGTCCCACCGATGCCCGCATTTTCGGAGACTGGGATGAGGAAAACGGGAAATTGCAGCGCCTCGTCCGGGAAAGAAAAAGCTGGATCTTGCTGCCGGAGTACGAAACAAAGCCCAACGTGTACTACCTCGACGAATAGCGTGCCGATCCGGGGATTGAAGCGGAGAAACGATATGACGACACGAGAGTTGTTGATTGCGCCACACCGGTTCGCCTTTGGATACCACCGCCAGACGTTCTGGAACTGGCTGATCGGAACCGCCTTTTTCCTCGGCGGTGTGGGCGGGGGATTATTTCTGGTCTCGCTGCTGACGGGGCACGTTGTGGGAATGCTGGCGGGTGTCCTAATCGTCGTCGTCGGCAAGAACAGCGCGCATCTCGCCTTTCTGGGGCGGCCGGAGCGGTTTCTGCGCGCCGCCGCTAGGCCGGACCGCTCCTGGATTGCCCGCGGAATCTGGGCCACGGGCGTCTTTGCGGTGACCGGTTTCTTGAGCGTTTTGCTCCGTGCGCACTCGCCCTTGCTTCACTTCCCGGAATGGGCCGCCAACTTGACCTACGCACTCGCCGCTGCTTCCGCGTTGTTCATTGCGTGCTACGACGGCTTCCTCATGAGATCTTCCGCCGGAGTGGCGTTTTGGCGGACGCTGCTTCTGCCGCTTTTGTTGTTCATGTACGCCACCCTTGGAGGCATCACGATGTCCCTGACCATTCACGAGATTCGGGGAGAGGTTCCTCCGGAGATTCTCCCGACGCTCGAACATGGCCTGCTCGTCGCGAACTTCTTCCTCCTGGGCATTTATTTGTTGCGGATGAACCGGTCGCTTCCGGCGGCGCGCGAAACGCTGCGGCAGTGGCTCCGGGGACGCTATGCGGGTTTGTTCTT
The DNA here is from genome assembly GCA_020072785.1 of Terriglobia bacterium. Taxonomy (NCBI): domain Bacteria; kingdom Pseudomonadati; phylum Acidobacteriota; class Terriglobia; species Terriglobia bacterium. The sequence goes on along the minus strand of JAIQGG010000001.1, from coordinate 537,269 downwards.
GGGACTCGTTGTGCTGGTGGGAATCGTGGCGACCTTGCTTCTTTCGCTGCTGCACGACAGCGTGCAGACCTCCTGGCTGGTCCTGCTGATCGCCGCCTGCGAACTGGCCGGCGACTTTTCGATGATGATGCTGATGCTGAAGTCCGGGCTGTTTGCTCCGCAAACCGCGCCCGCTTATAGCCAGGGCAAGGCCGGCTGACCGATCCTGTTTTATCTATTTCGCCGTTTCTCAATGCAAGTGGGCCAAGGAAAACACCTGGGGGGCTTGACACAGAATTACTGCACCAAAAAAATCGAAACGTGGAGACGCATATGAATCGTTGGCTATTTCCCGGCTATGTGACCTGGGGTGCCTGTCTTTTGCTTTTGTGCTTGTCGCTGTATGCACCCGCAGTTCAGTCCCAAACTCTCGCGGATCTGTCGGTGTCCGTCCAGGATGCGAGTGGCGGTGCGATCTCGAAAGCCTCGATCATTCTGACCAGCACAAGCACGGGACTGCAACGCCAGACGGAGAGCGATGAGAACGGGGTCGGGCGGATTACGAACATTCCGCCGGGTGAGTACGAATTGCACGTCGAGTTTCGAGGGTTCAAGCCGGCGGCGAAGACGCTGCATATGCAAGTGGGGCAGAGCGCTTCCTTGACGATAACACTGGCGGTCGAAGCCGCCGCCGCCGCGGTGACCGTCACGGCCACAGAAGAGGAAGGCATCCAGCCGACGAAGTCGCAGGTTAGCGAAGTGATCAGCGAGCGCCAGATCGTGGACCTGCCGATCAAGGGCCGCAACTTCATCGACTTCGTGATGCTGACCCCCGAGGTAACCCTGGGAAACAGCACTTCCGTCGGAAGCCAGGCGCCGTTCACCGAGCAAACGCCCAAGCTGAGCTTTGCCGGCGTGCGGGAATCCCACTCGGTGTTCATCTCCCTCGACGGAGTGGACTACACGACCAGTCTTTCCGGCCTGCAGCGGAGTTCCCCGGCGCAGGAATGGGTGCAGGAGTTCCGCGTGGTGACGAGCAGCTACGATTCCGAAGTGGGCCGTACACTGGGCGGCATCGTGAACACGGTCACGCGCTCGGGCAGCAACGTGATGCACGGTACAGTTTACGAATATTTCCGCAATAACGCCCTGGATGCCGGCAATCCGCTCTCGGTGCCAGGCATGGACACTTTGCGCCTCAATCAGTTCGGCGGCACCCTGGGCGGACCCATCGTCAAGGACAAGACCTTCTTCTTCACCGGTTACGAGGGGCAGCGACGAGCGCAGTCGCCGCGCTATTCTTCGTTCATTCAATCGGCAATCGGGGGGATCAACGCCACCAAGCAGTTCTTTGGATTGTCGCAGGAGAATTTGGGGTCCATCCTGATGGTGAACGACTACGACAAGCTGATCGGCAAGCTGGACCATCAGTTCACCGGCAGTACTTTGCTGGCGGTGCGTTATCTGTTCTCCGACGAACGCAATCCCAACAGTCCCGGCGCGCCTCCGGGGCTGGGTTTGCCCAGCACCTTTCGGGACAATCCGATCCGGGATCAGTCGCTGGCGGCAAACCTGATTCATACCTTCTCCCCCAATCTCACGGGGGATACTGTGTTTCAGTTCGCTCGCCGTACTTTCCATCTGGATCCGGTGGGCGCCGGCCGCGAACCATTCATGGCCATCCCCAATCTGGTGCAATCCGGCGGCCCGGTGGGAAGCTTTACTTTCTATCGCGAGACGCGGCTGCAGTTTGGCCAGAACATGACCCGGACGTATTCCAAGCACACGGTGAAATTCGGCGGGGAATTCCACGAGATCTGGGACTCCACGAAATCGCCGATGTTCACGCCGGCGGTGTCGGTCTTCTCCCCGGAAAGCTACTTCGGACTGCCACCGTTCACCGAGCCGACCGCGGTGGTGTTCTACTTCGGCATGCCGAGGTCGCTGTGGGGACAGCAACTGCTGCCGCGGGGCACGGATTGGCAGGCCAGCCTGCTGCCGCAGTCGATGCTGGACGCGTTCGATAAGGCGTCCTCGGCGAACTTTACACGGCAGATTGCCGGCTTTTACCTGCAGGACAAATGGCAACCCATCACGCATCTCACGCTGACCTACGGGCTGCGCTACGACTTCGAGACCCGGCCGTTCCACGATCGCAACTGGTATGACCAGGATTGGCGCGACGTGCAGCCGCGCGTTGGTTTCTCCTATGCCTTCAACGACAAAACCGTGGTGCGCGGGGGCTTTGGCATCTATTTTGGCCCTTTCAACTGGAGCGAGCTGACAGGCACGACCACGGCGTTCGGACCGATCACCGGCTACCTGCACAATCCGCTGGTGGGGCCCTTCGTGAATCCCGCGCAGAGCCTCGTCGGCCTGGCCGAGTTCGGCCCGGTGGGCGTGGCGTTCCCCGGCCCCGGCGGGATACCGGCGGCGACGGCGTTCGCGAATTTCACCAGCACGGGGTCCTATCCTGCGCCGGACGAGTTAATCGGGTTCTCGCACGGATTTACGACCAAGCACTTCCCGAATCCCTATTCGGAAAATGCCAGCCTGCAGGTGGAACGCAGCCTCGGAGCGGACATGCAGATGTCGATTGGCTACTCCTACGTGCATGCGCTGCGGATCCATTATTTCGGCAACGCCAACGCCGCGCCAAACGGTACCTTGCCCGATGGCAAGCAGGCGCTCACGCTGGCCGACCCCAACTTCGGGTTTGCCTTTCTGGATTCCCCGGATGCGAAATCCATGTATCACGCCGGATTCCTGACGTTCAATAAGCGTTTCAAGAACCACTACAGCATAAATGCCAATTACACCTGGTCGAAGTCCATCGACAACCAGACCACGATCCAGTTCGCCACCGGCCCGCAGAATTACCTGCGGAGAGACCTGGAGCACGGGATTTCGGACAACCACGTTCCCCATCGCTTCATCCTTACCGCGCTGGGCGATTCGCCCTTCCACAACGCCGCGGTGAAAGATTGGAGCCTGGCGCTGACGGCGACGGTGCAGAGCGCTCGCTATCAGTCTGTCCTGGTCGGATTCGACTCCAACGGAGACGGCTTCCCCTTTTCCGACCGGGTCGGACTGCTGGGACGGAATACCTACAGGGGCGACGCGTTCCGGGATTTTGACATCCGGATGCAGCGCGCTTTCCCCTTCGAGGTCTCGCAGCACTCCGTGAAGATGACGTTCAGCTGCGAGATATTCAACCTGCTGAACCGCGTCAATGTGCTGGATGTGGACAACATCTACGCGAATGCGGATTTCATCGGGCCGATACCGCAGCACTACGGCGATGGCGTGCAGGGCGCGCAGCCAGGCTTCGGCCTGCCGCGCAGCGTTGGCGACATGCGCCAACTCCAGTTCGCCCTGCGGTTCAGCTTCTAGGAAGTAAAGCGGAGGATGGCCGGGGCGGCGGCAGGCCGGATGCCTGCTGCCGCTTCCGGATAGAAGGACTGCCGGCTGCATGGCTGGGCCGTGTTCTACGCGAGGAGGGCAGGATGGGCATCTCGGGAGTCAAGGAATTCTGCAGGCCACAAAGCGCGCGCGATGTCGTGGAGCTTCTCGCCAGACATGGCGACCGTGCGGTGCTCCTGGCGGGCGGAACCTTCCTGCATGGCCTCTTCGCCCGCGGGCTGGGCTCCGGGGTCGAGTTTCTTGTGGATCTGCAAAAAGCCGGACTTTCGTATGTGCGAGCGGAGAACGGCGGCATCGCTCTCGGGGCGATGACCACTTTCCGGGAATTGGCGGAGACCGACCAGGTCAAGAAGATGCCGGAGTTCGGCGCGCTCCGGGATGCTCTGCAGTATCCGCCGGCGCAAATCCGCAATCTGGCCACGGTCGGCGGGTGCGTGGCCAGCGCCTACTCCTTGTTCGACCTGCCGGTGGCCCTGATGGCTCTCGATGGTTCCGTGAAGTCCCTGGGGCCGCGCGGTCCCCGGGAGATCGGCCTGGAAAAGTTTTTTGTGGACTACTTCGAGCACTCCCTGGAGAAGGGCGAGATCCTCACCGACGTGCTCTTGCCCAAGCCTGCTGCGCGTTCGGCCAGCGCCTTCCTCAAGCTGGAGACCAATTCGAACGATCTCGCTCTGCTCAATGCCGGAGTGCGCCTCACGCTGGACCAGTCCGGCCTGTGCCGGGATGCCCGCGTCGTGATGGGCGGCGGCGTGGGCAAGGTGCCGGTGCGCGCGGTGTCCTGCGAAGCCGTGCTGAACGGGCAGCGCCCCTCGCGGGCCCTGTTCGAGAGCGCGGCGCAGAAGGTTTCCTCGGACATTCATCCGGTTTCCGACCACCGGGCCTCGGGACAATACCGGCGGGCGGTGGCCAAGGTTTATCTGCGCAGGACACTTTTGCGGGCTGCGGAACGCTTGGGCCTGACGATCGCCTGAGGCCGGTGCGCGGCGGACGGGCAATAAATTTGCCGGTGGTGCGGCAATGATTTTCCGGCGCGGAAAGAACAAGGCGTGCAGACGGGGAGCGAACCATGAAACATCCGATGATTCTTGAAGTGAACGGGGAACGTCACGAACTCGCAGTGGAGGCCTCTTCCACGCTGCTCGACGTTTTGCGGGAAGAGCTCGGTCTGTTCAGCCCCAAGAAGGGGTGCGATTCCGGAGGCTGCGGCTGCTGCACGGTCCTGCTGGACGGCCGCGCTGTCTATTCCTGCATGGTGTTCGCCATGGCCGCGCAGGACAAGAAGATCATCACCATCGAAGGACTGGCAAAGGCCGGCAAGCTTGATCCGCTCCAGGAAGCCTTTATTCAGGCGGGGGCCGTCCAGTGCGGCTATTGCACCAGCGGCATGATTATGGCCGCCAAAGAGTTTCTCTCGAGTGCGCGTGCACCGAGCGATCCGGAGATCCGCCAGGCCATCTCCGGCAACCTGTGCCGTTGCACCGGCTATCACAAGACGGTGGATGCGATTCGCATGGCCGCATCCGGCCGTTGAGGGATTCTTTTAGGGGGACGGATCATGTCCAGATTGAAGATTGTCGGCCACAGCGTTCTCAGGACGGATGCCTACGATAAGGTCACCGGGGGCAAGGGCTATACCGTCAATCTCCGGCTGCCGGGCATGCTCCACGCCAAGCTCCTGCGCAGTCCGCATCCGCACGCCCGCGTCCTCCATATCGACACTTCGCGCGCGGAGAAGCTTCCGGGCGTGAAGGCTGTCCTCACGGCTGCGGACGTGCCGCAGATCAAGTATCACCCCGTCTATTTTTCGCCGAGCAATGCCGCGAGCATGGTCCGGGACATGCTGATCCTGGCCAGCACCGTCCGCTTTGCCGGTGAGCCGGTGGCCGCGGTGGCCGCCACACGGCCCGAGATTGCCGAGGAAGCGCTCGAGCTGATCCGCGTGGATTATGAGCCCCTCCCCGCCGTCTTCGATCCGGCCGAGGCCATGAAACCGGGCGCCCCGCAGATCTATGAGCACGCGCCGAGCAACGTCGTCATGAATCCGTCGTTCAGCTTCGGCGATCTGCAGAAAGGTTTCGACGAGGCCGACTACGTTTTCGAGAACACCTACCGCACGCAGCGGGTGCACACCTGCTATATGGAGCCCCGGGTCTGCGTCGTGGACAGCGACACCAGCGGCAATCTCACCATCTGGTCTTCCACCCAGCACATCTTCGGCCTGCGGGAAAAGCTGGCTTTCGCCCTGGGCATTCCCATCAGCAAGGTGCGCGCGGTGAAGCCGGAATATATCGGCGGTGGTTTCGGCGGCAAGCTGGACATGGGTTTCCTGGAACCGGTGGCCGCGCTGCTGAGCCTGAAGACCGGCCGGCCGGTGCGCATCGAGCATTCGCGTTATGAGGACTTCATCACCACTGCCCGGAATCCCTTCGAAGTGCACATGAAGACCGGGGTCAAGAAGGACGGCACCTTCATCGCCCGCTCCGCCAAGAGCATTCTGGACACCGGTGCGCATGCCACGCATGGCGCCGTCGTTCTCATGGTCCATGGCTTCTTCGGTTTTCTCCTCCCCTACCGCTGTCCGAATCAGAAATGGGAAGGCATGACCGTTTACACCAACAACATCATCGGCGGGGGGTTCCGCGGCTACGGCGCGCCGCAGGCCGCGTTTGCCGTCGAATCGCAGATCGATGAGATCTGCGACAAGCTGAAGCTCGATCCCATCGAGTTTCGGCTGAAGAATGCCCACAGCGAAGGCGAGCAGCACCCCTTCGACCCCAACTTCACCCTTTCCACCTATCGCCTTGCCGACTGCCTGAAGAAGGGTGCGGAGCAGATCGGCTGGTCCAAACGGCTCCCGGCCGGCGCCGGCAACGGCACGAAAAAACGCGGCATCGGATTCGCTTGCCAACCGCTGTGGGTCAGCGGCTGCGTAGGCTTCCCGGACATCTATGAGCATTCCGGCGCCGTCCTCAAGCTGAACACGGACGGCACGGTGAACGTGTCCATCGCTACGGTGGATATGGGTTGCGGGCAGAACACGGTCCTCAGCCAGATCGCCGCCGAAGAGCTCGGTGTAGCGGTCAAGGACATCCGGGTCACCTATGCGGATACCGATACCGTCCCCTTCGATGCCCCCAGCCACGCCAGCCGGGTCACCTATTCGGCGGGTAATGCGGTGAAGGCCGCAGCCGCGTCGGCCAAGGTGCGGGTTTTCCAGGTGGCCAGCGGTTTGCTGAACACCACCCCCGAAAATCTGGAGATCGTCGACGGGCGGGTGCAGGTGAAAGGTGCGCCGGCAAACGGAATGTCGCTTGCCGACGTCGTGAAGCGCGCCGAATCTCCCTGCGTCAACATGGTGCCCGACGGCATGCAACGCACCCCGCTCGAAGAGAAGGGAACCATTATGGGCATCGCCTGTCTGGCTCCCACCTCCAATCCCTCCCCCTCCGCCGTGGAGTTCGTCGAAGTCGAAGTGGATACCGAGACAGGAGAGGTCAAAGTTCTTCGCGTTGCCTACGCCCACGACATCGGAAAGGTCATCAACCCCTCGGGAGCGGAAGGGCAGGTGGAGGGAGGATTGCAGCAGGGCATAGGCTACGCGCTAATGGAGAATCTGGTCTTCGACCGCTCCAGCGGTGCGTGCCTGGCCTCCGATTTCCTCAACTATAAGATGCCCACCGCCCTGGAAATGCCCCCGGAGATCAAGTGCCTGTGGGTCGAGTCGGATGAGCCTACGGGGCCTTTCGGCGCCAAGTCTCTTGCGGAGCCGTGTCTGATTGTGCCCGCCCCGGCCATCGCCAATGCCGTCTATAACGCCATCGGCGTGCGGGTGCGCGAATTGCCCATCACCCCTGAAAAAATACTGGCGGCACTCGGGAAGCTCGAGCCAGCCTGAGCACTTCGGCCAGTCTGATTCCGGTGTGCAACCTCGCGCACGAGGCGTGGCGCGGATAGGACGTCCACTCCGAACGGTCGAAGGAGTGGAGAAACTTCAGAAGATTGAATTGTGGGCAGCAAGTTGGTGGACGTGAGGGGGCTCGAACCCCTGACCCCCTGCTTGCAAAGCAGGTGCTCTCCCAGCTGAGCTACACGCCCACGAGTGGACTGCGGACTATTTAATTGTCAGTCGAAAGTGGAGCAGGGTCAAGCCATCCCGTTCCAGGCCTGGGCGGCCGAAAATATCCGATCCGAGTGGCCTGCCAAAACAACCGCACCTTGTCCCTGCCACGTCTAAATAGAGGGCGCTATGATGGGCAGGTGGCTCGGGAAGAGCCACGGAATGGGGTTGGCCATGCGCAAAATGCTGCTGTTGCTTGCCGTACTCTTCGCCGGGACGCGCGGCCCTCTTCTGGCGCAGGAGAAACCGGCGGAGCATGATATGGGCACGATGCCGTGCGGCGTGAAGCACGAGGGGGACTGCAAGGAACACTGCGCCAAGATGCGTCACGCGCACGGCGCGGAGCAGGGCACGCACATGATGGGCGGGATGCAGTGCGACATGGCGGGCATGAAGGACATGCAGGAGTGCCAGGAACACTGCGCCAAGATGCACCACGAACATGCGGCGGAACATTCTCCAGAAGGGGACGCGCACGAGGGCTTCATGCATCAGGGGATGTCGCACGAGCTGCAGAAGAACGTGAAGCTCGAGGAGAAGATCGACCAGACCGCGCACGTCATCACCCTGCGCGAGGGTCCGATGAACCTTCCCGCGCACACCGGCCATCACCAGGCCGCACAGCCCCCCGACCAGACCTGGACGGTGCCCTTCGACGGCTGGCTCCTGGGCTACACCCCGCGCCTCGTGGACGCCGCGGGCGCGGCGGTGCCCGGAACGCTGCTGCACCACACCGCGTTCTGGAACGTGAACCGCTCCGACTTTCTCTGCAAGAACAAAGAGGAGCACATCTACGGCGCGGGCAGCGAGATGAACGTCTGGCCGGCCATTCCCGGCTACGGCTACCGCGTGCAGAAGGGCGACCAGATCCGCATCGAAACGATGGTTTACAACCCCACGGCGAAGGACTATCCCAGCGTGTGGCTGGAAGTGGCCATTCAGTTTTTGCCCTTGCCCGCTGCGGGCGAGAAGCCCGCGCCCGTGCGCAACGTCTATCCCGCGTGGATCGACGTGCAGGAATGCGGCGGTTCCGGCTACACCCTGCTCGAGGGCCAGAGCACCAAGACCGGCGTGATCACCGTGCGCTACAGCGGCGCGCTGCTCGGCGTGGGCGGGCATCTGCATGACTACGGCCGGCAACTGCTCCTGCGCGATGCCGCAACCGGGAAGGAGATCGCCAAACTGGACGCCAAGGTGGACGAACAGGGCCACCTGCTCTCCACGCCCATCGTGACCTTCTACGAGACCGGCGGCTACGCCCTGCACAGAGGCGACAAGCTGGAAGTCACCGCCACTTACGACAACCCCACGGGCCAGGAGATTCCCGACGGCGCCATGGGCATCATGGTCGGCTACTTCCTGCCGGAGGGCGACGCGGGCATCGCCTCGCTGCGCCGGGTGCGGAAGCCCATCGCCAAGAAGCTTGAGCAATAGGGCCGCGCCAGACGGCATCCGGAACGGTGCCGGCTGCAGTCGGTGCTCCGCGGCCAATACCGGGAGCGGGTGTGGCAGGCCGCAAGAGAGGACGGAACAAGGTCTACCCCTATAAAATCGGGGAAAAGTTTGGTAAACTCAGGCCTTTACAGCCGGGGACAGGCATGCGTAGGACCCTGGTCAATCTTGTGAAATCCTGAACAGGAAGAACTGGTGAGTTATGGCAATGAAGTGTGAATTGTGCGACAAAGGGCCGTCCTTCGGCAACATAATCAGCCACGCCAACAACACCCGGCGGCGGCGCTGGAATCCCAACCTGCGGCGCATGCATGTGCTGGTGGGCGGGGTGCGCAAGCATCTCAGGGTGTGCACGGCCTGCATCCGCGCCGGCCGCGTCACGAAAGCCGCCTGAGCCCCGCCTTGACTACTCCCCGCCGAATTCCCGTGTGGAAACAGGCCGCGCAAGCCGCGGCCATGGCCCCGCTGGCCGCCGTGCTCCTCGTGGCCGTAGCCGGCTGCGGCAAACAGGCGCAGCATGCGCCCGACGTGTGGGCCTCGGTAAACGGCAAGGAGATCAAGCGCGAGGAAGTGGACAAGTATTACCGGACGCGGGTGAACCCGGAAGGCCAGGAGCCCTCCCAGGAAGAGGCCCTGTCGCTGAAGCTGAACGTGCTGGACGAGCTGATCAACAACGAGATCCTGCTCGAGCGGGCCAAGAAGCTGAACCTGGAAGCCAGCGACGGCGAGGTGGAAGACAAGTTCACCGAGTTGAAGAGCCCGTACACGGAAGATGAATTCCAGCGGCAGTTGAAGGAGCGCGGCGTCGGCGTGGAGGATCTGAAGCGCGATCTGCGCCGCCAGCTCTCCATCCAGAAACTGCTGAACCGCGAAGTGGTGGCCAAGATCACCATCACCGACCAGGATGTCACGGACTTCTACAACGCCAACAAGATGCAGTTCAATGTGGCCGAGCCGCAGTACCGCATCGCGCAGATCGTGGTGACCCCGCGCAAAGAGCAGCAGGTGCGCAACCGCAAGAACGACGACGCCACCAACGAGACCGAAGCGCGCCGCAAGATCCAGATGATTCTCGACCGCCTGAATGCCAGCGGCGATTTCACGCAGCTGGCCATGGACTATTCCGAGGATCCGGCCTCCGCGACGACCGGCGGCGACCTCGGCTACGTGCCAGAATCCTCCCTGAGTCGCTCCGACCCGGCGCTGAAGAAGGCCGTGGTGTCGATGAAGCCGGGGCAGGTCAGCCCGGTGATCGCGGCCAAGGACGCCTACTACATCTTGAAGCTGGTGGCGCGCGAGGCTCCCGGGCAGCGCGGGCTCACCGATCCGAATGTGCAGCAGACCATCCGCGACACCCTGCGCAATCGCAAGGAACAGCTGTTGCGCGCCGCCTACCTGGCCATCGCGCGTGATGAAGCGCACGTGTCCAATTACCTGGCCCAGCAGGTCATCGAAGCGGCGGGCAAGCTCCCGGACGCGGCGAAGTCCAACATGCCGGTCAAGCAGATTCCCTAAACAATCCAGAATGAAGCGGAGAGTGCCGAGCGCTGGAGGACTCCTGCCTGCGGACTGGCGTGCGCGCGCCGCTATTCGACCCAGGCAAGAACTTCGCCGGCGTTGACGGGCTGGCCTTCTTTGGCCTGGAGGCGCTCCACTACGCCGCTCTTCGGCGAGCGGATTTCATTCTGCATCTTCATGGCTTCCACCACCAGCAGCCCCTGCCCCGCTTCGACCTTGTCCCCTGCCTTGACCAGAAGGCGCACGACCTTGCCGGGCATGGGGGCCAGGATCTGCTGGCGGCCTTCGGCCTCCAGGACCCCGTGGCGGCGGCCGCGCCAGGAGCGCGGGTCCACGACCTTGGCGGCAAATTCGTACAAACCGCTCTGCACCTTGAGCGAGCCGTCCGGCGCGGTCATGACGCGGACCTCATGGGAGCGGTTGTCGAGCAGGATGGAGTAGACGCCGGGGGAGATCTCGATGGCGTCGGCGGCGACACTCTGGCCGTCGAGGGAGATGCGCCAGGCCGCGCCGTGGTGTTCCAGCTCCACCACGCGCGTCTTCCCTTCCATGTGCACTTCGTATTTCATGCGCCGGGCTCCGGTACGCGCTGGGATTCCCCGGCGGGCAGCGTAAGAAGGGAGATCTCTTCCGGCCGGAACGGCTGCGCCGGACCTCCACTCGGAAGGACCAGCACACCGTCCGGGGAAGCGGCGCACACTCGCCAGCGGGCACAGACCTTGCGGCGGGCGCACACTTTCCGCTCGGCGCAAACGCGCCGGGGGGTGTGCGAACCACAGAGGATGAGCGTGGCGCAGTTCATGGCATGCGGTCCAGCAGCTGGCGGCGGCCTTCGAGCTTCCAGCGCGCGGAGGAGTCGTCCGGCGATGCGGCCGCGTTGGAATTCGCGTGGGCCCCCTCCTGGGCGAACTGCCAGAGGGCCGCGGCGATGAGCGCTGCTTGGACCGCGCCGGGGTCGTCGTCGCTCGCCGCCACTCGTATCTGCAGAAGCTCGTCGAGCCAGCGGGTGTGCATCTCCCCGCGCAGAAAAGCGGGCTCGCTGAGGATGCGCCGGAAGAGGCCGGCGTTGGTCTTGATGCCGGTAACGGCGAATTCCTCCAGGGCCCGGCGCAGCCGGGCGATGGTCTCCTCGCGGCTGTTGCCCCAGGCGATGAGCTTGCCCAGCAGCGGGTCGTAGTCGGTGGGCACCGTCCAGCCCGGGTAGACGCCGTCGTCGAGGCGGATGCCCGGGCCGGTGGGCATGCGGCGTGAAAGAATCTTTCCCGGCGAGGGAAAAAAATTGTTGTCGGGGTCCTCGGCATAGAGCCGCACTTCCATGGCGTGGCCGCGCGGAGTGATCGATTCCCAGGCAAAGGGCAGGCGGTGCCCGGCGGCAATGGCGATCTGCAGCTTCACCAGATCCAGGCCGGTGACCTGCTCGGTGACGGGATGCTCGACCTGCAGGCGGGTATTGACCTCCAGGAAGTAGAAGTTGTGCCCGGCATCCACGAGGAATTCCACGGTGCCGGCGTTGACGTAGCCGCCGGCGCGCGCCAGACGCACCGCGGCTTCGCCCATCTTGCGGCGCAGCTCCGGGGTCATGATCGGCGAAGGGGCTTCCTCGACGACCTTCTGATGGCGGCGCTGCACCGAGCATTCGCGCTCGCCCAGCGAGACCACGCGGCCATGCGCATCGGCCAGGATCTGTATCTCGATGTGCCGCGGCTGCACCAGGTATTTCTCGAGATATAGGCGCCCGTCACCGAAGGCATTGAGCGCTTCGGAGCTGGCGTCGCGCCAGCCCGCGGCGAACTCCGCGTCGTTCGAAACCAGGCGCATGCCCTTCCCGCCGCCTCCGGCCACGGCCTTGAGCAGCACGGGGTAGCCCATGCTCTGCGCCAGGAGTTGCCCGTCTTCGGGCTTCTCGATCGGGTCCACCGCGCCAGGAACCGTGGGCACGTCGCAGCGCCGGGCCAGTTGGCGGCCCTCGGTCTTCGAGCCCAACGACTCCATGGTCTCGGGGGACGGGCCGATGAAGGTGACGCCGGCACCGGCGCAAGCGCGGGCCAGCGCGGCATTTTCCGCGAGGAAACCGTAGCCGGGATGCAGGGCGTCACAGCCGGCGCGGCGCGCCACGTCCATCAGCTTGTCGATGCACAGATAGCTCTCCCGGGAAGGCGCGGGGCCGATGGGATAGGCCTCATCGGCAAGCCGCACGTGCAGCGACGCGCGGTCCGCGTCGCTGAATACCGCCACGGATCGTATGCCCAGCTCGCGGCAGGCGCGCAGGATGCGCACCGCGATCTCCCCCCGGTTGGCGATGAGAATTTTTCGAAACATGGCCCGGCAAGACTACTGATTTTAACACGCCGCGGGCATCCCTTGAGCCGGAGAAATAACGGGGGATAGCGCCGAAGAGTACTCCGCGCCAGCCGGCGGAAACTCAGGCGCCGCAAGCCACACTGCGCTGGACGCACTCGCGCTACAGCGGGATGTTGCCGTGCTTCTTCCTGGGATTGGTGTCCTTCTTGTTTTCCAGGGCGCGCAGCGAGGTGATCAGCCGCGCTCGCGTTTCCGCGGGCTCGATCACGGCGTCGATGTAGCCGCGCTCGGCGGCCACGAACGGGTTGGCAAAGCGCTCGCGGAACTCTTCGATCTTTTCCTGGCGCAGGGTTTCGCGCTCCGCTCCTGGGGTCTTGTCCAACTCGCGCCGGTAGACGATGTTCACCGCGCCCTCCGGGCCCATCACCGCGATCTCCGCAGTGGGCCAGGCGAAATTGGCGTCGGTGCGGATGTGCTTGCTGGCCATGACGCAGTAGGCGCCGCCGTAGGCCTTGCGGGTGATCACCGTGATCTTCGGGACGGTGGCCTCGGCATAGGCGAAGAGCAGTTTGGCGCCGTGGCGGATGATCCCGCCGAATTCCTGCTGCGTGCCGGGGAGGAAGCCGGGCACGTCCTCGAACGTAATCAGCGGAATATTGAAGGCGTCGCAGAAGCGCACGAAGCGCGCACCCTTCACCGAGGCGTTGATGTCCAGGACCCCCGCGAGAAACGCCGGCTGGTTGGCGACCAGGCCCACGGGCCGGCCGTCGAGCCGGGCCAAACCCACGACGATGTTCTTGGCGAAGTGCTCGTGCACCTCGAAGAAGTAGCCGTCGTCCACGATGGCGTGGATCACGTCCTTGATGTCGTATGGTTTCTGCGGATCGTCGGGAATGATGGAGTTGAGCGCTTCCTCGCGGCGGTCCGGGGCGTCGCTCGGGGCCTGGCGCGGCGGATCCTCCATGTTGTTGAGCGGCAGGAAGCTGAAGAGCTCGCGGATCATGGCGCAACAGTCGGCGTCATCGCCGGTGACAAAATGGGCGACGCCGCTGGTGGCGTTGTGTGTCATGGCCCCGCCAAGTTCCTGCTTGCTCACATCCTCGTGGGTGACGGTTTTGATGACGTCTGGTCCGGTGACGAACATGTAGGAAGTTTCGCGGGTCATGAAGATGAAATCGGTGATCGCCGGGGAATAGACCGCGCCGCCGGCGCAGGGCCCCATGATCGCGCTGATCTGTGGGATGACCCCGCTGGCCAGCGTGTTGCGCAGAAAAATATCGGCATAGCCGGCCAGCGACATCACCCCTTCCTGGATGCGCGCGCCGCCGGAATCGTTCAGTCCGATGACCGGTGCGCCGTTGCGCATGGCCAGGTCCATGACCTTGCAGATCTTCAGGGCGTTGCTTTCCGAGAGCGACCCGCCGAAAACCGTGAAATCCTGGGCAAAAACGTAGGCCAGGCGCCCGCCGATGCGCCCGAAACCGGTGACAAAACCGTCACCGGCGGGGCGCTGCTCGTCCATGCCGAAATCGGTGCAGCGGTGACGCATGAACTTGTCCAGCTCTTCGAACGTGCCTTCGTCCAGCAGCAGGTGGATGCGCTCCCGCGCCGTGAGCTTGCCGGCCTTGTGCTCGCGCTCCCGCCGCTCGGGCCCCCCGCCGGCTTCCGCCTCAGCGGAGCGCCGCCGCAGCTCTTCGAGGCGGTCGTGCTGCTTTCCTTTAACGGTCATTCTGTGGGTCCTTTCCCGCGAACTCCGGGCGGTCAGCGCGTCGGCCCCGCGTCCGGCGTATCTTTTGCATGTGTGACCGCGAAGCGGTCAACTTTAGGCGCGACCTCGACGCCGTCAACGGTATGTGTGACCGCGAAGCGGTCAACTTTAGGCGCGACCTCGACGCCGTCAACGGTATGTGTGGCCGCCAAGTGGTCAAATGGGGGGGCGAAAATGCGCACCGCGAGATGCGTGGCCAGCCACACGGTGCCGAGCAGCAGCACCACGCCAAGCAGCAGCTCCGCGGCGAAGGCCAGGCTGCGCCATAGCGGGGATTCGAGCGAGGTGAGGTACAGGGTCGCGCGAATCAGCACGAACATGGCTCCGAGCGTCATCGCACAGATGAGGATCGTGGTCAGCACGGCTGCAAGAAGCGTCTTCATACCGACTGGGCCGGCCGGCAAGGTGCGCCCGGCAAAAAGCATAGCGCAGCCGGGCAAGAATCAGAAAGGCAAATGCTCCGCGTAGGCGTCTCCAGGCTCAGCGCAAACCCGACCAGTCATCGGCGGCAATGATGGAATCCGTGGGGTTGGCGGGATCGTATTTGATGCTGGCAGGCTGCCCGGCCACGAGACGCTCGAAACTCACCTGGCTGTCGAGCCCGGTGACGTCCTGGGCCGTCTGATACGTGACGCCGGAGATGGCGTAGCTATACCAGATCAGCTTGCGGCCTGCCGGCGCGGCTGGCGTGCGGTCCTTGCCTCGGAACATTCCTCCGCCGGGGGTCGCGGGCTCGCCATCCTGCTCGACCAGCTCCACCACGTGTCCTTCGGCGATGCGCCCGATCTGATTGAGGAGCAGGCGGCGCTTGCGCTCGGTTTCGCCGGGATTGGTCTGGGGCCGCAAGAAAGCGTAGGATACCGCGGCGATCCCGGTGACGCACAGGCCGGCGGCAGCCAGCAACATCTTCCAGTTGTCGAGCACGTCTTGCAAAGGTTCCTCGACGATTCTTCAGGGGGCGGGTGCACCGGAGCGCAGAGGCCACCCCTGGGCGTTATTCTACCGGAAGCGCAGGGGCAGCGGGAACTCACGCGCGCGGAGCTTGCACCGGGTTGCGCAAGGTGCCAACGCCCTCGATGGAGACCTCCACGACATCGCCGGGGCGCAGCGGGCCGACTCCGGCCGGCGTGCCGGTGGCGATGACGTCGCCGGGATAGAGCGTCATCATGCGCGAGATCCAGCGCACCAGATAAAACACGGGATAGAGCATGAGCGAGGTGCGGCCGGACTGGCGCAGCGTCCCGTTGACCCGGGTTTCCACGAGAACGTCCTCGGGATCGAGCTCGGTCTCGATGTGCGGGCCGATGGGGCAAAAGGTGTCAAAGCCCTTGGCGCGGTCGAAGAGCGTCTCGGCCTTCTGGATGTCGCGCGCGGTGACGTCGTTCAGGCAGGTGTAGCCGAGGATGCAGGGGCGCACGTCTTCGTCGTCCTGCAGCTGCGCGCAGCGCCGGGCCATGACTACGGCCAGCTCTCCTTCGTGCTCCACCTGCTTCGAAAAGCGCGTGAGCACGACGGCATCGTCGGGGCCGACGACGGCCGAGGGCGGCTTAAAAAAAATGAGCGGCTCCTTGGGCGTTTCGTGGCCCAGTTCGGCGATGTGCGCGGCATAGTTGCGTCCGACGCAAACCAGCTTGCTTGGTTCCACGGGCACCAGCAGGCGCACCGCGCCGAGCCGCCAGCTGCGCGCGCCGCGCGACCACGGCCCCCATGGCGCCCCGCTGATCTCGCGGATCTCCTCGCCCTCGATCAGGCCATAGAGGCCGGCGGAAGGCTGTGGCTTGGCATCTTGCAATGGCAGGAAGCGGCAGAATTTCATCGGGTGTCAGCTCAGGTGGTGCCGGGTTTGCGAAGCGTGATGATCGCGGACGCTCCAGATGAACGTGCCGATCCAGGTGAGCGTGGAGACGATCGTATACACCACGCCGCCCAGCATGAACAGGTGGAAGGCCCCGATGCGCGCGGTGAGCGCCGGATAGATAAGGCAAAAGCCGCGATAGGCGAGGCTGAAGATCGCCCAGGCCATCAGGCTGCAGATCAGCATGCGCCTGGGCACAGGGAAAAAGCGCAGCAGGGGAAGCAGCGCGAGCAGCGCCAGGGCCGCGGCCGCGGCGAGATTGCGCTCCCAGGCAAAGCGCTCGAGAAACGGAATGCGGTTGGCCAGCACAAGCCAGACGGCCAGCACCACAGAAAGCCCTATGCCGGCGCGCACCCCAACGAGCAGCGCAACCTTCCACTCCTTGTGGAGCGCGGGGAGGCCCGAAGGATCTTCACGTGAAGACATGCAGCGTACGCCTGACCCCCGGTTTGAAATTCGAGCCCCGCAGATAGCCGGAGCTACGGTGAAGATTGCGGCACGTCAACGGAAACCGGAGAGTCGGAAAGGCTTTCGTTCCCGGCGCGGTCCACCGCAGTCACCGTGTACCAGTAACGATGACCCGCCTCTACGGACATATCACGGAAAGCCGGGGCAGGCAACAGACTGGGGGTCATAAGCCGGCCTCGGCCTTCCGCAGTGTCACTTCGATAGACGCGGTAGCCCGCCAGGTCGGTTTCAAGATTCAGCGACCAGGAAAGGTCCACTTGCGGCCCCAGTGCCGCGCCTCCGGGGATGAAAATGGCCACCAGACCCTGCGGCGCCGCCGGTGGAAAAGTGTCCTTGGGTGTGACGACCGCGGGGACGGAGTCCGGGGATTCCAGGCTGTTCCCGTCCGCGAGCACCACGCTGCGCACCACATACACATACGTCGCGCCGAAGACGAACTGCGCATCCCGGAAAGTATTGCCCGGCGCGGGCGCCAGCAGCGCCAGCGGCGATTTCCATTTGGCTTGTGCGAGGTCCTGCGCCGCGGCCTCGCCCGCAGACGGATCCAACTCCCCGCGGTAGACCCGGTAGCCGGAAACCGAAGGCAACGGCTGGCCGCCGGAGGTGCGTTCGGGCGCAGGCCAGGAAAGCTCGATGGCCGCTTCCGTCACGCGGGCGTCGAGGCGCGCGATGCGCTCGGGAACGGGAAAGAGGCGCACGGTGACCGTGTTGGAATCGGCGGAGGCCTTCTTTTTCGACGCTCGCGCGCGCACGCGATAGGCGAACGCCGCGCCGGGCTGTGCGCGCAGATCCTCGGGCGTGAGGGGATCGAAAAACTGCACGCGCTCCTGCACCACATAGGTTTCCACGAGCGCGCCGGGAATGGTGTAGACCAGGCGGAAGGGCTTGGCATCGGCGGTGCCGCGAAAGATCTCCAGCGCCGGAGGCTCGGCCAGCCGTTCCCCGTCAACGGCCTCGCGCGGAGGAGTAAAGGTGAGGGTCACGCCGTCGCCGGATTGCTGCGCGGCGAGATCGCTGATCGCCGCGGGAATGGGCGGCGCGGGCGGCTGCGGTTCGCCCGGCGCCCCGCAGCCGGCCAGCAGGAAAAGAAGGAAAAGCGAAATTCGTAAATCGAAATTCGGACGGGCGGCGGCGTTGGGCTGCGTCTCGCGGATGCTCACCGGGTAGCGCTCTCCGTGTTTCGAATTTCGCGTTTCGAATTTCGGCCTTTACAGAATGTAGCGGCTCAAATCCTGGTTCTTGACGACGTCGGCGAGCTGTTTGCTGACGTAGGCCGCGTCAATCTTGACGGACTTTTTCTTGAGGTCGGGCGCCTCGAAGGAGATCTCGTCCAGCACCTTTTCCAGAATGGTGTGCAGGCGGCGGGCCCCGATATTTTCCATCTGCTCGTTGACGCTGGCGGCAAAGCGGGCCAGGGCGGCGATGGCGTCATCGGTGAAGCTGAGCTTGAGCCCCTCGGTCTCCAGCAGCGCAATGTACTGCTTGACCAGCGCGTTCTTCGGCTCCGTAAGGATGCGGATGAAATCTTCCTCGCCCAGCGACTGCAGCTCCACGCGGATGGGCAGGCGCCCCTGCAGCTCGGGAATCAGGTCGGAGGGTTTGGTGACGTGGAAGGCGCCCGCGGCCACAAACAGGATGTGGTCGGTGCGGATCATGCCGTAGCGCGTGTTGACCGTGGTGCCCTCGATGATTGGCAGGATATCCCGTTGCACCCCCTCCCGGGAAACGTCCGGGCCGTGGCCCGATTCCCGCCCGGCGATCTTGTCGATCTCGTCGATGAAGATGATGCCCATCTGCTCGGCGCGTTCCACCGCCGTGCGCGTCACCTGCTCCATGTCCAGCAGCTTGTTCTCTTCTTCCTGGATCAGGTATTCGAAGGCGTCGGCCACGCTCATCTTGCGCTTCTTCTTCTGCTGGCCGAAGATGCCGGAGAGCATATCCTTGAGGTTGACGTCCATCTCCTCGACGCCCTGGTTGGAGACGATTTCAAACGCGGGCATGCCGCGCTCGCGGACTTCCACTTCCACCATGCGCTGGTCCAGCTTGCCTTCGCGCAGCTGCGCGCGCAGCTTCTCCCGGGTGCGTTGGGACTGCTCGCGCTGCTCGCTTTCGGCTTCGGCGGCCTCCCGCGTTCCTGCGCCGGCCGCCGCTGCAGGCGGCATGGGCGGCAGCAGGAGATCCAGGACGCGCTCTTCCGCGGCTTGTTCGGAGCGCTCGGCCACTTCGTCGAGCTTTTCCTCGCGCACCATGTCGATCGAGGTCTCCACCAGGTCGCGCACCATGGATTCCACATCGCGCCCGACGTAGCCCACTTCGGTGTACTTGGAGGCTTCCACCTTGACGAACGGGCATCCCGCCAGCCGCGCCAGGCGCCGCGCGATCTCCGTCTTGCCCACGCCCGTGGGGCCGATCATCAGAATGTTCTTGGGGAGAATGTCCTCGGCCACTTCGGGCGGCAGCTTCTGCCGGCGCACGCGGTTGCGCAGGGCCACGGCGATGGCGCGCTTGGCGGCGGCCTGCCCGACAATGTACTTGTCGAGCTCGGCGACGATCTCCCGCGGCGTCAGGTCGTCCAGCGCGGGCAGGACTTCCCCGTCGGCGTTCTGCGGCGCGCCGCTCCCGCCGGGGAGGAGGATCAGATCTTTGTCGGACTTGCTAGGCATCTGTTGGACACGCTTCTCTCTAAATTCGCAGTTCGCGATCGGAAACTCGAAATACGAAACTCGAAATTCGTCCGTCCTCGATGCGGTCTCGTCACGAATTTCGAATTCCGAACTTCGATCTTCGGAATTCGGCCGCCCTTACAGCTCTTCGATGGTGAACTTCTCGTTGGTGAAAATGCAAATCTCGCTGGCGATGCGCATGGCCTCCTGCGCGATCTCCTTCGCCCCCAGTTTGGTGTGCTGGAAAAGGGCCCGCGCCGCGGCCAGCGCGTAGCTGCCGCCGGAGCCGATGGCGCAGATCCCGTCGTCGGGCTCGATCACGTCGCCGTTGCCGGACAGCAGGAACGTGCCCTTGGCGTCCGCGACGATGAGCAGCGCCTCCAGGTGGCGCAGCGCGCGGTCCTTGCGCCATTCCTTGGCCAGCTCCACGGCGGCCTTCGGCAGATTCCCGGAATATTCCTGCAGCTTGCCTTCGAAGCGCTCGAAGAGCGAGATGGCGTCGGCCGTCGATCCGGCGAAGCCGGCTACCACTTTGTCGTTGAACAGCCGCCGCGTCTTGCGCGCCGTGTGCTTCATCACGTGGTCGCCCATGGTCACCTGACCGTCGGCCACCAGCACGACCTTGCCATCCTTGCGCACACACAGCACTGTGGTGCCGTGCATCGGTGCACTCTTCGCGTCTCTTGCCATTCCGCCATTATACAGCCGCCGGAGCGCGCAAACCAAAATCCGTAAGGCCCTCGGCGGGCGGAGGCATTGCGGCAGGCCCTGGCGGCGAAAATGCCTGGCGCGCGCGCCGGGCCGGGCCGGAGCGGGAGGCCGCGTTACTGTTTTTCGGTTTCGTGCTTCTTTTTGTCTTTTTTGCTGGCGGTTTCGGAGTAGCGCTTTTCCAGCGAGGCGCGGGTGAAGAGCTCGTCGGGGATGCCGGTATTGTAGTGGCACTCCAGGTAGAAGACCTGGAAGGAGCGGCGGCCGTCGCGCTCGCGCGCTATCTGCATGGGCGTTTCCACGCCGTCCAGGGTCTGGAAGTTGGAATAGTAAGTTATCTCCTCGGTGCGCTCGCGGGTCATGTCGTTGCGCGTGACCACCACGCAGCGGACAGGCAGGTGCGACTCGCGGTCCACGGCGATGCGGAAGGTGCGCCGCTCCCGGTCCACGATCTCCACCCAGTCCACCTGCTTCAGGTCCACCACATCACTGCCGCCGTAACGAAAACTCATGCCTTCTTCGTTCAGGCGCAGGCGTAGCAGATTGTCCATATCCTTCTTGGTCTGCTCCTGGAAGTCGGTGACGGCCCCGGCGGGCTCTTCGGAGACGCCGCCCTTGTCCAGTGTCCACCCGGCATCGCCGGCAAAGAGCTCTACGAAATTTCCTTTCTTGGTGTATTCGGTGCGGTTCTTGTCCGGGTAGCGCCAGAAGTCCCGGAAGTTTTGGTAGCCGGTGAGGTCGCCGTTGTGGCCAAACTGCGCCAGGCGCCCGTCGCAGACGCTTTCGCGCACCCGCAGATAGGCCGGCCCGCCCAGCGCCTGGATCATCTGCTGCAGCAGCTGCTTGGCTTTCGCCGTGGACACCTCCGGCATGAGCATATCCGGATTTTGCGCCGCGGCGCGCGGCGCCGCCGCGCCGCACAGGGCCGGGATCAACACCGCCAGAGCCAGAGTTCTCAGCCGCACAAGACAGATCCTCCATTTACATTGATGATCTCTCCGGTCATGAAGTTGGCCAGGTCGGAGGCCAGAAAGAGAATCGGTCCGGCAATCTCCTCGGCGGTGGCGGGGCGGCCCAGGGGGATAACGCTGGCCGCCATCTTGGCGCCGGCCTTGGTCTCCAGGACGGGATTGGACATGTCCGTGGCCACCCAGCCCGGGGCCACGCAATTGACCAGGATGTTGTGGCGGGCCAGCTCGGTGGACAGGCCCTTGGTGAAGCTGATGATGCCGCCCTTGGAGGCCCCATAATGCGTGTGGAACGCCTCCCCGCGCTGCCCGGCCGTCGAGCTGATGGGGATGATGCGCCCGCCTTTCTGCTTGATCATGTGCGGCACGGCGTAGTGGATGATGGAATACACGCTCTTGAGGTTGACACGCATCATCTCGTCCCACTGCGCCTCGGTCATCTTCTCGATGGGCAGGTCCTCGAGATTCCAGACGCCGGCGTTAGCCACCACGATGTCCAGGCGCCCCAGCCGCGCCAGGCACTGCTCCACCAGCTTTTTATTGTCCAGCATCTTGCCGCAGTCGGCCTTGAACGCTTCCACGCGCGTGCCGTGCTTGCGCGCCTCGGTCTCCACCTGGAGCGCCGCCTCCTTGTTGCGGTGATAGTTGAAGAGAACGTCCGCGCCCGCCTGCGCGAAGAGCTTGACGGCGGCGGCGCCGATGCCGCGTGACCCGCCGGTGATAAGAGCTGCCTTGCCTGCCAGTGAAATCATGCGTCCCCCGAAAATGAATGAGCGAAATACGAAATTCGAAAAACGAAACTCGCGCCGCGTCCTGCGGGCCTGCCGCCAAAGATGCCGGCCTAATGCCCGGCGCTACACGGCCGTTTCACGGCGGCCGCGACGAAATCACGAAACAGCCGCTCGGCCAGCGGATCGCCGGCCATGCGCTCGGGGTGCCATTGCACGCCGACCACCCAGTTGCTGTCGCCCGTCCACTCCACGCCTTCGATGATCCCGTCGGGAGCGCGCGCGGTGACCCGCAGATTCTTCCCCGGCGCGGCGATCGCCTGGTGGTGCGAACTGTTGATCTCTGCGCGCTCCCCGCCGGCTAGCGCCGCCAGGCGGCTGCCCGCTTCGAACGCCGCCGCGTGGCGCGGGTCGTCCTCCGGCGGCGGCACGTCGACCGCTTTGCGGTCGCCCAAAACAACATCCGCTTTGCGGTCGCTCAAAACAACGTCCGTCTTGCGGTGCGCCGTGCTCGTGGCCAGCTCGCTGGAAATGTCCTGAATCAGCGTGCCTCCGAGATAAACGTTCAGAAGCTGGCAGCCATAACAGATGGCCAGCACCGGCTTCTTCGCCGCAAACGCGTGCTGCAGGATGGCCGTGTCGGTGGCTTCGCGCTGGGCGTCGGGCTCCGCGGAGTGGCCCCGGTTCGCCGCCCCGTACCGCGCCGGTTCCACGTCGCTGGGACTGCCGGGAAGCACGAACGCATCGAGCCCCGGCAACTCCCGCTGCAGCTTCTGCGGATCCTGCAGCGAAAGCAGCACGGGGACGCCGCCCGCTTCTTGCACCGCACGAAGATAATTCGCGATCTTAGGATGATTGCCGGCGGCTTCCTCCTGGCTGGTGCGCCAGGGGACGCCGACACGCGGCCGGGAGGAATCAGGGCCCGGCCGGTTGGTGTTGACCGCTTCGCGGTCACGGAAATGGTTGACCGCTTCGCGGTCGCACAAGTTATTGTTCTCTTGCGTCACGGCAGGGGACATGGAAGGTCAAATCCTAACACCCAGCCGGAAGAGCGGCAACCGCGGCCTAGTGACACCAGCGCAACCCGTTCCGACCCGGTCGGAGGCCGGCCCCCTGCCCTCCTGCGCCAATGCTTCAGGCGCATACTAAAACACCTGTTATCAATTACTTCTGGCACTGCGCGGAGCCGAGTGCCGGGGCATGGCCTCCAAGCAGAACTCCGGCCGGTGGAAAAACGCCGGCAAAGCGGCGAGCCGCGCCGCCAGCTCCGGCGCGGAGGCCGCGCGCAGCGTGACGTGCCCCAATTTGCGCCCGGGCCGCGGCGTCTTGCCGTAGAGATGC
Source organism: Terriglobia bacterium (assembly GCA_020072785.1). Classification (NCBI taxonomy): domain Bacteria; kingdom Pseudomonadati; phylum Acidobacteriota; class Terriglobia; species Terriglobia bacterium. The sequence continues at coordinate 513,980 of JAIQGG010000001.1, read as the reverse complement.
AGGTGCGCGTCGGGCACGGCGAGGACCTCGGCGGGCTCCGGCACCTCGCCGATCAGATTGAGCATGGCCGAAACGCCCGGCGCGGCGGTCGAGCCCAGCGGCAGCCCCAGGATTGCGCGCACATGATTTTCGAACTGGCTTGCCGCCGCGCCTTCGATCGTCCAGTGCCCGGAATTGTGCACGCGCGGAGCCATTTCGTTGGCCAGCAGGCGGCCCTCGCATTCGAAAAACTCGATGGCCAGCACTCCGGCATAGCCGAGAGCTTCCAGGATGCGCCGCGCATAGTCCTCGGCGGCGCGCTGCAGAGCGGCCGTCAGGCGCGGCGCGGGCGCCAGCGAAAGCCGCAGGATGCCCCCGCGATGGTGATTCTCTACCAGCGGGTAGAAGGCCGTCTCGCCCTTCGTGGAGCGCACGGCGAGAAGCGAAACCTCGCGGGTGAAGGGCGTGAACTTTTCCAGCAGCAGCGGCTCGCCGGGAATTTCCGCCTTGGCCCCGGCCACATCCTCGAGCCCGCGCAAGATCCACTGCCCTTTCCCGTCGTAGCCCATGCGGCAGGTCTTCAGCACCGCGGGCAGGCCGATCTGCTCCACGGCCGCGTCGAGCCCCGCGGGTGAATTCACTTCGGCGAACTCCACCGTGGGAATCTCCAGCTTCTGAAAGAGCTGTTTTTCGCTGCGCCGGTCCTGCGCGGTCTCCAGCGCCGCGGACGGGGGATAGACCGGGACGCGTTCGGCAAGGAAGCGCACCGATTCCACCGGCACGTTTTCAAATTCGTAGGTGACCAGCGTCAGGCCGTGGGCGAATTTTTCCAGCGCCCGGTGGTCCGTATAGTCTGCGGTGACGCGCGGCGCGATGCGCCCCACCGGGGCTTCCGGCGAGGGATCGAGAAAACGGAAATGCAGGCCCAGGGGGTAACCCGCGAGAGCGAGCATGTAGCCAAGCTGTCCGCCGCCGAGGATGCCAATCGTCACGCGGGCTTCCTCTTCGCATGCGGCCGCGCCACGGCCTTCGCCGCTGGCCGTGTCCTGCCCGGCGTCTTGGGCGCTGGCCCGGCGGCGGCCGGATGGGGATGGTCCAGGATGCGCTGCGTCTGCGCCGCCCGGAACGCGCGCAGCGCCTCGCGGATCTCCGGATACTTTGCGCCGAGAATGGCGGCGGCGAGCAGTGCGGCGTTGATAGCTCCGGCCTTGCCGATAGACAGCGTGCCGACAGGGATGCCTGCGGGCATCTGGGCGATGGACAGTAGCGAATCGAGCCCCTTGAGGGTCTTGGATTCCACGGGCACGCCGAGCACGGGTAGAACCGTCTTGGACGCAGTCATGCCAGGCAGATGCGCGGCACCGCCGGCCCCCGCGATGATCAGTTCGAGGCCCCGCGATTCCGCCGAGGAGGCGTATTCGAAGAGCAGGTCGGGCGCGCGGTGCGCGGAAATGACACGGACCTCGTGCGGTACGCCGAATTCGGCAAGAGTTTTGACGGTGTGCTCGAGCGTCTCCCAGTCCGACTGCGAGCCCATGATAATGCCGACGAGGGGCTTGTTGCTTTCAGCCATTGGTTTCCTCACGCTTTCCTTCTGATTGCTTCCGCACCCGCGCTCTTCCTCCCGGGGCACGCTATCCTGCGACTGCGCTCAGGACAAGTATCGCTCCCCTGCCGGAGACAACCGCGCAACGCACGCACTCCCTCAGCGCACCGCGACATCCGCTCGATTCTTCCAGAACTGCCGGATCTGCCCGACGAGATACAGCGACCCGGTGAGGAAAACGGCATCCTCCGGCGCGGCGCCGGCCAGCGCGCGCTCCAACGCCGCCTCGGCATCCGGCACAACCTGCACCTCCGCCGCGTGGTGCGCGGTGAGTTCCGCCAGGCGCCGCGCGGAGAGGGCCCGCGCCGTGCGCGGTTCGGTGAGCAGGACATGCGCGGCGCGGGGAAAGAGCAACCCGGCAATCTCGTCCACGGCCTTATCGCGCAGCGCCCCGTAGACCAGCCAGATGCGCCGCCCCGCGAAATTCTCCTCCCAGAAGGCGGCCAGCTCGCGCGCCGCGCCCGGATTGTGCGCGCCATCCAGGTAAACATCGGGGCGCGACTGCAGTTGCTCCAGCCTCCCGGGCCATTGCGCGGCGGCGATGCCCCCGGCAAGAGCCTCGTCCGGAATGCGCAACCCGCGCGCCTGCAGCAGCCGCGCGGCGGCCACGGCGCTCAGCGCGTTCTGCAACTGGAAACGTCCGGGCAGGCGCGGCGCCATTTCGAATTTCCCCCCGGAGGCCGTCTCCGTCACCAGCGCCCGCGCGCGCCCGTTTTCCAGCCATTCCCGTTCCACGTGAAACGCCTCTGCGGTCTCCACTACCGGACAGCCCAGCTCCCCGGCGCGGCGCAGGATCACGGCGCGGGCCTCGGGTGGCTGCGGCGCCACCACCACGGGCACGCCGGCCTTCAGGATGCCCGCTTTTTCCGCGGCGATCTCCGCGAGCGAGTGCCCCAGATAGTTTTCGTGGTCGAAATCGATGCGCGTGACGAGCGCCACCGCCGGCGTGAGGATGTTGGTGGCATCCAGCCGGCCGCCCAGGCCGGTTTCGAAGACTGCGAACTCCACGTGCTCCCTGGCGAAGACTTCCAAGGCCATGGCCGTGAGGCATTCGAAATAGGTGGGGTGGGCGCGCAGCCTCCCGGAGGCCAGCAGCTCCTCGATGAGCGGATAGAGGCGCGTGAAGGCCGCGGCAAAGGCCTCGTCGCAGAGCTCTTCCCCGGAGAGGCGAATGCGCTCGTTGATCTTTTCCAGGTGCGGCGAGGTGTACAGTCCGGTGCGCAGGCCGGCGCGGCGCAGGATCGCTTCGAGGAACGCGGCGGTCGAACCCTTGCCGTTGGTCCCCGCGATGTGCGCGCTGGGATAGGCGCGATCGGGGCGCCCCAGGCGCTCGGCGAGGCGGGTGATGTTCTCCAGGTCGAATTTCGCCGCCGCGGCCTGCGTCGGCGCGGCCAGCTCCCGTCCCAAAGAAAGGAGATAGCGGACGGCGTCGGCGTAGTTCATACGGAGTTCCGGCTAATCCATCAACAGTTCGAGGGCGGTGCTGACGTAGCTCTTCAGCTCTTTGCGGTGCACCACGGCATCAAGGAAGCCATGTTCGAGGAGGAACTCCGAGCGCTGGAAGCCCTCGGGAAGCTTCTGGCGGATGGTCTGCTCGATCACCCGTGGCCCGGCAAACCCGATGAGCGCGCCGGGTTCACCGATGTTCAGGTCCCCGAGCATGGCGAAGCTCGCGGTGACGCCTCCGGTGGTGGGGTCGGTGAGAATCGAAATATACGGCAGGCGAGCCTCGTCCAGCCGCGCCAGCGCCGCGGAAACCTTGGCCAGCTGCATCAGGCTGATCGTGCCTTCCATCATGCGCGCCCCGCCGGAGCAGGAAACGATGATGAGCGGCTGGCGCGTCTCGATGGCCAGTTCAATGGCCCGCGTGGCCTTCTCGCCCACCACCGCGCCCATCGAACCCCCGATAAACGCGAATTCCATGGCGCAGCACACCACCGGCCGCCCGTTGAGCTTGCCCTCCGCGGTGATAATGGCGTCGTTCATTCCCAGCTTCTTGCGGGCGTCCTTGAGCCGCGCGGCGTACGGCTTGGTGTCCACGAACTTGAGCGGGTCGGTGGAGGTCATTCCGGCGTCGTGTTCGATCCAGCGGCTGTCGAGGAGCATCTCCAGGCGCTTCGTGGCCCCCATCTTGAAGTGGAACTGGCACTTCGGGCAGACGTGCAGGTTTTCCTCGAGGTCCTTGCGGAAGACGATGCCGCGGCAGGACTCGCACTTCACCCACAAGCCCTCGGTGCGCACCCGGCGCTCCTCGGGCGGCGTGGCCTGATCGATCGACTTTTTTTCGCGTTTGAACCAGGGCATAAGAAAAGTTGACAGTTAATAGTTCACAGTTAAAAGCCGCCGGAAGACGATGGCTGGCCTAAAGTCCGCCTCGACAGCCGTCTCGCACCCCGGCTAATAGTCGATTCCCCGCTGCGCCAGTATACCCTTGGTGTAGGGGTGTTTCACCTCGCGCATTTCGGTCACCAGGTCGGCCGCCTCCACCAGCCTGGGATGGGCGTTCCGCCCCGTGCAGATCACGTGGATGCGCTCCGGCCGCCCTTGCAACTCCGCCACGATCTCCTCTGCTTCCAGCATCTTATAGCCGATCACGTAGTTGATTTCGTCCAGGATCACCAGGTCGTATTTCCCGCTGTAGATGGCCTCCCGCCCGGTCTGCCAGCACTCCCGCGCCAGCCGGATGTCCTCCGGATCGGTCTCCGCCCCGCCCACCTTGATGAACCCCCGGCCCATGGGCCGGATCTCGAATTTGTCGTCGCCCAGCATCTTGGCCGCGTCCAGCTCCCCGTAGTGCCAGGACCCCTTGATGAACTGCACCATGAGCACTCGCAGCCCCTGCCCCACGGCGCGGAAGGCCGCGCCCAGCGCGCAGGTCGTCTTGCCCTTCCCCGGCCCGGTGTAAACGATCAGCAGTCCCTTCTGTTCCGGCATGCGTTCCCTCTCCGCGAACCCTGGAGGCGCTGAAAAGATAAGAGTTTGGCGGCACCCGCGCGAAACGTCAAGCGCAGTAGCACAGACTTCAGTCTGTGCCCACCGATCCGGGCGCACAGGCTGAAGCCTGTGCTACCGGCTTCGACCGTAGGCACCCGCCGCATCGTGCCCCTGCCTGGAGATGCGCTGCGGATGCCCCTACTTGGGGTACGGACCCCCGGAGAGGATGGCAAAGGCCCGATAAAGCTGCTCGGCCAGCATGACCCGGGCCAGCTCGTGGGAGAAGGTCATGGCGCTGAGTGAGAGCTTGTGCTGGGCGCGGCGGCGCAGCTCTTCGGGAAAACCTTCAGCTCCGCCGCAGAGGAAGACCAGCTCGCGGGTGCCGCGGTCGCGCAGCTCCCCGATCCATTTGGCAAAGGCTTCCGAGGCGGGCTGCTTTCCCTCGGCGTCCAGTAAGACGATGGTGGCGGCGCGGTCCGCGTCGAGCTTCTTCAGCGCCGCGGCGGAGTCGCGCAGCTCCACGGCCTCGATGGACGCGTGCCGGCTGATGCGCTTGGTGTAGTCCTCGAGCAGCGCGCGCAGCTCCGGCCGGCGGGTCTTGCCAAGCATAAGCAGGCGGATGCGCATGAGATGTACTTTAGCGCAGTCAGGGGACTCGTGACCGCTGGAGAATGGAGGTCACAGTCGACAGTGGAAAGTAACCTGGCCGTTCCAGGAGTCCTGTCTTCGCTTTCAACTTTTAACTTTCAACTGTGAACTGTCGGCTGTGGCTTTCCTCGAATCACAACCGCGAAAAACTACTTCAACCCATACTTCTTTCGCTTCTCCAGCAGCGTCTTCCGGCTGATCCCCAGAATCTCCGCGGCGCGCGAGATGCCGTAGTGCGTGGCCTCCAGCGTGGCCGCAATGGCTTCCTGCTCGATCTGCTCCAACGAGCGCAGCCCGCTCAAAGTGGCCGCCGAGCCGGCGGCGGCGCGCAGGGCTTCCGGAAAATTCCCGGGTTCCAGGGGGCCGCCGTCGGAAAAAACCAGGGCGCGCTCCAGAACGTTGCGCAGTTCGCGGATGTTGCCGGGCCAGGCATAGGCGGTGAGCAGGCGGCGCGCGGCTTCGCTGAGCGTGGCGCCGGGGCGCCCGTGGACCACGCGCAGCGTGGCCAGGAGATGCTCGGCCAGCGGGAGAATGTCCGCGGGGCGCTGGCGCAGCGGCGGCACAACAATGCTCAGCACGTTGAGCCGGAAATAGAGGTCCTCCCGGAAGCGCCCGGCGGCCACGGCCGCGGGCAGATCGGTGTTGGTCAGGGCGATGAGGCGCGCCGCGATGTGCAGCGTCTCCGTGCCGCCCAGGCGCTCAAAGCTGCGTTCCTGCAGGACCCGCAGGAGCTTGGCCTGGGCCGAGGCATCCAGCGCGGCCACTTCGTCGAGGACGATGGTGCCGGCGCCGGCCATCTCCAGGCGCCCCAGCTTGCGCTCGACGGCCCCGGTGAAGGCCCCGCGCTCGTGCCCGAAGAGCTCGCTCTCCACCAGGTGCGGCGGCAGGCTGGCGCAGTCGATTTTCAGAAACGGCGCATCGCGCCGCGGGCCGAGTTCGTGCACGTAGCGCGCGAAGTGATCCTTGCCCGTGCCGCTTTCCCCGCTGATCAGCAGCGTGGCCGAGGCCTCGGCGACCTTCTTGGCCACCTCCAGCAGGCGCTGCGAGGCAGGGTCTTCGGCGATCCAGGTCAGGCGCTCGCTGAGGGCCATGCTACAGGCCCCCGCGGAACGCGCGGAGGAGCGTCATGGGTGGAGCTCCTCGGAGGCGGAGCCGGGCGCGGGATGCGGCGGCGGCTCACCGGGAATTTCCAGGCGCGGAGCGGAGCGCCACAGCCGCTCCAGGTCATAAAAGCGGCGGGCCTGCTCGCCAAAAACGTGCACCACGAAGCGCCCAAAGTCGAGCAGGGCCCACTCCGAGGAGGTGCGCCCTTCTCGGTGTGCGGGCGAGCGGCCTATTTTGTGGAGCTGCTCCTCGACCTCTTGGCAGACCGCCTGCACCTGCGGCGTGCTGAAGGCCGTGCAGATGACGAAGAATTCCGTGAATGCGCCCAGACCTCGCAGATCGAGCACGACAATGCCCGCGGCTTTCTTGTTCTGCGCCGCCTCCACCGCGAGGCGCACGCTCTGGGGCAAAGATTCGAGTTTCACCGGTACAGGCCCTGCTTGAGAATGTATTCCTCGACGCGCGCGGAAACAAGTCCATGAATGGACTGCCGCCGGTGGCAGCGCCGGCGCACGTCCGTCGCGGAGACTTCGCTGGACACATTGTCCAGGAGATAGACGCTGGTGCGGCGCAATCGCGCCACGACCGGCGCTTCCTGCTCCTGCTCCGGCGCAGGCGGGTCCGCGGAGCGCGCCGCCGGCCGGCCGTGCAACTCCGGGGGAATGACCAGGCGCAGCGCGTCCATGCGGATGCCCGGGCGGTTGGCGACGATGAAATCGCAAAGGCCCAGCAGCGTTTCGTATTCGTGCCAGGTGGGGATATCCAGAAAAGCGTCGGCGCCCAGAATGAAAAAGAGCCGGTCGCCCGGGGTGTGATAGAGCTGCTTGAAATGGCGCACGGTGTCCACGGAATAGTACAACTGGTGCGCGCTGAAATCGTCGCCGGCTTCGGCCAGCGAGGGCACGAAGTGCGGGTGCTCGGCGCAGGCCAGCGCGATCATCGCGAAACGGTGGGGAAACGGCGCCAGGTGTTCCTTCATCTTGTGCGGCGGCCGGCTGGCGGGAACGAAATGCAGTTCGTCGAAGGTGAAGCGCCGGTCGGCCGCTCGCGCGATGGCCAGATGGCCGTTGTGCACCGGATCGAAGGAGCCGCCGAAAATGGCGATGCGCCGGGGATGCTGTCGAGCGGCAGTGCGCTGCGCCTGCGGAGTGGTCAACGCGCCTCCCGGGCTGACCGCTTTGCGGTCATACGTGAAGTTGACCGCTCTGCGGTCACACATGTGCAGGGTGTCATCAACTCTCTTTGACCGGATCTGGGAGCGCGTCGCGCACGGGGCTATTTTCGACCTCGTCGCCCGGCAAGTCCAGCGGCGTTTCCCCGAAGGTGCGCGGAATTTTGTCCAGGGCGTCGGCAATGCCACGCACCAGTTCGCGCACCCCTTCCCCGGCGGCCGCGGAAATGGCGTGAAATTCCAGGCCGCGCGCGCGGCAAAAGTCGCGCAGTTGCTCCAGGCGCGTGGTGTCGGTGGTGGCGTCGCGCTTGGTGGCCACCACGATCATGGGCTTGGCCATCAGCGATTCGCTGAAGGCCCGCAGCTCCCCGCAGATGATTTCGAACGCCTGCACGGGGTCCTGATCCGTGGCCTCGCTGGTGTCGATCAGGTGCACCAGCAGCCGCGTGCGCTCCACGTGGCGCAGGAAGCGGATTCCCAGCCCCGCGCCCAGGTGCGCTCCTTCGATCAGTCCGGGCAGGTCGGCGACCACAAATGTGCGTCCCAGCTCCTTGCCGCCTCCCCCGTCGGCGTTCACCACGCCGAGGTTGGGCTGCAGTGTCGTAAACGGATAGCTGGCGATCTTCGGCCGCGCCGCGGAGATCACCGAGATCAGCGTGGACTTGCCCGCGTTCGGAAATCCCACCAGGCCGACGTCCGCGAGCAGCTTCAATTCCAGGCGCAGGTGGCGCTCTTCGCCTTTCCCGCCGTCTTCCGCTTCGCGCGGCGCCTGATGCCAGGGCTTCGCGAAATGCTGGTTGCCGCGCCCGCCCCGCCCGCCCTGGGCCACTAAGAAGCGCTGTCCCGGCGCCGCCAGATCCGCCAGCGTCTCCCCGGTCTGCTCGTCGAAAATCAGCGTGCCCACGGGCACCTTGAGAATCATGTCCGCGCCGGAGGGCCCGCTGCAGTTGGAACCTTCGCCGTGGCGCCCGCGCTCGGCCTTGAATTCGCGGTTGTAGCGGTAACGCAGCAGGGTGTTGTCGTTGGGGTCGGCTTCCAGGTAAATGCTGCCGCCGTGCCCGCCGTCGCCCCCCGAGGGGCCGCCGCGGGGCACGTATTTTTCGCGGCGGAAGGCCACGCAGCCGTCTCCGCCGTCGCCGGCTTTGATGTAGATTTTTGCTTCGTCAACAAACACGGAAAATTCCTTTCAACACGCAAAGAATACGCCAGGGCTGCGTGGAATGCCACACGCGCACGGCGCCGGTCGTCGGGAAACCCGGCCGGGTCGAGGTCGAAGGACCTCAACTCGCGAGTCTATGCCCCCGCTGAATTTGGACGATGGCGGACCGGTTGCGATTCTGAGGCGAAGCTCATCGGTTCGCCTCAGCATGGAGGGCAAAATCCCAATCCCGCGTAGACAAAAAAAACGGTCCGGAGGGCCGGACCGCGGAAGCGAAGCAAGCGGACTTCCGTCCGCCCCTGCACAAACCTGAACCTGCGGTTAGCTCGCGACGGGAGCGGACGGCGCCGGTGCGGCCGGGAGCACGCTGATAAACCGCCCGCCGCGGCCCTTATCTTCGAAGCGCACGATGCCGGTGACCAGCGCGAAGAGCGTGTCGTCCTTGCCCTTGCCCACGTTCAAGCCGGGCTTGTGCTTGGTGCCGCGCTGGCGAATCAGAATCGTCCCCGCATTGACCAACTGCCCGCCGAAGCGCTTCACGCCCAGCCTTTGTCCATGTGAATCGCGGCCGTTTACGGACGAACCGCCGCCTTTTTTGTGTGCCATGACCTGTTCCTTTTCTTGGAAAACCTGCGCGCAGCCCCTGCGCGTCGCTCCGGGCCTGCCGGCCCTACAGCTTGATTTCGCCAACCTCGACGGCCGTGTAATGCTGCCGGTGACCGCGCTGAATCTTGTACTGGTTGGTCTTCTTGAACTTGAGTACGGTCAGCTTGGGACCTTTCACCAGGCCCACGATCTTTCCGCTCACCGAGGCCTTGGCGGTCTCCGCGCCGGCGACGACCTTCTTGTCGTCGGTGTGCACGGCCAGCACCTTATCAAACGTGATTTTCGAACCCACTTTGCCGGTGAGCTTCTCGATGCGCACGGTCTCGCCCGGCGTCACGCGATACTGCTTTCCCCCACTCTGAATAACGGCGTACATCTGCCCTCCAAGTTCTAGAGACAAACGTTAATTATACGGACCAATGCGGGTATCGTCAACGTGAACAAACGCGGGAAGTTCGGGCTGGGCGCCCCGCGCAGCGGTCTCCCGGGACGCTGGCCGCAGCGGCGCGCGCAAATCCCCCGAACCCGCACAAAACGCAGCACCTCCCCGTCGCGCCGCGCTTGGAGAGAGCCCTCCGCCTGTCGTATCGTACCTGGCAGCGGCAACGAGCTTCGGGCCAGCGTGCGGCCATCTGCGCGGCGCGGCCCTTCCGCGACCCACTTTATGCCCTTTTTGAAACTGCACGCGTCGCCGCACGCCCCGGGCCTGAGCCCCGTGCACATCCACTATCGCGAAGCCGGACAGGGCATTCCCCTCCTCTATCTCCACGGCGGCTGGGGCTATGGCTACTATCCCCTCGACCGCCAGATCCAAGAGTTCGGCGGCCGCTACCGCTTCCTGATGCCGGACCGTTCCAGCTACGGCCAATCCACGCATGTAACCGGGGAGATGCCGCTCGATTTCCACCACCGCGCCGCCGCGGAAACCCTGGCGTTCCTCGATGCCCTGGGCATCGCCAAATGCATCATCTGGGGCCACAGCGACGGAGCAGTGATTGCGGCCATGATCGGGCTGGCGGCGCCGGAGCGCTGCCGGTGTTTGATTCTCGAGGCGTTCCACTATTGGCGGGCCAAACCCTCCTCGCGGCCATTTTTTGCGCGCTTTGCGGAGCAGCCCGGGGATCTGGGGGAGGAAACCCACCGCATTCTGGCGGGAGAACACGGAGATCCCCGCTGGCAGGAAGTGGTCCGGCGCCATAGCCGGGTGTGGAAACGCATCGGAGAGGGAGCAAGCGGGCCGGAGGAGGATTTTTATGACGGGCAGCTGGGCGATTTGCAGGTGCCCGCGCTGTTCCTCCACGGGCGCCTCGATCCGCGCACCGAGCCGGGCGAAATGGAGCGCGTGCAGCAAGTCCTTCCGCAAAGCGCGCTGCACTTCATCGAAAACGGCCGCCACTGCCCGCACAGCGAAGACGCCGCCTTCCGCGAGTTCAACGCCGTCCTGGCCGATTTCCTCCAGGGCTGTCTCTAGAAACCTTCATCCTCCTGACGTATTTAGGAGATGGCTGCTAGACGGTCAGGTCAAGTTCCAGGAATCGCGAGTCCGGCACCGGGTTGTAGCGGTACGCCGCGATCTCCACGAAGCCCAGCATGCGGTAGAGTTCCTGCGCCTGGGGCATCACCGGCAAGGTATCCAGGCGCATGGCGCGGTAACCAATCTCCCGCGCCTCTTGAATGAGCGTCTCGGCCAGTTGCCGCCCCAGCCCCCGCCCCCGGAATTCGCGCCGCACATACAGGCGCTTCATTTCGCAGATCTCTTCGTCCAGCGGGCGCAGCGCGCCACACCCGGCTTCCCGCTCTGCTTCAAAAGCGAGGAACAGCCGGCCACGCGGCGGCGCGTACTCCCCCGGCAGGTCGCGCAGCTCGCTCTCGAAATACTGAAAGGAGAGGTCCAGTCCCAGTGACGCGGCGTATTCGCGGAAGAGTCCGCGGGCCGACTCGACGTGCTCCGGGGCGTGCGCCAGGGCGAGGCGGAAAATCATTTGCCACAAGGTTGCGCAATCTGCGGCAAAGAGACAACGCGTTTTCGCGCTGCGCAGGACGTGCGGCGCGGCCATATTGGCCGCCGGAGCGCGGGGGGATCAGAAATCGAAGCGGTAGCCGAGGATCATTTTGGCCAGGAAGTGGTCGGTGGAGGAAGTGAGTCCGGCGCCCAGCCCGAAATTGATCTCCCACTTGGGCGAAACGTTCAGGTCCACCACTGGAAAGATCTGGTGCTGCTGCTCGCGCAGCGGATCGAAGCCGGTGATCGGCCCCAGGGCCCCGTAATATTCGATCCCGCCGGAGATTTTTTTCGTGAAGTCGTAGCCCACCTTGAAATTCGGAGAAAAAGCGAAGCCGCGCCCGGTGTTTTCCCCGTGGATGGCGCGCTCCAGCGCCGGATTGAATGCCAGATACCACTTTCCCAGCTGCTTATCCACCACCGGGCGCATCTCCCACGTCCAGGTGTCGGTCGAGAACGTCCGCCGCTGGTAGCCGATCTCGTTCGACAGGCTCACGCCCACGGGCCAGTGCCATATTTCCGGCGCGCGCACCCGCGGCCGGATGTGCGTGCCCACAAAATCGATGCCGTTGCCGCTCCGCGAGGAGGTGAAGATGTAGAAGCCGGTCTCGAACCACTCGCTGAAGCCGTGGGTGATCTCCAGCGTTTCGTGCAGCGCGTGGTGCGTGGGCAGCAGTCCGTTGTCGCTGCTCTTCGATCCGTTGATCGTGAAGTTGCTGTGCAGCTCCACCATGGTGTGGTGCGGCGGCACCTGGTCGTAACCGTACACCTGGATCTCGTAGTTGTCCTGCGCCGCCCCGCGCGGCACGAGGAGAAAACCACCGAGAACACAGACCGCGCAGAGCGACATCCGGGAAAAGAGAGTAAGCAAAGTTCGATCCTATCTATGCGTGGGTAGGGGCCTGTTGACCGCTTCGCGGTCACAGAAATAAATGGTACTGCAAGTGCCAAGAAGCTGGAAGCGGAGCGCACGGGAACCACGCCACGCCCGGCACCTCACGCGTGCGGGTGCGCTTTGTCGTAGATATCCATCAACTGGCGGATCGAGGCGTGCGTGTATTTCTGCGTGGTGGAGAGCGACTGGTGCCCCAGCAGCTCTTGAATGACGCGCAAGTCCGCCCCGTCGGCCAGCAGGTGCGTCGCAAACGCGTGCCGCATCGAGTGCGGGTGCAAATCCCAGTTCACGTTCGCCAGCCGCACGTATTTCTTCACGATGCGCCCCACCGACCGCTGCGTCAGCCGCTGCCCTGCGTAATTCAGAAACACCGCTTCGGCGTGCGGCAGCCGCGTCCCCTGCGCCTGCTGCAGGAGCTGCTCGCGCACCGGCCAGTAAGCCTCCAGAGCTTCCTGGGCCTTTGTGCCGTAAGGCACGATGCGCTCCTTATCGCCCTTGCCGCACACCCGCAGCATGCGTTCCTTGCGCTCGATGTCCGCCAGGTTCAGCCCCGTGAGCTCGCTGACGCGCAGCCCCGCGGCGTAGAGCAGCTCCAGCAGCGCGCGGTCCCGCCGCAGCAGCAGCGTGGCGTCTTCCCGGGCGCGGCGTTCCGCGCGCGGCGTGGCCGGCCCCGTACGCACCAGGCGCCTTCCCGCACCCGCTGCAGCAGCGGCCGTGGGGCCCATCCCGGCGAGCTGATTCAGAAACAGGTTCATCTCCTCGGCGGAAAGGACGGAAGGGATGCGCTTAGGCAGCTTCGGCGTGGCCACCAGCCGCGCGGGATTTTCCTTCAGCAGCGCTTCGCGCACGCAGTATTTGAAGAACGACCGCAGCGCCGCCAGCTTCCGTGCGATCGAGCTCTTCTGCAGCTCCTGCTCGTGCAGGTGCGCGACATATTCACGGACGACATGGTGGGTGATGGCCGGGAGCGCGGGCAGCTGCGCGCCCGGCGGCGAAAGATAGGCCAAGAACTGTGCCAGGTCTTTGCCGTAATTCAGGATCGTGTGCGGCGACGAGTTCCGCACCGACTGCAGATACTCCAGATATTTCTTGGCAGCTTGTTTCATTCCCGGCAGGGCCCTTTCACTCTTATCCCTGCATTATAGGCACAGTTGCATCAGCTGGTATGCGGATTGGCAGGGGAGGTTCCACATGGCGCAGGGCCCCTGGCGCAGGAAGAGCGGGCGGTCCATTTCGCACGGGCCTAGGCCCCGCCCGTGCCCCGCCGGCGCTACCAGGCCTCCTGGCCCCATCGGATAACGGCAGAGCCGTTCGCTACTTAAGGTTTGGCGGCCACGGGCTCGGGCGTTTCCGGCTGCGGCTGGCCTTCCCCGAGCACGATCTCCCAGTCGCAGCCTTCCTTGATGCAGGAGCGGAAGTTGCCGGCCTTGGTGCGTTTTTCCACGATGAACGCCGCGCCGCACTTCGGGCAGGGCTCGGCCACCGGCATGTGCGGCGTCGTGAAGTCGCACTCCGGATACCGCGAGCAGCCGTAGAAGACCCGCGGCCGTCCTCGCCCGCCTTTCCCCGCGCTGCCCCGCCGCACGAATTCCCCTTCCGCGCACTTCGGGCACTTGATCCCCAGCGTGATCGGCCGCGTGTACTTGCACTTCGGATACGCCGAACAGCCGATGAATTCCCCGAACCGCCCGTGCTTCTTCACCAGGCCAGTGCCGCACAACGAGCACTTCTCATCCAGCGGCTCGTCCGGCTGGCGCGCCTTGCGCGTCCCCGCCACCAGCCGCCGCGTCGTCCGGCAATCCGGATACCCCGTGCAGGCCAGGAACGGCCCCCACTGCCCGCGCTTGATGGCCATCTCCTTGCCGCAGGTCTCGCAATATTCGACGGTGTTCTCGCTTTCCACTTCCTCGCCCCCGATTTCGGGAGAAAGGTCCTGGATGAAGTCACACTCGGGATAGCGCGAACAGCCCAGGAAGAAGCCCAGCCGGCTGATGCGCTCCAGCAGCTCGCCCTGGTCGCACTTCGGGCACTTTTGCCCCGTGGGAATGCCTGCCTTGTACGACTGCATCTCCCCGCCGGCCTTGTCCAGGTCCAGCTCGAATCTATCCCAGAAATCCTGCACGGACTTGCGCCACGGCAGCGTGCCCTCTTCGATCTCGTCGAGCTCCTCTTCCAGCCGCGCCGTGAACGACACGTCGAAAATATCCTCGAAGCTCTTCACCAGCAGCCCGCTCACGCGCTCCCCCAGCATCGTCGGCGTGAACCGCCCCTGATCCTTCAGCACGTACTCGCGCTCCACGATTGTCGAGATGATCGACGCATACGTGGACGGCCGCCCGATGCCCTTCTCTTCCAGATCCTTCACCAGCGTCGCTTCCGTGTAGCGCGGCGGCGGCTCCGTGAAATGCTGGTCCGGGCGGATCTTGTCCAGGCGCAGGGTCTGCCCCTCTTCCACCCGCGGCAGCGCCTTGCCCGCTCCCTCTTCGTCTTTCTCGTCTTCCTCGCGGTCCGTGGCCGATTCCGGCATCTGGTAGACCCGCAGGAAGCCGTCGAACTTCTGCACCGAACCGCTGGCCCGGAAGGTGTACTCCCCCGCGGAAATGTCAATGGTGGTCTGGTCGAAGACTGCCGGCAGCATCTGCGAGGCCACAAAGCGCTGCCAGATCAGCTGGTACAGCTTGAAGGTGTCGTCCTCCAGGAACGGCCGCACATCCTCCGGCGTGCGCGTCACGTCCGTCGGGCGCACCGCTTCGTGCGCTTCCTGGGCGTCCTTCTTGGACTTGTAGAAATTCGGCTTTTCCGGCAGATAGTTCGCCCCGAAGCGCTGCGGAATCAGCTCGCGCACCTGCTCCAGGGCGTCGTTCGAAACCCGCACCGAATCCGTGCGCATGTAAGTGATCAGCGCCACGGCGCCTTCCTGCCCCAGCTCCACGCCTTCGTACAGGCGCTGCGCGATGCCCATGGTGCGCTTGGCCGTGTAGCGCAGCCGGTTGTACGCCGCCTGCTGCAGCTTCGACGTCGTGAACGGCGGCACCGGGTTGCGCTTCTTTTCCTTTTGCGTGACCGCGGCGACCTGCCACTTCGCCTTTTCCACCGCCGCGACGATCTTCTCCGCCTCGGCCTGGTTGGTAACCTCGATATCCTTGCCGTTCTGTTTGGTGAGCCGCGCCTCGAATAGCGGCGGCTGCCCGCCATCCAGCAGCGCGTGGATCGTCCAGTATTCCTGGGGCACGAACGCGCGAATCTCCTGCTCGCGTTCCACGATCAGCCGCAGCGCCACAGTCTGCACCCGCCCCGCGGACAACCCCCGGCGTACTTTGTCCCACAGCAGCGGCGAAATCTTGTAGCCCACCAGCCGGTCCAGCACCCGCCGCGCCTGCTGCGCATCCACCAGACTGGTGTTGATCTCCCCGGCCTTCTCGAACGCCGCCTTGATCGCCTTCGGCGTAATTTCGTTGAACATCACCCGCCGGAACTTCTTGCGGTCGGACTTGCGCGCTGCCAGCGTCTCCAGCAGATGCGCGGAGATCGCCTCCCCTTCGCGGTCAGGGTCCGTCGCTAGATAGATGTTCGGAGCGTCCTCGGCGGCTTTCTTCAGCTCCGCGATCACCTTGATCTTCCCGGGAATCACTTCCAGCGTCGGCTCGAATATGTTTTCGTCCGTCACCACCACCGGCGGCGGCGCCGGCTTCTCTTCTTTCCCCTTGCCGGCCTTCGTCTTGGCTCCGGCCTTGGCCTTCTTTTTCTTCTTCTTGGCCTCTTGCCCGGGCAGCAAAATGCCCAGCGTCTTCTTCGGCAGGTCCATGACGTGCCCATACGACGCTTTGACGGTGTACTCCCGTCCCAGATATTTGTTGATGGTCTTCGCCTTTGCGGGCGATTCGACGATTACGAGCGAACGTGCCATGTTTATGTTTGTAACCCCGGAACGTGATTCAGGAAGGTTCGGCGGCGAACGCTGTGTCTTTTCCGCTACCTTGCGCTGCCTGTCGGTGTATGACGGCGGCCTGGTCCGGCGCCCGGCACAAGACCCGATAACCGTCAGAGAAGGACCTTGCTGAACTGCTTGCCGGGGAGCTGCCGGACGATGCCTTTCATCTCCAGATCAAAAAGCGTAGCGAGAACTTCCGAAGAGTTCAAGCCGGAGCGCTCCACGAGGTCGTCAATCGGCAGCGGCTCATCGGAACTCAGCAGCTCGTAGAGCTTGCGCTCGGACGCGCTCAGCCCCTCCGCAACCAATAGATTCCCCTGCCCCGCTTCCGGTTGCATCGCCTGCACCAGCGCCGCGCGCACCGGCGTGGGCAGCTCCTCGATCACGTCCTCCGCGCCGGTCACCAGCTTGGCCCCCTGCTTGATCAGCTGGTTCGGCGCGAAACTCACCGGCTGGGTCACGTTCCCCGGCACTCCGAACACCTCCCGGCCGTACTCCATGGCCAGCCGCGAGGTAATCAACGAACCCGAATACTGCGCCCCTTCCACCACCACGATCCCCAGCGGCATCCCGGCCACGATGCGGTTGCGCATCGGAAAATTCTCCGGCGCCGGATGCGTCCCCAGCGCAAATTCGCTGATCAGCGCCCCGTGCTCCAGCACCTTCTCGTACAGCTTCTTGTTCTCCTTGGGGTAGCAGACATCGATGCCCGTGCCCAGAACCCCGATCGCCCGCCCGCCCGGCGCAGCCAGCGCCCCGCGGTGCGCCAGCGCGTCAATCCCCCGCGCCATCCCGCTGACGATCACCAGTCCGCGCACCGCCAGGTCCCGCCCGATGCGCTCGGCCATCTGCGTGCCGTATAGCGTCGGCCGCCGCGTGCCCACGATCCCGATCGCCGCGCAGTTCAGGATCTGCGCATCCCCGCGCACGTAGAGCAGCACCGGCGGATCGTAGATTTCCAGCAGCGTCCGCGGATATTCCGGCTCCGTCCAGTTCAGCAGCCGGCAGCCCAGCTTCTGTACTCCCGCCAGCTCCTTTTCCGCGCGCGCCAACGCTTCTTTCTTGAAGATCGCCTGGGCCACCGGCGCGGGCAGGTTGCACCCTTCCAGCTCGGTGAGCGAAGCGCGGAAGACGCCTTCGGGGGATTCGAACTGGCGCAGCAGGCGCGCCGCAAGACGCGCCGCCAGCCCATGGGTGAGCGTCAGCGCGAGCCAGGAGAGGGAAGCAGCAGGCTCCATCGCGTGCCGAGCCTACGTGCAGGGTAACCGCCTTGTCAAGTAGTGCGAAGTGAAAGGCGCCTGTCAATGCTGAAAAAAGGAAATCCGCGGTTTGCAAATCGAAATTCGCCAGCGCAGCTCAGCTTGCCGAAAAGGGCCGAGTTTCGAATTTCGCATTTCGAGTTTCGGCTGGAACGCTCAGTGGCGCGGCTGCACTGCGTCCTCGGCAAGAATCGCGTCCAGCGTGTCCACAAAGAAATCCGCGTCGCCCTCGGTAAACACCAGCGGCGGCCGCAGCTTCAGCACGTTGTGCTGCGGCCCGTCCGTCCCCGCCAGGATGCCGCAGTCGCGCAGGCGGTTCACCACGTAGCCGGCTTCTTCCGTCGCCGCCGCGCGCGTTGTGCGGTCGCGCACCAGGTCCACCCCGAGAAACAGCCCCGAGCCGCGCACGTCGCCGATCAGCGCGTGCCGCCCCGCCAGCGCTTTCAGCCCGGCGATGAAATGCTGGCCCACGCGCAGCGCCTGTTCCTGCAGGTGTCCCTCCTCCAGCACATCCAGCACCGCCAGCCCCGCCGCGCACGCCACCGGATTCCCTCCGAAGGTGCTGAAAAACTCCATCCCGTTCGCAAACGACGCCGCAATCTCCGCCGTCGTCACCACCGCCGCCAGCGGGAACGCGTTCCCGATCGGCTTTCCCAGCACCACGATGTCCGGCACCACGCCCTGCGTCTCAAAGCCCCAGAAGTGCGTGCCCAGCCGCCCGAAGCCCACCTGCACTTCGTCGGCGATGCACACCGCGCCCGCCGCGCGCACGTGCCGGTAGGCCTCCGCCAGATACCCCGGCGGGAACACAATCTGCCCGCCCACGCTCGGCAGCGTCTCCGCAAGATACGCGGCCACGCCGCGCCCCTCCCCACGCACGCGCTCGAGAATCTCCGCCACGTGCCGCGCGTACTTCGCCCCGGCTTCCTTATCCTCGCGCCGGTACGCCCCGCGGTAGTCATCGGCCAGCGGCGCCACGTGCACCCACGGCTTGCGCCCGCGCCCCCCGGGCCCCTCGAACTTGTATGGGCTCACATCGATCAGCGTATTGGTGTGCCCGTGATAGGCGTGTTCGAGGACGATCACGTCCTCCCGCCCCGTGTGCGTGCGCGCCAGCCGCAGCGCCAGCTCGTTGGCCTCGCTGCCCGAGTTCAGGAAGTAGCAGACGCGCAGCGGCGCGGGCATCCGCCGCGTCAGCCGCTCCGCGTAGCGCACCACATTGTCATGCAGATACCGCGTGTTGGTGTTGAGCAGCGCCAGCTGCTTCTGCGCCGCGCGCACCACCCGCGGATGGCTGTGCCCCACCAGCGGCACGTTGTTGTACACGTCCAGGTACGCCCGCCCCGTGTCGTCGTAGAGATACTGCATCCACCCGCGCACGATCTTCAGCGGCTTCCGGTACGAGATGCTCAGGCTCGGTCCCAGCAGCGTCCGCCGCGCCGCCAGCGTCGCCTCCGGGTCCGGCGCCGGTGCGGGAAACCGCTCCGCGGGAATCCCCAGCAGCAGATTCGGATCGGGCGAAAGATCGCGCCACACCGCGCGCTCCGCGGCATAGGCCACGCCGGGAAAATCCGCGCCGCGGTCCAGCAGGTCCACGATCACCTGGAAATGCACGTGCGGCGCCCAGCCCCCGTTTTCCGCCGCCGTGCCCACGCGGCCAATGCGCTGCCCCCGGGCCACGTGCTGCCCGGCATGCAGCCCGCTCAGCGTGTCCTCGGTGAGGTGCCCGTAGAGCGTGAAGAACGGCACGCCGTCGCTCGTCCCATGCCGCAGAATCACCAGCGGCCCGTAGTCCAGCAGCGCCGTGTTGTTGGCCACCGTGTGCACCACGCCCTCGAGCGGCGCATAAATCGGCGTTCCCGGCTCCACGAAAAGGTCCAGGCCCAGGTGAATCGTGCGCCGCTCGTCGGTGGGATTGTCGCCGGCCCCGAAAATGGACGACGTGTACAGCAGCCGCGCCTCGTCGTACCGCCCCACGCCCACCGCGGCGCCGGCCTTCTTCATCTCCTGGAAAATCGTTTCCGTGAGCGCCGCAGTCTCCGCCGCGCGCGGGTCCGCGCCCAGCAGCGTGCTGCCCACGCTGAGATCAAACACGCGCAGCGGCGTCCGGCGCACATCGGTATCCAGCAGCGCAGCCGCGGTCCCCGCGTTCTCCGCGAGCCACCGCCGCACCGCACCGCTCTGCGGCACCGGCGCCATCCCGCAGGCCGCGCGGAACATGTAGTGCGCAAACCGCGGATGAATCTCCGCCAGACTCTCCAGCGCCTCCCAGGCCGGCGCCTCGCTGATCGTCACGTACGGATCATCCGGCTTCAGCGTCTTGCGATGCGCCGAATTCACCACGCTCACCGCCAGCCGCGCCCCCGCCAGCGCATACAGCAGCGCCACTTCCTCCTCGCGCAGCGGAAACGCCCGGTGATACCCCGCAATCACCGCTGCCGCCGCCCGCAGCGGCTCCTTCTTCCCCAGGATGGCGTAGGCCACGGCCACCGCCAGCTCCGCCACGGTCACGCTGTGGTGCATGTCGCCATAGTCGATCACGCTGACGGCCTGCCGCGGCTGCGGCCAGGCCTCGCCCACCAGCACGTTGTAGTCGTTGGCGTCCCCGTAGATCACGCTGCGCCGCAGCCGCCCCAGCGCCGGCACCACTTCGCTTTCGTACAGGGAGAGAAACCGCTCGACCAGCGCCCGCCGCCCCGGATCCGCAATGTGCTGCAGATACCCGCGGATCCATCCCGCCCGCGCCAAGTCCCACTTCCACTCCCGCTGCGCCGCCGCATGCGCAAAATCCGCGAGGCCCGCCGTCATCTCCCCCAGCAGCCGCCCCAGGCTTTCCAGCAGTTCCGGCGCGTGCGGCCGCGCTTCCGCCAGCACCGTCCCCGGCACGTACGTCAGCATCCACACCAGCCGCTGCGTGCCATCGGCAACGGTAAGGCTCTGGTAGGCCTCCCCGTTGCGCGCCGCCACCACCCGCGGCAGCGCCAGTTGCGGCGCCCGCCGCGCCAGATGCTGCAGCGCCCCGCACTGCAGATCGATCAGCGCCCGCTCCCGCGCCGGGTGCATTACCTTCAGCACCAACCCGCGCCCGTCCGTTGGCCGCTTTGCGGCCACGGTTTCCAATGTCGTCAGATGAAAATTGTGGTCGTACTCCCCCGGCAGCGCCCGCGCCGACACCTCCAGCCCGTAAATTTCCCGGGCCAGCCGCACAGCTTCTTGTTCGCTGATGGGTGCCGCCGCTTGATCTTCCTGAATCATGCCCAAATCTTATCCGCGAACCTGCCACGCGTCCATTCCCGCCTCCCACTCGCGCCATCTCACGTCGCGGCCACACAAAGGCGGGTCTTTTCCAATACTTTTCCACAACTCATTCGAATACTATTTTGTAATCTATTGAATTAAAGTTACTCTTCTGCTATCCTTTTTCGTGTTGCGCCAATTCCTCGTTCGAAACCTGCCGCCCCATTTCTTTCCCTCCCCGGCCCCAGCCGCAATTTCCAGCAACTCCTTTGTAATCCACACTTGCAAAAAAACCGCCTATAAACCGTTTAGAATCCGCACATACGAATTGCACGACTTAAAGTCCTTTGGAATCCGCACTTACAAAAATACCCGGGGGTGGGGGGTCTTACGGTTAACCACACATCCGATGAGGTCCGGTGTTTGGACTCCGGCCCGGCCGGAGATGTCTGTCCCGAGCGACCAGCGGGAGCCGAGGGACCTCTCCGAACCGCTTGCTCTCAACTTTCAACTGTTAGCTGTCAACTGCCGGTTTTCAATTCTTCCACGAGTCACGAGTCACCAGTCACGAGTCACCTCTCCGCGCAGCCTACGGATCGATCTCCTCGTCCATGCCCCCGATGGGCGGACCGTCCGGCGGCTCCGCCGGCGCAGCCACGGGGATGGCCTTGGGATTCTTCTGGAATTCCGCGATCTGCGCCGCCGCGAAGAAAAGATGCGCCCGCTCGGCTTCGTCTTTCGTGCCCGCCTGCGCGGCCGTGAGCCAGCTCTTCAGCTCCTCGAGCTTGAGCGCGGCCACGGCGCGAACCTGGCCGGAAGCGCGTTCGTTGGCGGCCAGCGCCATCAAGTCGTACAGCGCGACCTGGTCCACCACGCGCCCGATTTCCCCGGGATAACCCGTGCCGCGCGGCGCCTTCCACGTCGCGGCCAGCACCGCGTCGAGAACCTCCTCGAGCCCGGGATTCCCCGCGTCGCGCGCGTGGAACTCCACCAGCCGCGCCGCCCGCTCCGGATTGAACAGAAACTGCAGCGTCTGCTTGGCCTCGGCTTCCGCAGGGGCCAGGGCGTCGAACGCCGGGCTGGTGTGAATCTTGAAGAGTTCGCGCCCGCGGTCCGACTCCGGCACGCGCGGCGGAATGCTCTTCAGCAGCGATTCCGGCAAGGCCAGCGCCGCGGGCTGGAGCGTGGCCAGCACCGCCGCCAGCGCCCGTCTCTGTTCCGCCGGCGCAACGATCTGCGTGGGCGTTTGCCCGTCGCCGCGCAGCGCAAACGTGTAATCCATCCCGCCCACCAGCTTGCTCGCCGCCTCCACCTGGTAGCGGTGCAGCATGTACAGCGGCACCAGGGCCTCTTCTTGCGACGCCAGCGGCGCGCCTTCGCGGATGTTGTTCTCGCCAAAACGCCGCAGCGCCGCCGCGCGCACCTGCATCAGCCGGTTCAGCTCGTCCACCGCGTTCGCGCCCGTATCCCAGAGATGTGCGAGCGAGCTGGAAGATCCCGCCGGGCGCGCGTCCTGGTCGGTGAGGTAGCGCAGGCCGCGTGCAAATGCGTCGTTCAGAATCTTCCCCAGCGCCGCGTGCTCGTCCGTGCCCGGCGCGAAATCCTGATAGCCGTACGCGATGGACACTTTGTCCCATTCGCCGATGCCTGTGGCGTAAGCCTGCGAAAGATCGATGCTGCCGTCCGCGGCGAGTTTGGCCAGCGGCGGCGGATAATCCATCACCGAGGAGCGGTTCACCGTGCTCGACGAGTAGTTGTGCATCAGCCCCAGCGTGTGCCCCACTTCGTGCGCCGCGAGCTGCCGCAGCCGCGCCAGCGCCATCTCCTGCATCTTCGGCGAGATGCCCTGGCCTTTTTCATACGGCGCGAGCAGCGCTTCCGCGATCAGGTAGTCCTGGCGCACGCGCAGCGAGCCCAGCGTGACGTGCCCCTTGAGGATCTCCCCCGTGCGCGGATCGATCACCGAAGCGCCGTAGGACCACCCGCGCGTCGCCCGGTGCACCCACTGAATCACGTTGTAACGCAGGTCCATGGGGTCGGCGCCTTCCGGCAGCAGTTCCACGCGAAACGCGTCCTTGTAGCCCGCGGCTGCAAACGCCTGGTTCCACCAGCGTGCGCCCTCGAGCAGCGCCGAGCGAATGGGCTCGGGCGCGCCGCGGTCCAGATAATAGACGATGGGCTGCACGGGCTCGCTCACCGCGGCCCGCGGATCCTTTTTCTCCAGGCGGTGCCGGATGATGAAGTGTTTGACGACGGATTCGCTGACCGGCGTGGCGTAGTCCAGGTACTGCATCCCGATAAAACTGGAGCGCGGATCGAAGGCCCGCGGCCGGTAGCCCGGCGGGGGAAGCTGCACGAAGGAGTGGTGCTCGCGCACGGTGATGGATTCCGGAGCGGGCGTCACTTGGCGCACCCACTCGCCGGGGTCGTCGCCGGCGAACGTGAGCGTGGCCTCCACTTCCGTGTTCAGCGGAAAATTCCTGGTTCGCGGGAGGTACAGCGCGGAGCGCGCCGCGTCCAGATGATAGGCGCCCTGCTTGGTGCGCCGCAGCGCCGCGGGAACGCCGTGGGCGTCGCGCAGGAAAAAATCGGTGGCGTCCACGAAAATCCGGCCATCCTCTTCGGCGGCCACGGTAAAGCCCCACAGCGCGGATTCGGCGAACGAGTCGCGCACGGCGCGCCGCTCGTCGGGATCGCTGCTCCCCGCGCGGTAGTCATAGTTGGACTGCACCAGCAGAATCTTCGGCCCGCTGCGCTCGAAGCGCACCACGCGCGTCGCGCCGAGCTGCCCGCGGTCCAGCCCGATGTCGTTCGAGCCGACGCCGGCGGACAGCCCGCTCTGGTAGAGAAACTCCGCGCCCAGCTTGTCGATTTCCAGCCACAGCTTCCCCTGCTTGGCGTCCCAGTAGAGATTGAAGTAGCCCGGGAGCTTCTGCGCCCCCGCGGTCTTTTCGGCGATCGTCTTCTCTTCGGCGGGCGCGGTTGCCGCTTCGGGACGCAGTTGCGCACCCAGCGGCGCGCACAGAACGGCGGCAAACAGAACAAACGGGAGAAACTTCGGCATGGCTAAGGCCTCCGGAACGCTGCGGATTCTTTATACCAGAAGAAGCGCGTATAAAATTCTCTCTGTTATACTTTGGCTTCCGCGAGAGAACCGGTAACATGGCTAAACTCCGCATCTCCATCGTGCAATACCTGAACACCGCGCCGCTGGTTCGCGGCTTCACGCACGGCCCGCTCCAGGGCAAGTACGACTTGTCCTTCACCGTGCCGTCGCAGTGCGCCGAAGCCCTGCGCACCGGCGCCGCCGATATCGCCATCCTCCCGGCCATCGAATACCAGCGCATCGACGATCTGGTGGTCCTGCCGGACCTGGCCATCGCCGCGCAGCAGGAGGTGCGCAGCCTGCTGGTGATCGCCAGGAAGCCCATCGCCCAGGCCCGGCGCATCGCATTGGACCGCAGCTCGCGCAGCACGCAGGCCCTGGTGAAGATTCTCTCCGCGAAGCTCTGGAAGATCGCCCCGGAATTCACCGAGGCGGCGCCGGATGCCGCCGCGATGCTGCGCGACGCGGACGCGGCGCTGCTCATCGGCGACCCGGCGCTGCGCCTGGCGCTGCGCATTGCGGGAACGGCGGAGCCTCAGCCCGACGGCAGCATGCGCTGCCGCGCGGAGGCCGCGGGCCTCGCGGAAGGCGGCGCGCTCTTCGTCTACGACATCGTGCAGCAGTGGCGGCGCATGACCGGCCTTCCCACGGTGCTGGCGTTCTGGGCGGGGCGCCGCGCGGCCGTGACCCCGGAAGTCGTCGCCGATTTTCGGGCTTCGTGCGACTACGGCGTGGCGCGCATCGCGGAGATCGCCGCTGAAGCGGCGCGTGCGTTGCACCTGCCCGCTGATGAGCTGGACCGCTATTTGCGCGAAAACATCGATTTCACCTTGGGCGAAGAAAACCGCCGCGGCCTGGTCCTGTACTTCGACTGCGCCGCCGAGTTGGGGCTCATCCCGCGCGCCAAGCCCGTCGCCTGGGCGGCAGTGACGCGAGCACGCGCATCGGCAAAGCCGTAGAGGCGCGATACCTCCCGCCCGCCCGGTGAGTCCTGGCCGCGCTTACAGCGGGCACGCCGTGCTAGGGCGCGGATTCGAGTTTAGGCCCGGCATTCGCTAGAATGGATGCGCAAGTAAAAAAGGAATGGCCGTGGGACTGACCAAAGAACAAGCGCTCGAGATGCTGGCCTCCGATGACCTGGTGGGCCTCGGGATGGCCGCGCACCAGCTGCGCCTGAAGAAGAACGATCCGCGGATCGTCACCTACCAGATCGACCGCAACATCAATTACACCAATTTCTGCACCGAGTACTGTTCCTTCTGCGCCTTCTACCGCCCGCTGGGCGCCAAGGACGGCTACATCCTCTCCTTCGAGGCCATCTACAAGAAGATCGAAGAGATGCTGGAGCTGGGCGGCACGGGCATTCTCCTGCAAGGCGGGCTGCACCCCGACCTGCAGATCGGCTACTACGAAAACCTGCTGCGCTCGCTCAAGCAGCGCTTTCCGCAAGTGCACCTGCACTGCTTTTCCGCGCCGGAAATTCTGTGCATCGCGGAAGTGAGCGAGCTGAGCGTGCGCGACACCATCCAGCGCCTGATGGACGCCGGGCTGGACTCCATCCCCGGCGGCGGCGCGGAAATTCTCGACGACGAGATCCGCGGCAAGATCGCCCGGCTGAAGTGCACCAGCGACGAGTGGGAACAGGTGCACCGCACGGCGCACGCCCTGGGCCTGCGCACCACCGCCACCATGATGTTCGGCTGCGGCGAAGAGCTGCGCCACCGCGTCAATCACCTCGAGCGCCTGCGCCGCATCCAGGAAGACACCGGCGGGTTCACCGCCTTCATTCCCTGGATGTTCGCCGCGGACAACACCGCCCTCGGCAAAAAAGTGCAGGAAACCACCGCCGTGGATTACCTGAAGACGCTGGCCGTCAGCCGCCTGTATCTCGACAACATCGGCCACATCCAGTCCAGCTGGCTCACGCCGGGAATCAAGGTCTGCCAGGTGGGCCTGCAGTTCGGCGCCGACGACGTGGGCAGCATTTTGATCGAAGAAAACGTGGTCTTCGCCGCCGGCGTGAAGAACCGCACCAACGAAAGCGAGCTCCGCCGCGTCATCTCCGACGCCGGCTTCATCCCCGCCCAGCGCGACACCCTCTACCGCTCCTACGCCCTGAAATAAATCGCGGCCGCGGACGCAGTTTTCGGCAAACGGTCAATCCACCAAGCGAACCTGGATTTCGACTTCGCTGTCTTCGGGAATATTCAGGGGCTCGGCGAGGACCAGCGCGCCCCGGCAGTAGCGCGCGCGCAAGCGCCCGGATTCCAGCTTGCCGGCGCGCGCTGCGGCCTTGGCGGCGGCGTGCACCTTTGCGGGCGCGGCGCCGTGTGGCGTTTGCGCGGCGCCGGGGGCGGTGGCGTCGAGGGCTTCGTTGGCGAGGTCGTCGGCTTCGCGGTTCTGCTCGCGGTAGACGTGCTCGATAACGAAGGAGGCGAAGGACTGCGACATCTTCTTGGCGCGCTCGAAGAGCGGGCGCAGATCGGGGCTTTTCACCTTGTACAGGCCGCGCATCTGTTTCACGAGCAGCTCGGAATCGCTCTGGATGCGCACGCTGCGCACGCTGTGGGCCTGAGCGTAATCGAGGGCGGCGATCAGGGCGTAGTATTCGGCGACGTTGTTGGTGAAGCGGCCGATATATTTCTTGAGACGGGCGACGATGGCGCCGGAAGAATCGCGCACAACCACGCCGTAGGAGGCGGGGCCGGGATTGCCGCGGGCTGCGCCGTCGATGTTGCAGGTGTAGGAGCCGGAGCGCGGCGGATCGGGTGCGGCGGGCTCGTCAAAGAGCCGTGCGCCGGAGGGTGGAGCGGGCCGTTTGCTCATGACTTAGCGTCGCCGGCGGAAGCCGCCGGAGCGGAAGAGGGTGGTGCGGGAGGAGGCTCGACGACGTAGAGGATGCGGCCGCAGGTTTCGCAGGTAAAGATGGTTTCGTCGCCGGCGCGGGACAGCTCCTGATAGATGTGCGGGAGGACGCGCATGCCGCAGCCGCGGCACTGGCTGTCGCGGGCTTCGGCGAGGGCCACGCCATGGTGGCGCTTGGCGACGTGCAGGTATTTTTCGCGCAGCTCTTCGGGGACCGGAGCCAGTGCGGCTTCATGTTCGGCGCGAGAGGCTTCGAGTTCCTTCTGGCGCGCGGCCCGCTCCGCTTCAATCTGCTTGCGCTCGGCGGCGATCACCTGCTGAGCGTCCTTCAGCGCGGACTCGGCGTCTTTGGCGCGGCGCTCCAGGGCTTCGGCGGACATGAGGTGCTCGAGGACGCGGTCTTCGGCCTTGGCAACTTGGTCTTCGGCATTGGCGATTTCGTGCTGCAGGGCTTTGTAGGCTTCGTTGGTCTTGACCTGGCCGCTCTGGTCGCGGTATTTCCGGGCGCGCTCCTTCCACTGCTCCACGTCCCACTCGAACGTCTTGCGCTCCTTGAGGCTGGCGGTGAGCGCCTCTTTGGCGGCGGCAACTTCCTTCTGCGCGCCGGAGAGTTTGGCGTCGGCGTCGCGAATACGCTTAGGAAAGGCGTCGATTTCGGCGCGCAGCGCTGCGATGCGCTGGTCCACGCGCTGAAGCTCGACGAGACGCGGAAGGGCGGGGTGCATGGGGTGAAAGTTTAGCACACGCCCCGGGGCATCTTTCCAGGAACCCGCGCAGCGGATAGAATGCAGCGGCTGTTCAAGGAGGAGGAAGCGATGCCGCACGTTCAGATTACGTGGGTGGAGGGGCGCACGCCGGAGCAGAAGCGGAAGATTGCCGAGCGGGTGACGCAGGTGCTGATCGAGGATGGGAAGGCCAAGCGGGAGAACATTCACGTGGCGTTTCACGACGTCCCGGCGGCGAACTACGCCGAAGCGGGCGTACTGGTGGCGGACCAAAAACGCACGCCGTAGGAAGGCCGCGCGCGGGAGCACCGACGGAAACCCGTGCTCCCGGTTCCTGGCGCGCGCCTCCGTTGAAGGGGCCGGGGGCAGGCTGATCCTTCGCTTTGCGCCGGAACACAGCCCGCCCCTCCACAAGAGTTGTCAGGAGCGGGCGTCGCGGCGGACGAGCGTGGCATCCAGGAAGTAGCCGAGGCCGATGGCCAGGGGGATGGCCCCGAAGCTGGCGGCGACGAGGGCCTCCGGCTCGGAACGGGCGATGAGCGCAAACGTGGCGATGTAGCCGAGTGCGCCGGCCACCAGGACAATGCCGGCGCGGCGCGAGCGGGCCGCCTGCGAGAGTTCCGGCTCCATGGGCACGGGAACGCCGCGGGCGATGGCGGCGAGCTTCTCCTCGGTGCGCAGTTTGCGCACCCGGTAGTAGGTGTACAGCGCGGCCAGGGGAATCCCGAAAATCATGATCACGGCAACGAGGCCGATGAAATCTCCGTTCATGGTGTGCTCCTTCTTTTGTTTCTGTGACCGCGAAGCGGTCAACTCGAAAGCGGCGGTGGCGCTTGGATTTCGACGCTGCGAGAACCGCTGTCAGAAGAAGGTACGGAAGCGCGGGGGAGAAAGTTCCGCGGCACGATATCCGGGGGAGTTACTGCGCTTCGCGGACTTCCATGTTCTGGTCGGCGACGAAAGCGGGGTAGCGGATGGGGGAGCCCTCGGGGGCGGGGGCATGCTGGGCGTTTACGGTAAAGTTCGCGCCGGCGCAGTCGATCGAGTAGGAGTAACCATCGCGCTCGTACTTGGCCATCACCAGCGAGCCGGAAGAGGTGAGCTGCTCCAGGGTGCTGCAGGAGTCATGCTCGAGAATGTAGCTGCGTTCAGCCTTGGCGATCTGCAGGAGGTCATTCTGCACGCCGGTGATGGAGATGGCCTGGGTGGGAACGGTGCCCGGGGCGGCCGAGGGCATGTTCTTGATGTAGAAATAGTAGACGAGGCCGCTGACGGCCGCGACGACGAGAATGCCGATAAAACCGCGCATGCGGAAATTCTCCCGCGGCCCTGGCCGCGCCGCAAGAAGCACGGGCAGGGGGCGTGTACTAGTGCACACGGGGGGAAGGTTTTGCAGCGGCGGGCCGGGCTTCTGCTACACTGGCGCCAGCGTACGAGCCCCCCTCCCGGCGCCCATTTTTCTTGGAAGCATTTATGGAACTGATACTTCCGGCTGCCGATTTGCCCATGATGGACAGGCGGCACGAACAGGAACTGGAGGAAGCACGGATCATCCAGCAAGGGATGTTTCCGCCCGAGAGGCTGGCCATCGGCAGCGTCATAATGGCCCACAAGGTCGTGCCCATGACCGAGGTGGGGGGCGATTTCCTGGACTATTTCGCGCTTTCGGACGCGACCCTGGGACTGTATCTCGGCGACGTCTCGGGAAAGGGTTTGCCCGCGGCGCTGTATGCGGCGCTGGCGGTGGGAACGCTGCGCGGGGTGCAGAAGACGGGAGCGTGCCCGACGACGGTTCTGGAGCTGCTCAACAAGCGGCTGACGATGCGCGGGATTCCTTCGCGCTACGCGGCCACGCAGTACGCCCTCTATGATCCGCCGACGCGGCGTCTGCACATCTCGAACGGGGGAGTGCCCGGACCGCTGCACCTGACGGCGCGCGGCTGCCGGGAATTGCTGCTGCCGGGGATTCCGCCGGGGCTGCTGATGGAAGCGGGCTATGAGGTTACGACGCTGGAGCTGGAAGCGGGCGATTCGGTGGTCTTCTTCACCGACGGAATCAGCGATGCCATGAACCAGAAAGACGAATCGTACGGAATTGAGCGGCTGGCACAACTCTGCGCGCAGCACCGAAGCGCGCCCCCGGCGGAGCTTCTGGAGCGCATCTTCCGCGGCGTCGGAGAGTTCACCCACGGGCAGCCGCAACATGACGACATGACCGTGGCCGTTCTGCACTGCGAAAAATGAGGGCGCCGCGCCGGAAGAGGCGCGCCGCCATCCAAGCAACGGGCAAGCAACGGGAAGCCCGCCCCTGCCATCGAAGAAAGCGCACGGAAAAACGGGAATTTGTGCGGCGCCGTGGCACTGGCGTACACTGAATTTTTGGCGGTTGCGTCTAAGATCGTGAGTAGCCCGCCTGGCGGGCAACGGAAACACCGGCCGCTCTGCGGTCCGCGAAAACGAGGATCCCTTTGAACACGCTGATGCCCATCTTCCGGCTGTCTCTGCTTCTCAGTCTAGGTTTGCTGGCCGTGAGCGGGCCGGTGAACGTGCCGGCGGCGCAGGCGGCGCCGCGGGACGGCGCCGGGCCAGTCAAGGCCGCCGCGCGTTCGCCGCTGCTGGATGCGATGCAGACGGAACTCGACCGCTCGCTGGGGGTCCTGGGAAAGCTCGATCCTCCGGCCTATTACATCGGCTACACGGTGACGGAGTCGCAGCGGGCCGAGGTGTCGGGTTCGAACGGCGCGTTGCTCTCCAGCAGCGAGGGCAAGAGCCGCTGGCTGGAAGTGGCGGTGCGCGCGGGCAGCTACGCGCTGGACAACACGCGCAAGGTGGGCGAGCGGCAATCGCCGACAGCAGGCCCCGGCGGGCCCGTGCCGCTGGATGACGACGCCGAGGTGCTGCGGCGGACGATCTGGCTGGAGACCGACCGGCAGTACCGCGCGGCGGCGGAAGCGCTGATGAAGATCAAGACCGGCAAGGAAGTAAAGGTCGAGACAGCGGAAGGGCAGGCGCCGGATTTTTCAAGGGAAGAGCCACACACGGCGATCGGGCCGGTGGCGTCGTTCACGCTGGACCGCAAGCCGTGGGAACAGAAAGTGCGAGCGTACACGCAAGCGCTTCGCGCGTCACCGGCGATCATCAACTCCATCGTGACGTTCACGGCGCTGGCGCAGACGCAGTACCAGGTAACCAGCGAAGGGACGCAGCTGCAGTTCGGGCAGACGCGCTACCGCCTGGAGCTGTTCATCCAGGGCAAAGCGCCGGATGGAATGGACATCAACCGCTACTACAACTTCGACTGGGTGAACCCAGGGGAGGCTCCGGACGACAAGGCCGTGTATGCGGCGGAGGCCACGCTGCGCAAGGAGCTGGAGGGCCTGGTGGCGGCGCCCCTGATCGAACCCACGGCGGGTCCGGCGATGCTCACGGGGCGCGCCGCGGCGGTTTTCTTCCACGAAGTGTTCGGGCACCGCGCCGAAGGCCACAGGCAGAAGGACATCAGCGAGGGGCAGACGTTTGCGCGCAAGGTGGGCGAGGCGATTTTCCCGGATTTTCTGAGCATCACGGACGATCCGACCCTGCGGCGGCTGGGGAAGACGGACCTGCTGGGCTACTACCAGTTCGACGACGAGGGCGTGCCGGCGCAGCGCGTGACGCTGGTGGAGCACGGCATCCTGCGGGGCTTCGAGATGTCGCGCTCGCCGCTGCTGGGATTTCCGCACTCGAACGGACACGGGCGGCGGCAGGTGGGCTATGCGCCGGTGTCGCGGCAGGGCAACCTGATCGTGCAGAGCAGCAAGACCATGACCAACGCGCAGTTGCGCGCGAAGCTGATCGCGCTGGCCAGGGAACAGGGCAAATCGTTCGGGCTGCTGATCGACGACATCGAAGGCGGGTTCACGTTCACCGGGCGGGGACAGCCGCAGGCGTTTCAGGTGCTGCCGCTGGTGGTCTACAAGGTGTACACGGACGGGCGGCCGGATGAACTGGTGCGCGGGGTGGACATCGTGGGGACGCCGCTGGTGTCGCTGACGAAGATCGTAGCCACCGGGGACACCCCGGAAGTGTTCAATGGATATTGCGGAGCGGAATCGGGATCGGTGCCGGTGTCGGCCGCCTCGCCGGCGATTCTGATCTCCGAGCTGGAAGTGCAGAAGAAGGAGAGCGCGACGGACAAGCCGCCGATCCTGCCGCCGCCAGCGCACGACGCGGTGAAAACGGGAGGTGGGCGATGAGCCGCGCGATGCGTTGTGCCGTTCTGCTGCTGGCGGGAGTTGCGCTGCTGAACGGCACGCCGCTGCGCGCGCAGAGCAAGGATAACGACCAGACGCTGCGGGCCATGCGCGACGAAATGGCGCGTGCCAAGACCCGGCTGGAGCTGCGCATTCCGGGGACGGAGCAGCCCGTGCGGCCGTATTTTCTACAGTACCGGCTGCTGGATCTGGACGTGAAGCAGGTGGTGGCGGAGTTCGGGGCCCTGGTGTCCAGCACCACGACGCGCAACCGCTTCATGGATGTGGACGCGCGCATCGGCACCTACAAGCTGGACAGCTCCAATTACATCAGCGACGACGGGTTCCGCGGCTTTATCGGCCCCACCGGGGCGGTGGGCATCGACCGGGACTACGATTCCCTGCGCCAGGACCTGTGGATCGCCACGGACCAGGCCTTCAAGGAAGCGGTGGAAACCTATTCGCGCAAGCGAGCGTATCTGAGCAGCCTGGCGCGGCCGCCGGAGATCGACGATTTATCGCGCGAGGATGTCCTGGTCTCGATCGGGCCGCGACTGGAGCCGGACTGGAGCGCGCGCAACTGGGAGCAGGAGGCGCGGGAGACTTCGGCGGCGCTACGCGCGTATCCGCAGCTCTATAACTCGCGGGTGACCTACTACCTGGTGTACGCCACGGAATACCTGCTGACGAGCGAGGGCACGGAAATCCGCAGCAGCCGCAGCCTGGCGGCGATCGAAGCAGGCTTCGACACGCTGGGCGAAGACGGCATGGCGCTGCATCATTATTATGCGGCGTACGCGCTGCGGCCGGCAGAGCTGCCGGCCGTGGAGGCGGTGCGCCAGGGTCTGAACGTCGCGGCGGCGGAGTTGATGGCGATGCGCACGGCGCCGCCGGCGCAGGACTACACCGGGCCGGTGCTGTTCGAAGCACGGGCAGCGGCGGCGCTTGTGGCACAGGTGCTGGGGCCGGCGCTGAACGGGTCGCGGCCGCCGCTGTCGTTTCAGCCGGTGGTGGAGCAGATGCTCAGCGGGCTGGGCGGACGGAGCGACTGGATGGGGCGGCTCGGAGCGCGGGTGCTGCCGGCCAGCGTAACGCTGGTGGATGATCCGGGCGCGACGGAGTATCAGGGAAAGCCGCTGCTGGGCGGCTACGCGGTGGACGAAGAGGGAGTGCGGGCGCAGAAAGTGACGCTGGTGGAAAAGGGCACGCTCAAGAACCTGCTGATGTCGCGGCGGCCGGGCCCGGACTTTAACGGCTCGAACGGGCACGGACGCTCGGCGTTTCTGAACGATCCGCGGCCGACGATGAGCAATCTGCTGTTCACCTCGAGCGAAAGCGTTTCGCCCGCGGAGCTGCGCAAGCAATTCCTGGACAAGTGCCGCGAGGAGAAGCTGCCCTACTGCCTGGTGGTGCGGCAGATGGACAATCCGGCGCTGAGCCTGCAGCGGCAGGACGATTTTTCCGAGCTGCTGGCGAGCTTTGGGGGCGGCGCGGGGACGGGCGACCGTTTGCCGTTGGTCATCTACCGGGTATACCCGGCGGACGGGCGCGAAGAGCTGGTGCGCGGGGCGCGGCTGATCGGGATAAACACGCGGGCGCTGCGCAACGTCGCGGGAATCGGCAACGATGCGTTCGTCTATAACTACATGCAGAGCCAGATCGCGGGATTTGCGGGGACGGCGCTGGGAGCTTTCGGCTCGGCGCAGGGCGGGCTGCCGGCCTCGGTGGTGGCGCCGTCGCTGCTCTTCGACGAACTGGATGTGCGCGGAGCGCGCGGCGAGCCGAAACGTCTGCCGCTGCTCCCGGCGCCGCCGCTGACCGCGGCGCCGTAGTTCCCGGAGGCCGCGGGGCGGAGCGTCATTACTTCACGTCGGCGAGCATATCTTCCATATCGTTCAGGGTGAACTTGTCCACTTTGACGGGCAGGATGGTGTCGAACGGCGTATCGGGCTGCGTCGCGCCGATGAAGCCGATGCGGAACATCTTGTCTCCTACGTGGGCGTAGAGCGGCACGGCATCTTTCCAATTGTCGGGCACGCCGCTGCGAGTCAGCTTGCCCTTGAGCTCCATCTTGCCGTCAGGCATGGGCGTCAGCGAGTAATGCAGGGTGTACTGCGGGATCCCTACCCCATAGACGTACTGGTTGAAAAACCAGTCCATCTTGTGATTTCCATCGAGGTTCATGTCGGGAGTCATGTGCTTTTCGACGATGGCCTTGAAGTCCTCGGTGGAGGC
This sequence comes from Terriglobia bacterium, assembly GCA_020072785.1. Taxonomy (NCBI): domain Bacteria; kingdom Pseudomonadati; phylum Acidobacteriota; class Terriglobia; species Terriglobia bacterium. The sequence goes on along the minus strand of JAIQGG010000001.1, from coordinate 480,286 downwards.
GGCTTTGTTGTCATAGGTGCGGCAGTAGTCCTGCATCATCTCCTTGAAGAGGTGATCCGGGTCGCGATTGCCGGGGTCAAAGAGTTGCATGCGCAACATCTGCAGGACGTAGGCGCCCTTCGAATAAATGAGGTTCTGATAGGACGAATTGTTCGTTTCCGAAGAGATGATGCGCCGGCCCATCCAGACGGGGCCGAGGGATTCTATCCTGCGACTATGCAGGTCCCCGGATTCCAGCAAGTCCCGGTCATGATGCAACTGGAAGAGAAACTCTTTAGGGCTGCGGCGGAATTGCACGTAGAGCATGCCCGAAAACTCCGCGAAGCCCTCGGAGAGCCATTGGTCATGATAGCTTTTCCAGCCGACGCGGTGGCCCCACCACTGGTGCGAGCTTTCGTGGGCGCGGAAAAAATCCGTCAGCTGCACCTGCTGCCTGCCCGTAGCCCCGAGATGATAACGCTGCGTGGAATCGAGGAAGGTAAACCAGCCGAGATACAGAAGGCCGGGCCAGCCTTGCCCGTAGCTGCCAATGATATTGGTGACCGCCAGCTGCTTGTAGGGATAGGGCCCGAAGTAATTCTGAAACACGCGCAGCGTGTTGGCGGTTTCCCCGCCGACGGTCTTGGCGAGGTCCGCCGGAGACAGCTGGCCCATGATGTCCTCGCCCATGTGTGATGCGCCCGGTCCAACCGCCAGGTCCTTGAGGGGATTGTCGTCGGCATTGTGGATGGCTGTCATCAGATCATCCCGGCCTTGATTGGCGAAGACCTGCACATCCACGTCGCCGGCTTTCTCGGTGTAGAGCTTGTAGTCGCCGAAGGCGAAGCCCGCCACGGCCAGCGGAATTTCGCTCTTCCAGGTGGTCACGCGGATGTTTCCTTCGGTGGCCTCGCGGACCTTATTTCCCGTTGCAATAAGACCGAATTTCTTAGGACTGCGAAAATTCAGTTCGAAATCCGACCGGAAAGCAAATACCTCCGCACCCAGTTCGCCGGTATACACGACCGGGTACCAGCCATAGCTCTTGCAGAGGTAGCTCTTGTCGCCGACGCGGTAGACCACGCGCTTGCCACCGTACTGGAATTCGAGAGTCTCCTTCTGCGCGGCCTGCGCCGCATCCTTCAATACGACGGCGACGTAATCGCCGTAGGACTGGAAGCGGTTCTTTTTCTCCTGCGGCTGAAAAAAGTCCAGGTTGCGGCCTTGCGAATCCTTGACCGCGCTGAGACGCAGGTTCGAATCGAGGGAGAAGAGAAGGACGCGCTCGCCGGAATAGCGCGGCTGAATCGTGACGTGCGCGGTGGCATTGAGATCCGCGTTCTCCTCGACACTCGCGTCAATTTTGTAGGACGGAATCAGATAATCCATGCGTGCGGCCGGATCGTCATAGGCGTGGCGCGGATTGCGGCCTGCGGCAGGGAACTGCATCCACACGTCCGGCACCTTAATCCTGTCGATTTCGCCCCAGTGCCCGACGCGGATCTCCTCCGGCTGCATGGCGTCGTCGTGGACTTCGACCCAGCCCTTGTCTTTGGTTTTCAGATCGGCGAGGAAATATGCGGTGCGCTTGCGGTCAGGGGAAAGCACGCTCTTGAAGAGGCGCGGGAGGTAGGCGGCGCCGAGGTCTTCGCGTTCCTTCTGGCGGCTGGCGTAGAGATCGTCGCTCGTACCGCCCGAAAGCCACTTTACCTCGCGGGCAACTCCCTCGAGGAGGTCGTCGGTGAAGCTGAAGGTGGCCTCGCTGAAGGCCATGTCCAGCTTGTCCTGCTTGGTGAACAGGCTCAGCTCATAGGCCTCCACACCGTTGGGCGGGTCCGCCAACAGGCGGCCCTCCCCGTGGAAAACGGCGCCAAAGACGACACCGTTCACCGGCTGGGTAAACTGGATTGTGCCGTTCAGGAGTTTGATGTGAATGCGGTCGCGGACAAGATCGATATTTTCCACGCGGGCGAATTTCGCGGGGTCCATGGCCGGTGCGGAAAGCGCTTGCCACACCGCGGCGGCGTCCGCCGCGCCCGGCGCGGACTGCGCCCGCACGGAAGAAACGCAGACGGCGATCAAGAAAAAGGAAAGAAGCCGGGAAGATTTCACGAAAACCTCCTGGAGGGACCCGCCGACGATACTCCAGCGTCACGTGCCGCGCAAGGCTAGGACCGGCCGGAACCGAGGACGCTGAGCAGGGCTTTGCGGAGGAGCTTGCCGGGGCGAAATACCCCCGAGTTGAGGTAGTCTAGGCGGACCATCATGGTTACGCGGCTGCTGGAAGACATGCGGGAGAAACGGAGCGCGGCACTGCTGAGCGTGGGCTCGGCGGCGGTGCTGCTGGGACTGAAGACGTTTCTGACGCTGCGCACGGGAAGCCTCGGCGTGCTCTCGGAAGCGCTGCATTCGGGGCTGGACCTGGTGGCGGCGGTGATCACGTATCTGTCGGTGCGCATGTCGGACGCGCCGGCGGACGAGAACCATCCCTATGGGCACGGGAAGTTCGAGAATTTTTCGGCCTTCGTGGAAACCGGTCTGCTCCTGGTCACCGCGCTGTACATCATCTACCAGGCGTTCGTTCGGCTTTTCTTCCGCAGCGTGCACATCCAGCCCAGCGTGACGGCCCTCGTGGTGCTCTTCGTGGCGCTGCTGGTGGACCTGACGCGGGCGCGGGCGCTGGGGCAGGCGGCGCGGAAATTCCAGAGCGAGGCGCTGGAAGCGGACGCGCTGCATTTCTCGACCGACGTGTGGAGCACGCTGGTGGTGATCACGGGGATCGCGCTGGTGTGGGCCGGGGAAGCCTGGAACATTCCTTCGCTGGTGTACGCGGACGCGCTGGCGGCGCTGGCGGTGGCCGGGGTGGTGATCTGGGTGGGTTCGCAGCTGGGGCGGCGCACGCTGGACGCGCTGCTGGACACGGCGCCGGTGGGGCTGCAGCGGCGTATCGCGCAGGCCGTGGCGCAGATGGACGGGATCCTGGATACGGAGCGGGTGCGCGTGCGGCGCGCGGGCAACCGGCACTTCGTGGATGTAACGGTGAGCGTGCCGCGGAGCACCAACCTGGAGCAGGTGCACGCGCTGACGGACGCGATCGAGGCGCGCATCGGGGAGATCGTGCCGGCGGACGTGATGGTACACGTGGAGCCGCGGGCTCCCGAGGGTGAGCACCTCTTCGAAGCGATCCGCGCGCTGGCGCAGCGCCAGGGGCTGGCCATCCACGACCTGACGGCGCAGCAGCTGGACGGAAAATTGTTCGTGGAGCTGCACCTGGAAGTGGACGAACAACTCAGCCTGGGGGAGGCGCACCGCCAGGCCACGGAACTGGAAGACGGCATCCGCGCGCTGCGCGCCGCGCGCACGGAAGTGAACATCCACATCGAGCCGCTGGGGAAGAGCATTCCGACGAGCGACAGCAGCGCGGGAGAGATGAAGCAGCTCTCGCGGGAGGTGGAGGAGTTTCTGAATCTGCTGCCGAAGGGGTTCGAGGGGCTGTTGAATTGCCACGAGGTGCGGGTGCGGCAGGTGGAGCACCACATTTTGGTGTCGTGTCACTGCACGATGCGCAGCGAGCTGCCGATTACGCAGGTGCACGACGTGACGGCGGCGCTCGAGGATCGCGTGAAGGAGCGCTTTCCGCAAATTTACCGGGTGACGATTCATCCCGAGCCGGCCGAGGAACGCCCGTAGCACCGGCTTGCGCCGGTGCCGTCGCAAAACCAAGAGGCCCGTCTCCCGTCTGCGCCGGAATAAATTCCGTCCGGCGCTACAAAGCCGGGGAGTCCTGGCGGCGGGCGAAGAGCTGGGCGCCGAGGGCCAGCAGAATCGGAAAGCAGACGACGACGTAACGCGGCTCGGGCGTTTCGATGGTGGTGAGGAAAGCCGTACGCAGGAGGACGTAGCCGGCGAGCAGGGCCACGGCCGGGCGCGCGGCAGCGTTGCCGCGCCAGAGGCGCAGAGCGCCCCACGCGGCCAGTCCGACGTAGAAACAATTGAGAAGAAAGAAGCCGGCCGTGACGGAAAAATCGATCCAGTCCTCGGCAATGGCTTCGCGCAGCGGAAAGATTTTCCCGGAATAGGGCAGGAGCTCGATGCGCGGGGTAAACCAGATGGCCGCGGCGCGAGCGAGCGGGATGCGCACAAAGGTGCGCAGCGGATGGCGGGCGGTGCGCTCGCGGGCGACGACGGCAAAGACGGCGTCTTCTTCCTCGGTAAAGTTCACGGTGCGGTTGTAGATGGCGAGCGCGGCAGCGATGCGCGACTTTTCCTCCGGGGTGTCGAAGGCCGCGCGGGGAATCTCCGCCATGCGGATGGGCTCTTCCTCCAGCTTCCAGGAGACGAGATAGACGTCGCGGAAACGCCAGAGCCAGGTCCGCTCCCAGGCGATGAAGCCGCGGGGCACGATTTCGCCGGGAAGCTGGGAATAGCGCGGCGTGAGGAATTGCGCTTCGTGTAGCGTAACGGCGTTGCGCGCGGCCCAGGGCGCCAGCGGCAGGAAGCATCCGAGGGCCGAGAGCACCACGAGCTGCACCCAGAAGGCCCAGCGGCGGCGGCGCCACAAGACGAAAGCCAGAACGATCCACGACTCCGCGAGCAGCAGGGGCGCCTCGGGGCGGAAGAGCGTCCCGAGACCCGTGAGGAAGCCGGCGAGAACGGCGAAGATCGATTCGGCGTTTCTGGCCGCCCATTCCGACTGGAAGAGGGAAATCTGCCCGCCGCAGGCAGGCCCGATTTGCGCGAGCAGCGCGAGAAGGGTTGCCGCCGTCAGAAACGCCGCAAAAACTTCGGTGAGCGGCACCGCCGTGTAGTTGGCGATAAAGGGACACAACACGGACAGCCAGAGGGCCGCCACAAAAATGCGGCGGCTGTGCGCCCGGAAGGGCATCAGGAGAGCGAGAAGCGCCGCAAGGGCCGCGATGAGCAGGCACGAAAGCAGATCGACAAAAACCTGGGCGAGGAAGACCCAGAGGCGGGCGGCCGCGCCGGTGTGGCCGGAGAGGGCGTAAATGGCGGCCAGGAAGCCGGGGTAGCCGGGCATGCGCAGATCTACGGGGATAACCTGACCGCCGATCCGCATGGCGTAGGCGCCGTGTTTCAGCCAGTTGGCGGCAATCTCCTCGTAGAGCACGGTGTCGCCGGAATCCGAGGGAAAGCGGAAAACGAAGAACAGGCGCAGGAGGAGTCCTGCGGCCAGGGCCAGCCACGGATTGGCGAGAAGGCGTTTCATGAGGTGCTTGCGCATGGTACCTCATGGCGGGCGCGCGCAGGAATCGCGCAGGTGGGGAAAGATTGACAGGCTCGGCGCGGGCGGCTAGCTTGAAAGAATAGATGAAGCTGCGGAAACCCATCTTCTATGACGCCGAGCGAGTGCGCTGGCGGCGGACCAGCCGGGTGCTGGAGATTTGCGCGGGCGTGGCGACCGTGCTGCTGGTCTATTTTTTCATTACCATCGTGATTCCGGTGTATCTGCCGGCGGTGCTGCAGCCGGGTGGGAGACCGGTGTACCACGCGGTGCCGGCGAAGAAGAGCGCCAAGACCACGGCGGTGCGGGAAAGGCGGAAGCGGCGGGTGGCGAGCATCGGCAAGGTGCCGGAGAAATACGATCCCTTGCGCGCGGCGTTTTTCGTGAGCTGGGACCCCACGAGCCTGGCGGCGCTGAAGCATCACTACAAGGACCTCGACCTGCTCATCCCCGAGCAACTGCACGCCGTGACGCCGGACGGCGGGCTGACGGTGGTGGATTACGAACGCAACCAGGTCTTTGCGGCGTCGCCGGAAGAGGCGCTGGGGCTGCTGCGCGGAGACAAGCTGCACCAGTGGATGCGCTCGGCGAACGTCGAGATGCCGATCATGGGGCTGGTGAACAACTACGACGGGAAGAACTGGCGGGTGAAAGAGCTGGCGGCGCTGCTGGGGAATCCGGCCTCGCGGCAGCGGTTGACGCGGGATCTGGCGGAATACGCGGTGCGCGCGCGGCAGGCCGGGATCGTGGTGGATTTCGAGGAAGTGCCGCAGGCGAGCCAGCACCACTTCCGGCAGTTCGTGGGGGAGCTGGGGCCGGCGCTGCACGCGGTGGGATTGAAGCTGATGGTGGCGCTGCCCGCGCGGGATGCGGATTATGACTACGCGTACTTCGGGGCGCAGTGCGACGCCATCATCCTGATGAATTACGACCAGCACTGGCTCACGTCGCCGCCGGGGCCGGTGGCGGCGCAGGACTGGTTCGTGGAGAACCTGCGGCAGGTGGCGCGGGTGGTGCCGCCCGCGAAGATCGTGATGGGCATCGCGAACTACGCCTACGACTGGTCGGAGGCGCCCGCCAAAGCGCATGAGCCGGCGGAAAGCCTGAGCGTGCAGGAAGCGCTGTTGCGGGCCTACGAATCGGAATCGCAGGTGGAATTCGACGCGGAATCGCTGAACCCGCACTACTCCTACTCCGACGAGCACGACCACGTGCACCAGGTGTGGATGCTGGACGCGGTGACCGGCTACAACCAACTGCGGACGAGCGAGCGCGCGGGGACGCAGGGGACGGCGCTGTGGCGGCTGGGCTCGGTGGATACTTCGCTGTGGGCCCTCTGGGATGCCACGCGGCCGGACGACGCGGCGCGCGCCAAACTGGAGACGGTGCAGCCGGGGCCGGACCTGATCCTGCAGGGCGACGGCGACATCTGGCGGATCGCGGACACGCCGAAGGAAGGGCGGCGGACCTTCAGCTACGACCCGGCAACGGACCTGATCACCACGGAAACGTACACGGCCTACCCGCTCTCCTACAACATCGAGCAACTCGGAGCGGCACGGGGGAAGATAGCGATCTCTTTCGACGACGGCCCGGACACGCGCTGGACGCCCGAAATTCTGAAGATCCTGAAGGAGAAGAAAGCGCCGGCGACGTTCTTCGTGATCGGAGACGAGGCCAGCCGCGCCCCGCAACTGCTGCAGCAGGAATACGCGGAAGGGCACGAGATCGGCAATCATACCTACACGCATCCGCACTTCGACGAGATTTCGCGCGCGCAACTGCACATCGAGCTGAACCTGACGCAGCGGCTGCTGGAGAGCCGGCTGGGTGTGAAGTCCATGCTTTTCCGCCCGCCGTATGGAATCGACCACCAGCCGGAATACGCGGAGGAGGTGGAGCAGCTGCCCATCCCGCAGGAGATGGGGTATCTGCTGGTGGGCTCGCGGATCGACCCCCAGGACTGGCGGCAGCCGGAGGGACGGCAGATTCCGGCGGAGGAGATCGTCGCGGGGGTCCTGCAGCAGGCGACGAAGGGAAACATCATCCTGCTGCACGACGGCGGAGGGGACCGCAGCCAGACGGTGCTGGCGCTGCCGCAGATCATCGACGGGCTGCGGGCCCGGGGCTACCAGATGGTCTCGGTCTCGGAGCTGCTGGGAAAGACGCGCGCGGAGGTGATGCTGCCGCTGAGTCCGCGCGAGGAGATGGACGCCCGCGCCGATGGATTCGTCTTCGGGCTGTATCACTGGCTGCGCCTGGGGATGAGCACCCTGTTCGTGGCGGGGATTGTGCTGGTGAGCGGGCGCGCCCTGATTATCGGATTTCTGGCGCTGGTGGAGAAGATGCGGCCGGACCGCGCGGCGCTCGCGGAGCCGCTGCCGTCGGTGACCGTGCTGATCCCCGCGCATAACGAAGAGGACGTGATCGTGGAGACGGTGACGGCGGCGCTGGCCTCGCGCGTGCCGGATCTGCGGGTGATCGTGGTGAACGACGGCTCGAAGGACCGCACGGGCGAACTCCTGGAAGAACACTTCGGGAAAAACCCGCGGGTGCGCATCCTCCACCAGGTGAACCGCGGAAAATCGGCGGCGCTGCACCGCGCCATGGACGAGGCGGCCACGGAGATCGTGGTCACCATCGACGCGGATACGGAAGTGGAGCCGGACGCGGTGCCCAAGCTGCTGCGGCATTTTTCGGATGCGCGGGTGGGGGCCATGGCCGGGAACGTGAAGGTGGGCAACCGCACGCGCTGGCTGACGCGCTGGCAGGCGCTGGAGTACATCACCAGCCAGAACATGGAGAAGCGCGCCTTCGATTTGCTGAACTGCATCACGGTGGTGCCGGGAGCGCTGGGGGCGTGGCGCAAAGAGGCGATCGAGGCGGCTGGCGGCATCACCGCGGACACCGTGGCCGAGGACGCCGACCTGACCATCGCCATCCGGCGGCTGGGCTGGCGGATCGGATATGAAGAAGAGGCCATCGCCTGGACCGACGCTCCGGAGACGGCATCGGCGCTGGTGGGGCAGCGCTTCCGCTGGACGTTCGGGACGCTGCAAGCATTCTGGAAGCACCGCGACACGCTGTTCCGGCCGAAGTACGGAACCCTGGGGTCGATCGCGCTGCCCAACATTTTCGTCTTCCAGCTGGTGCTGCCGCTGATCTCCCCGGTCATCGACCTGATGTTCCTGGGGTCGGTGGGGCTGTGGGCGATGGCGCAGCTGCACGTGCTGCGGCTGCCGCAGATCTGGACCGCAGCGGACGTGGAAAAGTCGGTGCTGTTTTTCCTGGGCTTCCTGCTGATTGACGTATTCACCTGCGTGGTGGCGTTCGCCCTGGAGCGCGGCGAGGATTGGACGCTGCTGGTGCCCGTGCTGCTGCAGCGCTTCTACTACCGGCAACTGATGTACGTGGTGCTGTTCCGCTCCGTGAAGGAAGCGGTGAGCGGGCGGCCGGTGGGCTGGCGCGGCGTCGAGCCGGAACCCCCCCGCGACATGGCGCCCGCCTGAACGGCCCCGCGCGCGGAGAATCCTTGATTTTCAACCCTGGGAGAGTTGCGGTAGGATAGGCGGGCTCACGGAGGAGGTCCCCATGGCCATCACATTCACATTGAACGGAAAAGCGCAGAGGGTGGACGTCAGCCCGGAGATGCCGTTGCTCTGGGTGCTGCGCGACACGCTGAACCTCACGGGCACGAAGTTCGGCTGCGGCATGGCGCTGTGCGGCGCCTGCACCGTGCACGTGAACGGGGAGGCCACGCGCTCCTGCATCACCGCCGTCTCCAGTGTGGCCGGCAAGCACGTGACGACCATCGAGGGACTGGCCGCGGACGCCAGCCATCCGGTGCAGCGGGCGTGGGTGGAAATCGACGTGCCGCAGTGCGGCTACTGCCAGTCCGGGCAGATCATGTCCGCGGCGGCGCTGCTGGCCAAGAAACCCAATCCGTCGGATGCGGATATCGACGACGCCATGCAGGGCAACATCTGCCGCTGCGGCACCTACCAGCGCATCCGCAAAGCCATTCACCGCGCGGCGGAGCTGCACGGCGGCGCGGCCCAGGAAAAAGCCGCGGCGCGCTAAGCGTTCCCGCGGGAGGTCTGCCCGTGGCGGGTGTCCCGGGAGGGCCGCTCCTCTGCCTGGCGGGCCCCCGGCGCTGCTGCCACAGGCGGCGCGCCGAACCCGGGCTGCCGGGCTGAACCACCGGAATTCTTCATTGCCCTTTCCTCAGGAGGTCTCTCGCCATGACCACATCGACTCCTTCTGGGACCGCAAAGCGGTCAACTCTTATGAATCGCCGTACGTTTCTCAAGACCACGGCCACGGGAGGCGCGGCCTTGGTCGTCGGCTTCCACCTGCCTTTCCGCGCCTTTGCCGACGAAGCGCAGCAGCAGGAAAAGAAAATCCCCAACCCCTTCAACGCCTGGGTGCGCATCGCGGCGGACAACCGGGTCACGCTGATCCTGGCCAAATCGGAGATGGGCCAGGGGGTGATGACGGCGCTGCCGATGATCCTGGCGGAAGAGCTGTGCGTGAACTGGAAGAGCGTGAGTGTGGAGCAGGCGCCCACGGACCCCGCGATCTACGAACACGGCACGGGAGGCAGCAGCAGCGTGCCGGAGTCCTGGCTGCCGCTGCGCCAGGCGGGAGCCGCGGCGCGGGAGATGCTGGTGACGGCGGCGGCGCAGCGCTGGAGTGTCAACCGCGACACCTGCAAGGCCGAAAACGGTGCGGTGATTCACGGGGCGCGCAAAAAAATTTTCCGCTACGGCCAGCTGGTGGAAGAGGCGGCCATGCTGCCGATCCCGGATTTCAAGACGGTGCCGCTGAAGAATTCGGCCGAGTTCACCATCGTCGGCCACGACACGCACCGCGTGGATGCACGCACGAAGAGCGGCGGCACGGCGCGATTCGGGCTGGATGTGCGGGTGCCGGGAATGCTCTACGCCGTGGTCGCGCGCTGCCCGGTCTTCGGCGGGAAGGTGGCGAAGTTCGACGCGGCGAAGGCCAAGGGCGTCGCCGGGGTGCGCGAAGTCGTGGCGATAGACGCCATCGGCCAGGGCGCGTTCACGGCGGGCGGCGTGGCCGTGGTGGCGGATTCCTCCTGGGCGGCGATCCAGGGGCGCCAGGCGCTGGAGATTTCCTGGGACGAAGGCGCGGCGGCGGGAGAATCGAGCGCAGCGCTGCGCCAGCAGTTCCTGGAGAACGCGGCAAAGCCCGGAAAGATCGTGCGCAACGACGGCGACGCGGAGGCCGCGCTGGCGGCCGCGGGAAGCCGCGCGGTGCAGGCGGACTACGAAGTGCCGTTCGCGGCGCACGCCTGCATGGAGCCGATGAACTGCACGGTGCACGTGCGCCCCGACGGCGCGGAAGCCTGGGTGCCCTCGCAGGCGCCGCAGTGGGCGCGCGACATCATCGCGCAGGTCACCGGACTGAAGCCGGAGACGGTCACGGTGCACACTACGCTGCTGGGCGGCGGCTTCGGGCGGCGCTACCAGGCGGATTTCGCGGCCGAAGCGGCGCAGGTGTCCAAGGCCGTGGGCCAGCCGGTGATGGTGTTGTGGACGCGCGAAGACGACTTGCAGCACTGCTTCTACCGCCCGGCATCCCTGCACCGCATGGCCGGGGCGCTGGACGGCCAAGGAGGCCTCGCGGCGTGGAAGCATTTTCAGACTTCGACGTCGATCGCGGTGGTGTGGGAGAAAGACGGCGCGGAAAAGCCGGAAGCGAGCGAATTCGCGATGGCGGCGTTCCTGCCCTACCGTGCGGCGGGTTACCGCGTGGAATACACGCTGGGAAAATCGGCCGTGCCGCGGGCGTGGTGGCGTTCGGTGGAAAATTCGGGTTGCGGCTTCGTGGTAGAGAGCTTCGTGGATGAGCTGGCCGCGGCGGCCAAGGTGGACCCGCTGGAGTTCCGGTTGCGGCTGATAGGCGGCGACCGTAAGATTCCGGACTTCACCTCCCCGACCGGCGACCCGCTGGACACGGCGCGGTTGAAGGGCGTGCTGAAACTGGCCGCGGAAAAGGCCGGATGGGGCAAGGCACCGGCCAAGGGGACGGGCCGGGGGATTGCCGGGTATTTTTCGTTCAATTCCTACGCGGCGGCGGTGATCGAAGCCCGGGTGCAGAAGGGCGCGGTGCGGGTGCTGCGGGTGGTGGCGGCGGTGGACGTGGGCCGGGCGGTGAATCCGCTGGGCGTGCGGGCGCAGGTGGAGAGCGCGGTGATCTACGGGCTAACCGCGGCGCTGAAGGACGCCATCACCATCGAGCGCGGGCGGGTGGCGCAGAGCAATTTCCACGATTACGAGATGCTGCGCATCCAGGAAGCGCCGCCGGTCGAGGTGCACATCGTGGCCAGCAGCGAGAAGCCGACGGGGATCGGCGAGCCGGCCGTGCCGGTGATCGCGCCGGCGCTGTGCAACGCGCTGTACGCGGCGACGGGCAAGCGCGTGCGGCGGCTGCCCATCCGCGTGCAGGAGCTGGCCTGAGCCAACCCGATACCCATCGTCGAGGAGGAAGCGATGTCTCGAGGGGAAACCAAGACAGGGAAAATGCCCCGCCGCGAGTTCTTGCAGACGACAACGGCGGTCGGCGCGGGCCTGGTGCTGGAACTTTACCTGCCCGGCAAGCACGAAGCGCTCGCCGCGGAGCTTTCCGGCAAACCCGTGGCCGTCAATGCCTGGGTGCGCATCGCACCGGACGGCACGGCGACCATACTGATCGACAAATCGGAGATGGGCCAGGGCGTCATGACCTCATTGGCCATGGTGCTCGCGGAGGAAATGGATCTCGACTGGAACGAGGTCCGGACCGAATTTGCGCCCGCCGCGCCGGAATATATCAATCCACTTTTCGGCGTCCAGGGCACCGGCGGAAGCACCAGCGTCCGCGGATCCTGGGCCCCGCTGGCTAAAGCGGGGGCGGCGGCGCGCGAAATGCTAATCGCCGCCGCGGCCAAGCGCTGGGGCGTGGCTGCCTCCGCCTGCAGCGCGGAGAACGGCGGCGTGGTGCATCACGCAAGCAAGCGCCGCATCGGTTACGGCGCATTGGCGGAAGAAGCTGCGAAGCTCCCCGTGCCGGAAAAGCCCGCGCTGAAAGACCCCCGGAGCTACCGCTTCATCGGCAAGCCGTTAAAGCGCCTGGACACGTTTTCGAAAGTGACCGGCCGCGCCGGGTTCGGCATGGACGTGCGCCTGCCCCGGATGCTGCATGCGGCCGTGGAGCGCTGTCCGGTCTTCGACGGCAAGGTGAAAAGTTTCGACGCGACAAGGGCCAAGGCCGTGCGCGGCGTGACCCAGGTCGTGCAGATTTCCAGCGGCGTAGCCGTCATCGCGGACAATACCTGGTCGGCCCTGGAGGGCCGCCGGGCGCTGGAGATCGTCTGGGACGAAGGACCCAAGGCCGCAATTTCAAGCCAGGCAATCAGCAAGCTTTACGCCGAGCGCGCGGAGCAGCCGGGAGCGGTGGCGCGCAATGATGGAGACGCCGAAGCCGGACTCGCGGGCGCGGCAAAAAAGATCGAGGCTGTATTCGAAGTGCCGTACCTCGCCCATGCCACCATGGAACCGATGAACTGCGCCGCCGACGTGCGCCGTGACGGTTGCGACATCTATGCGCCCACGCAGTTGCAGACCGGCACGCAGCGGGCCGGGGTGGCCATCACGGGACTGAAGCCGGAACAGGTGCGCGTTCACACGACTTTTCTCGGCGGGGGGTTCGGCCGGCGCGGGGAAGTGGATTTCGTAGCCGACGCCGTCGAGCTTTCGAAGGCCGCCGGCGCGCCCGTACAGGTTACCTGGACACGCGAAGACGACATGCGGCATGACTTCTACCGCCCCGCGGCCTACACCAGGCTTGCGGCGGGACTCGACGCCGAAGGCTGGCCGCTGGCATGGAAGCAGCGCATCGTGGGCCCCGCGGTCATGCTGCGCTTCAACCCGGCTGCGGTGCGGAACGGGCTCGACCCGCTGGCGGTCGAAGGAGCCGCGGACATCCAGTACGCCATCCCCAATTTCTACACCGATTACGTGCTGACCGACGCCGGGGTGCCCGTGGGCTTCTGGCGCTCGGTGGGAAATTCGTTCAATGGATTTTTCACGGAATGCTTCATCGATGAACTGGCCAGGGCCGGCGGCAAGGACCCTTTCGAATTCCGGCGCAAGCTGCTGGCAAAAGCGCCGCGCCACCTCGGCGTGCTGGAGCTGGCCGCTGAAAAGGCCGGCTGGGGCGCGGCGCTGCCCGCAGGCCGCACGCGAGGAATCGCGGTTCTGGAATCGTTCGGGAGCTGCGTCGCGCAGGTGGCGGAAGTCGATGTGCATCGCAGCGCCAGGGAAGTGCGCGTGCATCGCGTGGTATGCGCGGTGAATTGCGGCCGCTTCATCAATCCGGCCATCATTGCTTCGCAGATGGAAAGCGCCATCGTCTTCGGCCTCTCTGCCGCCCTGAAGGGCGCCATCACCATCGCCGGGGGCCGCGTGGAGCAGAGCAATTTCCACGACTACGAGGTGCTGCGGCTTAACGAAATGCCGCAGATCGAAGTGCACATCGTCCCGAGCAACGAAGCGCCCGGCGGCGTGGGCGAACCCGGCACGCCGCCCATCGCACCGGCGGTCTGCAACGCGATCTTTGCGGCGACCGGCAAGCCCATCCGGCGGCTGCCCATCCGGGCCGAGGACCTGGCCTGACAGGCCGGGAAAGCGGAGACATTTTTGCGCGGCGGTCATTCTGCGGTCGCTGAACGCGGGCGCTCGATCTTGCATTCCGGCCTTGTCGGAAAGATTCCGGTCCTGGCGGAAAGGATTTCAACCGCCGGGGTCTGCCATACTCTACGTTGAGATTCTTCAGCCCTGGACAGGCCGGGGCTGAAGAACGACCGTGGTTGTTTTTTTCTACAGCTCCTGGAAACCGTGCCGCCGCTCACGCTCATCCTCGCGACTCTTTCTCTGGGGATCTGGGTGTATTTGCTGGCAGGGCGCGGCGGATACTGGCGCGTGCGGAGGTTCGTTGCGGATGGCGATGCGGCGGAGGCTCCGCGCGAATGGCCCGCGGTCGTGGCCATTGTTCCGGCGCGGAATGAAGCGGAGAACGTAGCGCAGACGATCCGCGCGCTCCTGCAGCAGGACTATCCCGGGCGGCTCTCGATCGTGCTGGTGGACGACCACAGCGAGGACGGCACGGCGGAGGTTGCCCGGCAGGCCGCGCGAGAGTGCGGCGGCGCGGCGCGCGTGCGGGTGCATGCGGCGGCGGCGCTGCCCGGCGGCTGGGCGGGCAAGGTGTGGGCCATGGCGCAGGGCGTGGCCGGCGGCGCAGAGCCAGCACCGGGCTTCTACTGGTTCACGGATGCGGACGTCGCCCCTGCGCCGGAGACGCTGCGGCGCATGGTCTGCCGCGCGGAGCGCGACGCCCTGGACCTGGCCTCGCTCATGGTTTTCCTGCAGACCTGGACGTTTCCCGAGCGCGCGCTGATCCCCGCCTTTCTCTTTTTCTTTCTGCAGCTTTACCCTCCGCGCTGGATCGCCGATCCGCGCGCGCGCACCGCGGGCGCGGCGGGCGGCTGCATCCTGTTGCGCCGCGAAGCGCTCGAGCGCATCGGCGGTTTCCAGGCCATCCGCGGGGAAGTGATTGACGACTGCGCGCTGGCCCGCGCGGTGAAGAAGAGCGGCGGGCGGATCTGGATGGGGCTGAGCCGGGTGAGCGTGAGCGTGCGGGTCTACGGCCGCTTCGCCGAAATCGAACAGATGATCGCGCGCACGGCCTTCACGCAACTGCGCTACTCCGCGCTGCAGCTGGGCGGGGCCGTCGCGGGCCTGCTGGTGACGTATGTCGCGCCGGTGGTGCTGGCGCTGGGGGCGCACGCTCCGGCGCGGTGGCTGGGGCTGGGTGCGTGGCTGCTGATGGCCGCGGGCTTCGCACCTGCGCTGCGCTTCTACCGGCAATCGCTGCTGTGGGCGCCGCTGCTGCCGCTGATTGCGCTGTTCTATCTTGCGGCGACGCTGGATTCCGCGACGCGCTACTGGTTCGGGCAGGGCGGCGAGTGGAAGGGCCGGGCGCAGGCCCCGCACCCGGGGTAATCCCCGGGGTACCGCCGGGAATTCCGCTGGCAATCCGGGCCGGGGTTTGTTATGTTTTGGGAAGATAGGTACAGGGCTGTATCCCGAAGTATGGGAATGGCACCGGAGGCCTTTATGAGTGTCGGTCCGCATGCGGGCAACGGCAAAGTAACCGTTCCCGAAATTCTCAACCGCAAGCACGTTTCTCCCGATTCCCTTTCCAACAGCGCCAAGATCACCTGCTTGACGGCGTACGACTATCCCACGGCGCGCCTGCTCGATGAAGCCGGCGTGGACGTGCTGCTGGTGGGCGATTCGCTGGCCATGACCGTACTGGGCTACGAAAGCACGCTGCCGGTGACGCTGGAGGAGATGCTGCACCACACGCGGGCCGTGCGCCGCGGGACGCGCCGCGCGCTGATCGTGGCCGATATGCCCTACGGCACCTACCACGCGGAGCTTCCCGAAGCGTTGCGCAATGCCATGCGCTTCGTGAAGGAAGCCGGCGCGGAAGCGGTAAAGATCGAGGGCGGGGAGCGGCGCATGGAGCTGATCGCCCGGCTGGTGGAAGCGGAAGTTCCGGTGATGGGCCACGTGGGGCTGACGCCGCAGTCGCTGCACGCCATGGGCGGCTTCCGGGTACAGGGCAAAACGCCGGACGGGGCCGAGCAGGTGCTGCGCGATGCGCGGGCCGTGGAAGCCGCCGGGGCCTTCGCCATCGTGCTCGAAGGCATGCCGCGGGAACTCGCCGCACAGATCACCGCCGACCTGCGCATCCCGACGGTCGGGATCGGCGCGGGCCCGGACTGCGACGGGCAGATCCTGGTGCTGAACGACCTGATCGGGCTGACCTTCGGCGCGTCGCCGAAATTCGCGCGGCGCTACGCCAATGTCGGGGAGATCATCTCCGGCGCGGTGCGCGAATACTGCGAGGACGTGCGCGGCGGCGCCTTCCCGTCGGACGCGGAGTCCTACCACATGCCGAAAGCGGCCAGCGAGCGCAAGAAGATCCGCGTGGTGAGCTGAGCGCGGCGCCCAGCCCCCAATCCCCAAGGAGAAAACGCATGACGCCCGAAGAGATGCGCTTGCTCTATGAATACAACTCCTGGGCCAATCATCGTCTTCTCGACGCCTGCGCGGCGCTGACGCCGGAACAGTTCACGCGCGACCTGCACTCCAGCTTCCCTTCCGTGCGCGACACGCTGGCGCACATCCTGGGCGCGGAGTCGATCTGGTATGAGCGTTTCCACGGGCGCGTTCCTGCGACACTGCCTCCCGCCGCCCAGTTCCCGGCCCTCGCCGATCTGCGCGCCCGCTGGTCGGCGGTGGAAGCGAACCTCCTGCAGTTCGTCGCCGGTTTGACGCCCGCGGACCTGGCGCGCGTCCATGAATTTCCGAACCTCAAGGGAGATCGCCAGCCTCTCCCGCTCTGGCAGGCTTTGCAGCACCTGGTCAATCACGGCAGCTACCACCGCGGCCAGGTGACCGCCTTTCTCCGGCAACTGGACGCGAAGGGCGCCGCGCTGGACCTGATCCGCTTCTACCGCGAGCGCGCCGCGGCCGCCGGCGCCTGATTCCCTAGCCGCGCTCCTCCCCCCGTGGAAACCATCCGCACCATCGCGTGGATGAAAGAAGCGTCGCGGCAAGCGCGCGGCGAAGGGCGCATCGTGGGCCTGGTGCCGACGATGGGCGCGCTGCACGCGGGGCATCTCTCGCTGGTGCGGCGCGCGCAGCAGGAATGCGCCCCGGTGGTCGTCTCCATCTTCGTCAATCCCACGCAATTCGGCCCCCAGGAAGATCTCGCCAGATATCCGCGCACTCTCGAAAGCGACACGGAAAAGCTTGCGGTCCTCGGCGCGGACTGCGTCTTCGCGCCGGAATCCGCGGAGATGTATCCGGCGGGTTTCCGCACCTGGGTCAGCGTCGAGGGGCTGAGCGAACGGCTGGAGGGGCGCTCGCGGCCGGGCCATTTCCGCGGGGTGACCACCGTGGTGCTGAAGCTGCTGGAGATCGTGCAGCCGCACTTCGCCTATTTCGGGCGGAAGGACGCGCAGCAGGCGCGGCTGATCCAGCAGATGGTGCGCGACCTGAATCTGGACACGCAAATCGTGCTCTGCCCGATCGTGCGCGAGGCGGACGGGCTGGCGATGTCCTCGCGCAACGCCTATCTGAAGCCGGAAGAGCGCCGCGCGGCGGCGGTGCTGCACCGCGCGCTGGAGGCGGCGCGGCAGGGGATGGCCGCGGGGACGCACGACGCGCTGCAGTTGCAGGCGATCATGCGCCGGGTGCTGGACGCCGAGCCGCTGGCCGCCACGGAGTACGCGGAGATCGTGGACGCGGAGACGTTCGAGCCGGTCACCCGCGTTGGGCGCGCCTGCTACGCGCTGCTCGCAGTGTTTCTCGGAGGGACGCGGCTGCTGGACAATATGCGCATCGAGCCGGCCGCCGGGGACCGCGGAGAACTGCGGTTTGATCTTTAGGCGCAACCCTTGGCAGCAGATTCTTGCCTTTTGCCGCTTTCTGCTAGACTTAGATACCAGCCCAATTTCCCCCGCAAGGAGATCCATGATGAGAAAGTTTCGAAACATAGCGATACTGCTGGCCCTCAGCTTGATTGTGCCGGCGCTGGCCTTTGCCGCCAGCAATCTGCCCTCCGGCACGACGATCACCGTGACGCTGGAACAGGCCATAAGTTCCAAGACCGCGCGCCCCGGAGACCTGGTGGATGGCTCGGTGACTCACGACGTTTCGGCAGGAGGGCACGTGGTCATCCCGCGGGGCTCCTCTGCGAAGCTCAAGGTCACCAGCGTGCAGCGTTCCGGGCGGCTTTCCACGCCAGCCAAGCTCTATTTGCGGCTGAGCAGCGTGACGGTGCACGGCAAGACCCACTCGATCGTCACCACTGCGGCCGGAAAGACCATGGGCGGTAAGGGCAAGCGGGATACCGTCGCGGTCGGCGGCGGCGCGGGCGCGGGCGCGATCATCGGCGCACTGGCCGGCGGCGGCAAGGGCGCGGCCATCGGCGCACTCGCGGGCGCGGCAGCGGGCACGGCCGGAGCGGCAGCCACGGGCAAGAAGGAAGTGGAATTCCCGGTGGAAACGCGGCTGGAGTTCCAGACCGAATCGGCCGTCAGCATCAACTGAAGATTCACGGATTGCAGCAAGAAAAAAGGGCGGCGCGCGCCAAGCGCGCCGCCCTTTTTCGTTTCGCCGGGAGGCGCCTTACCTCTTTTTGATCTCGGCGAGGACTTCGGCGGCGTGGCCTTTGGCGCTGACGCTGTCCCAGATCTTTTCGATGGTGCCGTCGGGGCCGATGAGCACGGTGCTGCGGACGATCCCCAGGAAGGACTTGCCGAGAAACTTCTTCATGCGGCGCGCGCCGAAGGCTTCGATGGCCGCGAACTCCGGATCGCTCAGCAGGTCGAAATTGAGCTTTTGCTTGGCCTTGAAGCTGGCCTGGGCCTTCACCGAATCTCCGCTGGCTCCCAGGAGGACCACGCCCAGCTTGTCGAACTCTTTCTTGGCGTCGCGAAACTCGGACGCTTCGATGATTCAACCGGGAGTGTTGGCTTTGGGATAAAAGAAGAGGACCACACGCTTGCCGCGGTAGCCGGAAAGCGCGACCTCGTTGCCGGAGTCGGTTTTCAGCCGGATGTCCGGGGCCGGGTCGCCTTCCTTGAGCGTTTTCTTGGCCATGGGCTCCTCGTTGCGCGGGCTCAGGAGAGCAGGCGCTTCAGAATGTCGTTGATGAGCTGGGGATTGGCCTGGCCGCGCGTGGCGCGCATCACCTGGCCCACGAAAAACTTGAAGACGCCCTCGTTGCCGGCTTTGTATTTCGCCACGTTCTCGGGGTTTTTCTCGATCACTTCGCGGGCGGCCTGTTCGATAGCCCCGGTGTCGATGGTCTGCGCCAGGCCCTCGCTGGCGACGATCTCTTTCGCGGAGCGGCCCGATTCGAACATCGTTCCGAACACCTTCTTGCCCACCGCGGCGGTGATCTGCCCGGATTCGATGAGCTGGATGAGCTCGGCCAGGGCGGCGGGCGCGAGCGGGCTGGCTTCGATCTCCTTGCCGGAATCGTTGAGGCGCCGCAGCAGCTCGGTCTGCATCCAGTTGGCGGCGCTCTTGCCGGGGGCCCCGGCGCACGCGGCCTCTTCGAAATAGGCGGCGCGGGCGCGGGTTTCCGTGAGCACGCCGGCGTCGTAGGGCGTCACGCCGTACTGCGCGATGAAGCGCGCGCGCTTGGCGTCCGGCAGCTCGGGCATGGCCGCGTGGATGGCTTCGCGCCACTCCGCGCTGACGTGCAGGGGGAGCAGGTCGGGCTCCGGGAAGTAGCGGTAGTCGTGGGCCTTTTCCTTGGAGCGCATGGAGATGGTGCGGCCCTCGGCCTGGTTCCACAGGCGGGTCTCCTGCACGATCGTTCCGCCGCCTTCGATCACCGCGATGTGCCGCTCGATCTCGTGCTCCAGGGCCTTCTGCAGGTAGCGGAAGGAGTTCAGATTTTTCACTTCGACCTTGGTGCCGAACCGCTCGGCGCCGCGCCGGCGCACGCTGACGTTGGCGTCGCAGCGCAGCGAACCCTCCTCCATGTTGCAGTCGCTGGTATCGGTGTAGAGCATGAGCTGCTTGAGAGTGACGAGATAGGCGTAGGCCTCGGCCGGCGTGCGGATGTCCGGCTCGGAAACGATTTCGGCGAGCGGCGTGCCGCCGCGGTTGTAGTCCACGTAGGTCTTGTCGGCAGCGCCGAAGCCTTCGTGCAGTGCCTTGGCGGCGTCATCTTCCAGGTGAAGGCGCGTGATGCCGATGCGTTTGCGCACGCCCTCGTGTTCGATCTCCAGCCAGCCGCCGGTGGCCAGGGGCATCTCGTACATGGAGATCTGGTAGCCCTTGGGCAGGTCGGGATAGAAATAGTTTTTGCGGGCGAAGCGCGAATGCTCGTGCACGGTGCAGTGCAGCGCGAGCGAGGCGCGCACGGCCATCTCCAGGGCCCGCTTGTTCATCACCGGGAGCGTGCCGGGCAGGCCGAGGCAGACGGGGCAGACGTTGGTGTTGGGCGGAGCGCCAAAGCGCGTCGAGCAGCCGCAGAAGATCTTGGTGCGCGTGAGCAGCTGGACGTGTACTTCCAGCCCGATGACGGGCTCGTATTTCGCCAGAATCTCCGGCGCAAGGGGTGCCGATTCGGAAGCCGTTTTCGCCATGACCGAGCGCTGATTATAGCATCAGGCGGCGCACATCCCAGGCTTCCCCGCGGTCAGGCGGCGCTCCGCACGGGCGACGGCCGCAAGGCCGGCAGCAGGCGCTCGGCCAGCGCGAAACCCCCAAAGAGCAGCGCGGAATAGAGCAGGTCGCCGGCCAGGGTGTTCCAGAAGAACGGAATCGCGGCGATGTAGCAAGCGGCCAGGCCCGCGCCGGACCGGGGATAGAGGCCGCCCGCCGCCCACACGGCAAAATTGGTGACCACAAAGAACTGCGACGCGCCGAGGAACACTGCGCCGGCGACGCGCGCCGCCGTGCGCCGTTCGCGCAGCCGGAAGCCGATGGCCACGCTCACGAGAAAGCTCGCATACACCACCGGCATCAGCTTGTGAAAACCAAGGAACAGATCGCCGGCAAAAAGCGCCGCAAGCGGCAAAAAAAACGCGGCGCGCCGGTCCCGCAGCATGGCCCCGCCGAAGAGCGCCATCGCGCCGACCGGAGCCAGGTTCCAGGGATGCGGCAGGACGCGCAGAACCGCCGCGAGGGCGATCATCCCGAGCACGACGGCCAGGCGGAGTACGGTGCTGGTGCCTCTTGTTTCTTCGCTGTTCATTGTCTCTCTCCTTTTTCTTCCGGCAGCAGATCACAGAAATAGAACGACTCCCGCTCGACGACCTGGCCCGTGTGGAAGCCGAGAGGCGCGCGGAAATTGGGTCCAGCGAACACAAAGGTGTGGAACTCCCCGTTTTCGCCGCAGGGATCCACGCGCGGCGGCAGATCGCGGAAAAAAGCGGCGTCGAGCGCGCGGCCGGCGAAGCTGCGGTCCAATACCTTGCCGTCCACGCACACGGCCACGGCGCGGAAGCCCTGTTCCAGAAATTCGCGCGCCAGGCGGCGCGTATCACGCTTCCAGAGGGGGAAAACCGCCTGCATCTCCATGCGCGCGAGGTTGCGCTGGCGGTAGGCGCGCAGTTCCTCGAGAAAAATGTCGCCGAACGCGACGCGCCGCACGCCCTGCTCGTAGTACCCGTGCAGGGCCTCCTGCATGCGCGCTTCGTACACGGGATTGGCGCACTGCGGCGGGATGCGCACTTCGTGCAGTGGCAACCCGAGCGCAGCCGCCTGCCGCGCGAGCAGCTCCCGCCGCACGCCGTGCATGCTGATGCGTTCGTAGCCTTCGGTCACGGTAGTCAACAGCCCCGCCACGCGCACGGCGGCGTCCTGCTGGAGGGCGTGCAGCGCCATGGCGCTGTCCTTGCCGCCGCTCCAGCAGAACAGGACGGGCTCGGGCAATCCCGTCACCGCGTGCGTCACTCCCTGCCGCCGAAGCGGTAGTTCATGCCCAGGCGGAAGTCGCGGCCGAGCGCCGGGTAGCCGAGCGCGTCCTGATACTGCTTCCCGAACAGATTGGCGACCCGGCCCGTGAGCTTGAGGCCGCGTCCGAGATCGTAGCTGCTGGCCAGATCGAAGCGCGCGTAACCCGGATTGCGCGTCAGCCCCAGGCCGAGGAAGTCGCTATCCGTGCGCGCGCCGCTGAAATAGCCGGCGAAATTCCAGTTCATGCGGCGGAAGGCGGCGTTCAGGATCAGCGAGCCGGAGTGCGGCGGCCGGCGGATCAGACGGTTTCCGGGAAGCTGCGCGGGGTCGTAGGCGTTGGGCGAAGCCAGCACCAGGCTGTCGTCGTAGGAGTAGTTTCCGGCGATGCTGAGCCAGGAGAAGGGCTTGGCTTCCACGGCGATGTTGGTGCCGCGGGCCCGCGCCAGGTCGGTGTTGAAAAACGTGCCGAAGCCGAAGCCGCAACCGTTGGGGGGCGCCACGGGACACGGTCCGCCCGGGTAGCAGAAGGTGAAGCTGACGATGTCGTAGAAGCGATTCTGGAAATATTCCGCGGAGACCTTCAAGCGGTCGGAAGCCAGCTTCTGCTCGAGGCCCGCGCTCCACGTGCGGCTGCGTTCGGGACGCAGCGCGGCGTTGCCCGGATAACAGGGATCGCTGCCGAAGGACTGGTCGAGACGCGGCTCCTTGACCCCCTGGCCGTAGAAGAAGCGCACGCGGGTGTCGCCGAAGAAGCCCTGGCCGTAGCGCAGGGCGAGCGAAACGCCGGCGCGCGGCACGACCCGAGTGCCGAAATTGGCGTTGGCCTCAGCGCGCAGCCCGGCGGAGAGCGTCAGGCGGGAAAGCGGCGTCCAGCGCGCATCGAGGAAGCCGCCCTGATTGTTGCGGCGGACGTGGGCCCCGGAGAGCGCGCTGAGAAAGGCGTTCTCGACCTCGTATTGATAACCGGCGGTCACGCCGAGCTTCGGCAGCGTGTAACTGGACTGTGCGGCGAAACCCGCGCGGTTGTACTGATTGCGCGCGGTGAAGGTGTAGTCGCAGAACGCGGAGACCACCGCCGTGGGCGAAGCCTGCGGGCAGTAGGGATCGCCGGGGTTGTAGAAATCCTGCCCCGGGTTGTCGATGAATTCGCGGTTGTAGGATTCGGCGGCGCGGAGTTCGTGGCGCCAGTGCCTGCCGCTGGAGAGATTCCAGTGCAAGCCGGCGCTGAAGAAATGCAGGGCGCTGTGCTGATCCAGGTTGGGCGGCTCGAGGAGCGTCTGCCCCGGAATGCCGGCGTCGCTGGTGTTGTTGCGCAGGGTGAGACGCAGCTGGTTGGTTTCGCGGAAGCTCCAGCCGAAGTTGCCGGAGAGTGTGCGGTTGCGGAATGCATCGTTTACACCCTGGCCGTCCGTCTGAAAATAGGCAGCCGCCGTGGAGTAATCGAATTTGCCCAGGAGCCCGCTGAGCTGCGCGCCGCCGCGGCCGGTGGCCAAGCCGCCGCCTTCGCCGAACAGGGCCACCTCCGGAACACGCGTCGTGCCCCGGTGCGTGAACACCTGGATCACGCCGGCGACGGCGTCCGTGCCATAAAGCGCGCTCTCCGCGCCCCGCACCACTTCCACCTTGTCCACGTTGTCCAGCGTGAAGTTGGAAAAATCCACGGCGTTGCCGGGCTCGTTTACCGGTGTGCCGTCCACGAGCACCTTGGTGTAGCTGGAATTGCCGCCGCCGGTGAAGACCGACGTTTGTCCGCCCTCCGCTCCGGAGCGGCCGATGCTCAGGGCCGGGAGAAACTGCAGGAGATCGGTGAGCGCGACGCTGCCGCGCTGCGCAATCTCCTGGCGCGTGAAGAAATCCGCGGGAGCCGGGGAAGCCGCAGCCTCCACGGGCTCGGCCTGCGCGGTAACCAGGACCTGCGAGGAGAGCCGCGCGAGTTCGAAACGCAGAGCGAGGGTGCGGCTCTCTCCCGCGGCCAGTTCCAGCATCTGTTCGCGGGGCGTGAATGGCTCCTTCTCAAAACGCACGCGATAGCGGCCCGGCGGCAGCCGCAGGGAAAACTCTCCCGCCGCGGCGGATGTCGCGGAAAAAGTATCGGAACGGGAAGCGCCCTCGCTGACGGCGGTGATGCGCACGCCGGCAATGCCCGCGCCGCTGGGATCGGTCAACACTCCGGAAAGCTGAGCCGGATTGGACGCCGGAAGAATCTGCGGAACCACCAACAGGGAAACCAGCAGGACCAAATGGAAATACGTTTTCTTCATTTTTGTCTCCTCCGCTCCCTCTCGCGCGGGAGGTGAAGGCTGGCCGGCGCTTCCGGTAAGGGAGGCGCGGGCTGCGGACCTCGCAGGTTTCCTGGCTTGGCGGCACTGCTTTCCCGATTGGCCCGGGAACGCGCGGCCTTCCCACGGCATCCCGCTCCGAGCGGGAGATGCCGCAGTGACCAACGCAAACTCGAATCCGCCTTACAGTCGCGCGGCGGCGACGGCTTCTCTTGCGAGTGCAACCGCACAGCGGTTGCCCGTCTTCCCTTGCGCGAGGTCCACGGTGGATCTGGCTGGGCGAAAACCACGCGCCCGGTTGGGGTGGCCGAAAAAGCCGCGGCGCATGCGCGCGGCGGCTGCGAAAAAACTTTTCCTACCTTCCCGAGAGCACGCTGACGCGCGGCCGGCCGGAAGGGCCCAGCTCCACGCTCAGCGGCGTCTGGAAAACCTGTTCGAGCAGCTCGCGCTGCAGCACGTTCGCCGGCGGGCCGACGCGCAGCGTTCGGCCGCGCTGCAGCAGCACGATCTGGTCGGCGTACTCCCCGGCCAAATTCAGCTCGTGGGTGACCACCACCACGGTGTAGCCGTGTAGCGCCGCCAGACGGCGCAGGGCGTCGAGCAGGTCCACTTGCGCGCCGATATCCAGGTGCAGCGTGGGCTCATCCAGCAGCAGCAGCACCGGCTGCTGCGCCAGCGCGCGCGCCAGGATCACGCGCTGCTTCTCCCCGCCCGAGATCTGGTCCATCCAGCGGTCGCTGAGATGTTCCGCGCCGACCTGGGCCAGCGCGCCGCGGGCGATAGCCAGATCCTCCTCGCTTTCAAATCGCAGCCCGCGGCCATGGGCGTGGCGGCCCTGCAGGACATACTCCCAGACGCGTGCGGGAAAGAGCAGGGTGCTTTCCTGCTGCACCACGGCGATGAGCCGGGCGCGGGTGCGCGGCTCGAGGCTGTGCACGGCCACGCCGTTGAGCAGCACGCGGCCGGAAAGCGGGGCCAGCGCGCCGGAGACCAGCTTCAGCAGCGTGGATTTGCCGCTGGCGTTGGGCCCCAGAATGGCCACCACTTCGCCGGGACGCGCCTGGAAGCTGGTGGCTTCCAGGGTGAAGAGGGGCGCCTGCGAAGCATTGGGCAAATAGGCGTAGCTGGCCTGCTCGACGCTGAGGCGAATTTCCGTGGCGTTGCGCGCCGTGTCGCCGGGCATGCGCGCCACCGTAGACGAGACCGCGTTCATGCCAGCCTCCGCCGCAGGAGATAGATGAAGAGCGGCGCGCCGGCCATCGCGGTCATGGCCCCGACGGGCAGCTCCGTGGGAGCCACCACGGTGCGCGCCAAGGTGTCCGCGAGAACCACGGCGATGGCCCCGCCCAGCGCGGCGGTGGGCAGGAGTACGCGATGGTCCGAACCGAACAGCAGGCGCATGGCGTGGGGCACCAGCAGGCCCACGTAGCCGATCGCGCCGCTGACGGAAACGGCCAGCCCGGTGAGCACCGAGGCGGCGATGTACACGATCAGGCGCACGCGGCGGATGTCCACGCCGAGGTACATCGCCTCCTGCTCCCCGGAGAGCAGCAGGTTGAGGTCCCCGGCGACGGTATAGATGGCTCCGGAGGCCGCGAAAAAGCCCAGCCCCACGCACCAGCGCAGGCTCGCCAGCAGCGGCGTGGAAAGATCGCCCATCAGCCAGAAGGCCATGCCGCGCAGGTCGCGCCCGGTCAGCGTGGTCATCAGGAACATGATCACCGCGGAAAGAAAGGAAGCGGAGATGATCCCGGCGAGCAGCAGCGTGCCGCTGTCGAGCTGGCCCTCGCGGCGCCCGAGGAAATAGACGGCGGCGATGGTGGCCAGCGCGCCGAGAAACGCGCCGAGCGGGGTGAACAACGCGGCCACGGCGGGCGGCAGGTTCAGATGGGGCGTGGCGATCAGCGCGAGGATGGCGCCGAGCGCGGCGCCGCTGGATACGCCGAGAACGTAGGGATCGGCCAGAGGATTGCGCAGCAGGGCCTGGAAGCTGGTGCCCGCCACGGAGAGGCACGCGCCCACGAAAATCCCCAGGATGATGCGGGGCATGCGGATATCGAAGACGATGAGGCGGTACTCGCTGGAGAGCTCGCTGCTCTTGCCGAGGGCCACGCGAATGAGGTCCATGCCCAGGCCGTAGAGCGAGACGGGCACGGCGCCGAGCTTCAGCGCCACGATCACCACCAGAAAGAGCACGGCCGCGAGAATGGCGCAGCGCGCGAGCAGGCGTCGCAGGGTCAGCGGCCGCATGTGCAACCTCCCCGCAGAGAAATGGCGGCGGCTTGCCGCGCGGCCGGCGGCGGCAAGGCGGCCCGGCGCGGAGAAGGTTTTTCCGCCGGCGCGGCGTTCTCCGTCCTGCCCTTTTCGGAAAAGGCTTCCGGATGAATCTGCCGGGCAAGGTCCTCGATCGCGGAGATCAGCCGCGGCGCGGGACGGTTGACGGCATCGCTGATGACCGCGATGTGGCGCTGGCGCACCGCTTCCAGGTCCCGCCAGCCTGGCCGCTCCGCCAGCGCCTGGAAATTCCGCGCCACGCTCTCGGAATGCGACGCCGCGAAGACCAGAAACTCCGGACGCCAGCGCACGGCTTCCTCGAGATTGACCTGCGGCCAGTCCTGCGCGGCTTCCACGACGGAAACGGCGCCGGCGTGGCGCAGGGCGTCGGCGATAAATGTATTCTGGCCGATGGAGATGAGCGGCTCGGCCCACACGACAAAGAGGACGCGGCGCGGGGCGCGCCCGGCGAGGCGCGCCTGGAGATCCGCCAGGCGGTGCTGCAGATCTTCGGTAAGCGCACGGCCCGCCTCGGGAATACCCAGGACTTCGGCGAGGCGCGCGGTCGAAGCCAGCACGTCGGTCACGGTGTGCGGATCGGTGGCATAGGCGGGGATATTCATGCGCTCCAGGGCCAGCACGGTGTCGAAGCGATTCAGGCCCTTGGTGACCAGCACCAGGTCCGGGCGCAGGGCGACGATCTGCTCGATGCTGGGATTGATGGCGCCGCCGACCTTGGGCTTGTTCTGCGCCGCGGCGGGATAGTCGCAGAAATCGGTGTCCCCCACGAGGCGGTCCTGCGCGCCGAGGGCATATACGGTTTCCGTCAGGCTGGGCGCCAGGGAGACGATGCGCTGCACCACCTGCGGCACGCGCACGTGGCGCCCCGCTTCATCGGTCACTTCGTGGAAGGCCGGAGCGGCAGGGGGCAGGCCGGAGTTCTGCGCCAGCGCCGGCGCCGCCGCCAGAAACAGCAGGGCCAGCAACGCCGGAGAGCCCGCGCGCGCCATGCGCTTTGCGTTACGAACGGACAAATCGTCTCCCTGACTCGATGCAAAATCCGGAGCCCAGCCTTCCGGAGAAAAAAAATCCCCACGAGATGCCGTGGGGGAATCAGCGCCGCGCACTTTCTCGCGAAGTAGGCTGGCGATGGGGCTGGGGAGGGTAGCCTGGCTTACGGCCGTTTCCGGCCGATCACAGTGGCGGGACCGCGGCCGAATCGCACGGCCTTCCCCGCTTCCCGGGCCTGCAAATTAGAAGCGTAGTGTAAGCCGCGCGCGGGGCCGTGTCAACGCAGCCCGCCGCGCGAAAATATTTCGCGGCCGGACCTCAGCGGTTCTTCCACTGCGGCTTGCGCTTTTCCACCAGCGCGCGCACGCCTTCCTGGGAGTCCTCCAGGCGGTAGAGCTCGTTCAGGAAGATATTCTTGGACTGCTTCAGACCCTCCTGCAGGGAAAGGCCCATGCCGCCGAGGATGGCGCGCTTGGCCATGGCCAGCACGGGGCCGGAGTGCGCGGAGATTTTCGCCGCCAGCTCCTTCACCGTTTGCTCCAGCTTCTCTTCGGGCACCAGGCGGTTGACCAGGCCCAGCTCCAGGGCGCGCTCCCCGGTAATCGGCTCGCCGGTCAGCACGATCTCCAGCGCGACCTTGGGCCCCACCAGGAACGGGAGAATCGTGGAGGCCAGCGGAGGAAAGATGCCGATGCTGATCTCCGGCTGGGCAAAGCGGGCCTTGGGCGTGGCTATCACCAGATCGCCGAAGGCCGCCAGTTCCGCGCCGCCGCCGATGGCCGGGCCATTGACCACGCAGAGCACGGGCTTGCCGACTTCAAACATGGCGGTAAACGCGGTGTGGAAGGCGTCAATCATCTGATAGACGCGCTGCGAGGTGTATTCGCCGAGATCGATGCCCCCGCAGAAGACCTTGCGCGCGGAATCCAGGACGATGAGCTTGAGCTCCGGCTGCTGCCCGACCCAGTCGAGGCCGTCGGCGATCTCCCGCAGCATGGCCTCGTTGAGGAGATTGTGTTCGGGGCGGTCCAGGGTCAGGCGGGCCACGCCGTTTGCCGCGCTCAGCTTCACGAACTGGAACTCTTCGGGACGCCGCCGCTCGGCGCGGGTGACGAACTCTTCGGGATTGACCGGTTCCACCATGAAATTCCTCTCCTCTTGCGCTAACAGGTTTCCAGCGCCAGGGCCGCGCCCAAGCCGCCGGAAACGCACAGCGTGGCCAGCCCGCGGCGGCCGGGTTTGCGCGCGGCGGTGCCGCGCAGTTCGTGCACCAGCGTGGTGACGATGCGCACGCCGGTGCAGCCGATGGGATGGCCGAGAGCGATGGCCCCGCCGTTGGGATTCATCCGCGCGCGGTCGAAGTGCAGCTCGCGGTCGCAGGCCAGCACCTGGGCGGCGAATGCTTCGTTCAACTCCACGGCGTCGTAGTCCGCGAGCTTCCAGCCGGTGCGCTGCACGAGCTTCTCGACCGCGGGCACCGGGCCCACGCCCATAATGCGCGGATCCACCGCGGCTACCGTGGCGTCCACGATGCGCGCCAGCGGAACAAGCTTCAGCTCGCGCAGCTTCGCTTCGCTCACCAGCACCACCGCGGCGGCGCCGTCGGTGATCCCGCTGGCGTTCCCGGCGGTGATGCTGCCGTCCTTGGCGAAGACCGGCGCCAGCTTGCGCAGGCTTTCCGGGGAAGTGTCCGGCCGCACGTGCTCGTCCTGTTCGCAGCGCGTCTCTCGCCCCTTGGCGTCGCTGCGCACCACGGGAATGAGCTCGGCGCCGAAGCGCCCCTCGGCCATGGCCCGCGCGGCGCGCTGCTGGCTTTCCAGAGCGTAGGCATCCTGCTCCTCGCGGCTGATCTGGTAGTGGCGCGTCAGGACTTCGGCGGTTTCGCCCATGATCATTTTCGAAATCTGGCAGAAGAGGCCGTCGCGGTACATGGAGTCCACCAGCGGCTGGTGCCCGAGCTTGAAGCCCCAGCGCGCCTCCGCCAGATACGGCACGCGGCTCATCGATTCCGCCCCGGCGGCCACCACGATTTCCGCCTCGCCGAGCAGAATCTGCTGCCAGCCGAGCAGGATGGCGCGCAGGCCCGAGGCGCAGGCCATGTTCACGGTAAAGGCCGGCACGTCGTCGCCCAGCCCGGCACGCCAGGCGATCTGCCGGGCGAGGTTCGGCCCCACGCCGGCGGGGCGGGCGTTGCCGACGATGACTTCATCCACGCGGTAGCGCGTGGTGCGCGTGGCCGCGGCGGCGTCCCGGGAGAAGCGGGGAATCGTGCTCCAGTCCGGCTTTTCGATGGGCATGCGCTCCGCCGGCAATTCCCCGAAGGCGCGCTCCAGAGCGGCGCGCACCGTGAGTACGCCGAGGTCCGCAGCGGGAACATCGGCCAGCGCGCCGCCAAACTTTCCGATGGGCGTGCGCACCGCACTGACAAGATAGACGGGATTCATGGCCTGCGCTCTCTCCCCCGATGCTAACACAGCCCCGCAAGCCGCCGCGGCCCGCCGGCCCGCGGCGGTGTGCAATCGGTCGGCGGGGGTGGAGGCAGGAAACCGGCCGCGCGGCGCTCCCCTGTTGTATTCTCCCCCCAGCACCGCAACCGAGGACCGGAGCGGCTTAAAGCATGACGACGGACATGGCAGTCGCCACAGCTCTGCAAAACATTCCGCACCACGGCGCCTTCCCCGCCGCCGCGGAGTGGCAGAGCGCCGCCCCGGTGAGCTTCTGCGCGGACTGGCAGGGGAAGAACGCGGACCCCGCGCGGGAGACGCAGGTGCGGCTGTTGTGGTCACGCCAAACCCTGTACCTGCAGTTTCGCGCGCGCTACCGGGAGATCACCGTCTTCTCCGACGCCCAGCCCGGTGGCCGCCGCGACCTGCTCTGGGATCGTGACGTCGTCGAAGCTTTTCTCCAGCCCGACCCCGCCGCGCCGCTGCGCTACCGGGAGTTCGAGGTCAGCCCCAACGGCTTGTGGATCGATCTGGACATCAATCTGGATCCGGCCGCGGAGCGCAAACGCGATCTGCACAGCGGCCTGGCGCGGCGCGTGCAGCGCGACGACGCGTGCCACCTGTGGACCGCGGAGCTGGCCATCCCCATGGCGGCGCTCACCGCGCGCTTCGATCCCCAGGGCACGTGGCGCGCCAATTTCTACCGCGTCGAGGGGCCGCGGGAACCGCGCTTCTACTCTGCCTGGCGACCAACCGGCACGCCGCAGCCCAACTTTCATGTGCCGGAATCGTTCGGCACGCTGCGCTTCGCCTGAAGCACGGGAATGAACCGCGCGATGACTTCAGTTGCCGCGCGGGCATGGCTGGTTCAATAAAACCAGATGAGTGCCAATTCGGCACGGAAGTCATCCCAAAAAAACAATTGCCGTGCAGAGACCTCTTCCGCTTTTTTAAGACTCTGCTAATCTGCAGATTCGACAGCTCGTTAGTGCCTGATACCCGGCCATGTAGATGCCGCGATTGGCGTCTGTATTGCAAGGAAATTGGGCGGTATGACGCACCATCCGTTCCGTAGGAAACCTCGCAAACTTTTCCTTGCACGGAAGCCGGCCGCGACGCTGCGCCGTGCGCTGCTCTGTCTGCTGGCCGCTGCGTGGCTCTGCCCGGGGTTCGCCCGCGGACAGCAGCAGGCGCCGGACTGGCAGGCGGAGGTGCGCCGCGCCGCCGCGGCGCAGGATTGGACAGCGGCGCTGCGCATCGTGGAGCAGGTGATGGCCCGCGCGCCCCAGGACATGGATGTGCGAGCCTGGCACGCGCGCGTACTGGCCGGGGCCGGGCGGCTGCCGGAAGCCGAGCGCGAGTACCGCGAGATTCTCGCCGTCAACTCCCACGATCCGGACAACTGGCTCGGACTGGGGAGCGTGCTGCTGCGGCAGGGACGCGCGCAGGAGGCGCTGCACGCTTTCGACCGCGCGGTAGCGCTGGATCCCCAACGCGCGGATTTGCATGCGGCGCGCGGGCGCGCCTGGCGCGCAGCCGGAAACCCCCGCTCCGCAAAACGCGAATTTCGGAAGGCGCTGGAGCTCGAACCCGGGAACGGAGAGGCTCATGCTGGGCTGCTCTCCGTGCGCAGCGAGCCCCGGCACGAACTGCATGTGGGCATGAACACCGACCTGCTCAGCTATGCCGGTGCCCTGCACGATGAAGGCACGAGCCTGACCTCGCGCTGGACGCCGAACTGGAGCACCAATGTGGGAGGCAATTTCTTCCAGCGCGCGGGCGTGAACGCCGGAAAATTCGTGGCCAGCGCGACCGCCAGCCGGGCCCACTGGGGCGCGCTGACGCTGGGCGGCGCCGCGGCCCACGACAACGGCATCATTCCGAAACGCGAAGCGTTCTTCGACTATGACCGCGGCTGGAATCTGGGAAAGCACGGAGTGCTGCGCGGCATCGAAGTCACCTATGGGCAGCACTGGTACTGGTTCACCACCGCGCGCATCCTGACGCTCAACAGTGCGGCGATTCTCTATCTGCCGCGCGAGTGGACCTGGACCCTGGGGATCACCGCGGCGCGCAGCCATTTCTCGGGCACCGGCGTGGAATGGCGCCCCTCCGGCGTGGCCAAACTGGGCTTTCCGCTGCGCACGCGAGGCGACCGGCGGCTCGCGGGAAATCTCTTTTTTGCCGTGGGCACGGAAAATTTCGCGAAGGTGGACCAGATCGGAAGTTTTTCCTCGCAGACCTACGGCGGAGGGCTGCGCTTCCAGTTCACCGCCCGCCAGTATCTTTCCGGCTTCGCGGCCTATCAGCGGCGCACGCAGGACCGTCAGCAAACGAGTTTTGGATTTGAATATGGCATCCGCTTTTGAATCCTTCCAAAGGCTGGGGCCGGCGGCATTCGTGCTGGAGGCCATCCTCGCGGCCATCATCCTCGACGGGCTGCTGTTGGGTTTCATTCTCCTGCGCCGCGGCTATCGCCGGCGGTTTTTCGCGCGGCGCGATGCGCGGGTCTTCGAAATCCGCCAGCAATGGGCCGCGATCGTCTCCGGCACGATCCCCTACGCCACGTGGCGCAACAAGCCCTTCGACCGCCGCATCATCCAGGGCATCGCCCTGGACGCCTTCGAAGCGGCGGAGTCCGCGGAATCGGCGCAGCTGCTGAAATTCTTGCGCAGCAGCGGGCTGATCGACCGCCTGATTTTTGACGCCCAGCAGCTGCACGGCTGGCGCCGCCGCCGCGCTCTGGTGGCGCTGGGGCGCACGCGCGCTCCCGAAGGGATTCTCACCCTGGCGGATGGCCTGCGCGACCGGCACCTGGAAACCCGCCTGGCGGCGCTGCGCGGCCTGAGCCGCACCGCTTCTCCGGAAGCCGCCCAGGAGATTCTGCGCTGGGTGGCCGAGGGGGGACTGACCGTGCCACCGCTGCCCCTGCAGGACGCGCTGGTGCAGTGCTGCGCGGAAAATCCCCAAGTGCTGCTGCCCCACCTGCGGCGGGCGCAGGGCACGGTGCGCGAGGTCCTTGGGCGGGTCCTCGGCGAAGTGGCCACGCCGGCCCTGGGCACGGAACTCCTGGAGTTCGCCAAGGATGAACTGAGCGAACTGCGCGCGGCCACGGCGCGGGCCCTGGCGCACGCGCCGCCGGCCCTGGCGCTGGAGGTTCTGGGGGCGCTGGCGCAGGACCCGGTCTGGTTTGTGCGCCTGCGCGCTTTTGTAAGTCTCGCCAAGCTCGGCCATCCGGGCGCCGTCCCGTTGCTGTTGCGCGGGCTGAGCGACCCCAACCGGCTGGTGCGTTTGCGGGCCGCGGAAGGGCTGGTCAACCCGGAAATCGAGATGGTGCCCGTCTTCGCGCAGGTTGCCGCGTCCGAAGATCAGTACGGCTTGCACGCCTACTGCACGGCCCTGGAAAACGCCGGCTTGCGCGCCAGGCTCGAAGCCGAACTGGCCGCGTCGCCGCACGTCAGCGAACCGCTGCGCAAGCGCTTGTTCGATTTTCTCCGCGGCGGGAAGCTGCCCGCCGAGCCCCTGCGCAAAACGCCGCCGCCGGGAACGGGACTGCAGCCGTGATCCGCTTTCTGGACCTCGCCAACCACGGCTTTTTCTACTACTACCTGGCGTGCAACCTGACCTACCTGCTGCTGTTGATCGTGGCCCTGAAGACCAGCGTCGCGCACCAGCGCCGCTTGGAAAGCCTGCGCCTCTCCTGGCTCAAGGAAACGCCCCTGGTGCCCCCCATCACCGTTTTGGTGCCCGCGCATAACGAGGAAAAATCGATCCGCATCGCCGTGCACAACCTGCTGAGCCTGGATTATCCGGAGCTGGAAGTCATCGCCGTCAATGACGGCTCGCAGGACCGCACGCTGCAGGAGCTGCAGGAGGAATTCCAGCTGCGGCCGGTCAACGTGGTCTACGTGCCGCATGTACAGTGCGCGCGGGTGCGCGGGCTCTACCGCAGCGGCACGCAACCCCGGCTGCTGGTGGTGGACAAGGAGCCGGCCGGAAACAAGGCCGATGCGGTCAACGCCGGGTTGAACGCGGCTAGCTCGCCCTACGTCTGCGTGGTGGACGCCGATTCGGTGCTGGAACGCGACGCCCTGCTGCGCATCATGGTGCCCATTCTCACGGACCCCAAGCGCGTGGTCTCCGTCGGCGGCATCGTGCGCGTGCTGAACGGCTCGGAGATCCGCAGCGGCAACATCCTCCGCGTGCGCCTGCCGAAAAAAGCCATCGAGGTGATCCAGGTCATCGAATACCTGCGCGCCTTCCTGATCGGAAGAGAAGGATGGGCCAACGGGAACATGCTGATGATTATCTCCGGAGCCTTCGGGGTCTTCCGCACGGACCTGGTGCGCGCCGTGGGCGGCTACCGGGCGCGGGCCATCGGCGAGGATTTCGACCTGGTAACGCGGCTGCATCGCTACCTGCTCGAGCAGAAGGCCGGCTACCGCATCCAGTTCGTGCCCGACCCGGTGTGCTGGACGGAAGTGCCTTCGGACCTGCGCTCGCTGGGGCGCCAGCGGGCGCGCTGGCAGAAGGGCCTGCTGGACGTCCTGTGGCCCAACCGCGACATGCTCTTTCGCCCGCGTTACGGGCGCATCGGAGCGCTCGCCCTTCCCTATCTCTGGCTGTTCGAGCTCTTCGCGCCGGTGATCGAGCTGGCCGGCATCAGCACCATCATCCTGGCCGCCTGCTTCGGGGCGCTCAGCCGTCATTTCTTTTTCCAGTTCCTGCTTTTCGGCTACGCCTTTGCCACGGCCATCTCCATCGGCGCCGTGCTGCAGGAAGAGATCACCTACAAGCGCTACAACGACTGGCAGGACATGGTGCGCCTGGTGAGCTACTGCTTCCTGGAACATTTCCCCTACCGCCAGCTGCACATGCTCTGGCGGCTGCAGGGCCTGTGGCAGTACCTCCGCGGGGACCTGGTCTGGCGGGCCATGCGCCGCAAGGGACTGCAGTCGGCGAATACCAATTAGGCGCGCCTGGCACACGGGGCGGAAAAGAGTTGAGCCCGCCCGCTCCGCTTGAGGTAAAATCTCCTGCAGCTGGGCATGGCCGTGGTGCTGTGCGGCGATGCCGCCCTTCTCTGATTCCGCTCGGGAGTAGTTCGTTTCCGCGAGAGGTGGCCCATGCGCACAGCCGTTCTTCTTCTCCTGCTCCTCGTTCCCGCCGGAGCGCTCGCCCAGCAAACGTCTTCCCCGCACAGCGCGGAGTATTGCGGCGATTGCCACCGCGCCATTTACGACGGCTGGAAGCAGTCCGCGCATGCCGCGGCCATGGAGAGCCGCCTGTTTCAGGACGCGCTGAAGATGGCCGACAGCGAGTTCGGGAGCGAGGCGCGCAAGGTTTGCCTGCGCTGCCATTCCCCGGTGGCCGGGATGGTGGATGACTTTGCGCTGATCCGCAAAGTGAGCTGGGAAGGAATCACCTGCGACTACTGCCACTCCCTCCGCGAGGTCACGCTCTCCGCCGCCAATCCCAAAGCCCGCGTGGAGTTTTCGAACGTGAAGAGCGGCCCGGAGAAGGATGCGGTCTCGCCCGCGCACGGCACGGCCTTTTCCGAAGTGCATACTTCCTCGCTGGCCTGCGTTTCCTGCCATGAATACAAGAATGCCCAGGGCTTTCCCGTGCTGACCACCTATTCGGAATGGAATGAGAGCCCCTACGCCAGGGAAAAAATCGAGTGTCAGAACTGCCACATGTACAACGTGCGGGGAGACGTGGTCGATCCGCGCGTGCAGCGCGCCACGAGTGAGGGGATCAACCTGCACCAGATGCCCGGCAGCCACAGCGTGGACCAGCTCAACAAGGCCATTCGCGCGCAGCTCTCCGCGGAGCGCCAGGGCAACCGCATCCAGGTCACCGTGAAAGTGACCAACGCCGGCGCCGGGCACTTCGTGCCTACCGGCTCTCCCCTGCGCCAGCTCATCCTGGACGTGCGCCTGGAGCCCTTCGGCGACGGGCCGCCCCAGCACGATCAACGCATCTACACGCGGACCATCGCCGATGCCAGAGGCGCCGTCGTGCAGCGCGAGCACGTGGCCTTTCTCAAAGCCGCCAGGGTCCTGAAGGACACGCGCCTCGCTCCCAAGGAGACGCGCACGGAGACCTTCCTCTTCCTGGTGCCCCCGGGCAAACAGGCGCGCCTGGAAGCCAATTTCTCCTACTACTATTCGCCGATGGCCAGCAGCGAGGCCCAGCAAAAGATCAAGTTCCTGACGCTGTCGCGGCTCATCCGCTAGGGCGCAGTCCCCCCGGCACTCGCATCCAAAAACAACGAGGCGGCAACGGTCACCCGTTGCCGCCTCTCTCCGTTTCGGAGGAGACTTCCGGCGGGATTGCCGCCCGCAACTCATCCCGGAAACGGCCTGACCTATTGCAGATTGCTCGGCCAGGGATTCACTCCCCGGGGGCCGGTCACCCACACGCTCAGACCATAGTCCGAAAGGCTGTAGTCCACAGAACCAACGCCAAAAACCGCGGACGAAGCCTCATGGCAATGCTGCATCTGCCAGCTCACGCGAATGTTGTCTCCGACCCATTCCGCGTTCCAGGTGCCCTGAATCTGGTAGTTGTCCCCACACGTGTTCGGCAACACCGAATACTTCAGCTGCATGTTGTCGGTGGTGAATCCCGGCTTCATTTTGCTGAAGTCGAAGAGGTCCTGCCCGCCGTTAAAGACATAGGTAGCGGCACGGCTGACTTCCGCGGACATGCCGGCAAACTGCTGACTGCCGCTTGTGGGCGAGAGGTACTTGCTGTTGTCTTGGGGGCCGAAATTGACCGGGTGGCCGCCGGTATCGGTCACTTGCGCGAGAGCCACGGTGCTCATGGGAATTCTCGTCAGCAGCGTGGATTCGCGCAGCGCATAGAACTTG
Source organism: Terriglobia bacterium (assembly GCA_020072785.1). Taxonomy (NCBI): domain Bacteria; kingdom Pseudomonadati; phylum Acidobacteriota; class Terriglobia; species Terriglobia bacterium. Next base: position 443,623 of record JAIQGG010000001.1, on the reverse strand, counting down.
AAACCGGACTTCTGCACTTGCGGCGCACCGGAAGGCGCCAGGACCAAAGTCACATTGTCCTGATCCAGTTCCCCGCTGACCTGCGAATCCACCTTAGCGACGATCTGCGTATCGCTCCAGAATTCGATTTGCAGCCCTACCTGTCCCGCGGCAAAGGCCCCATACAGATGCGCCTGGCCCTGCGTGTCGCCGAACAGGCAGCCTTTGATCGTGTACAGGTTGTACTGCGGGTCGGGCGTAAATACCGCCCCCGTCGTGTGCCCGTTCACCGTGCCGATGCTCGGGTGCTGGCAAACGGCCATGGTGGCAACTCCCAGTCCGGCGGAAGCGGGCGGGGCCGGCTGGGGGGGTGATGGCGGAACCGCCGTACTCGTTGGCATCCGCATTACAGCCGTTGCCGCGCTCCTCGAACCGACGGAAGTCGGGGCCCCGCGCGGCGTTCCTGCGGGCGGGGTCGTGCCGGGATTGGATGGCGGGGTAGCCCCAGGCGTTCCTGCCGGCGGCGCTCCCGTTGCCGGATCTGTGGGAACCGGATTACTCATCGTATGCGTGGGAGAGAGCCCAGGACCTTTGACGCCAGCCACTTTGGGGGCCATTCGTGCCCCGCGCGGGGACGCCAGAATCGCACTTCGTTCGGTGTCAGCGACCTGCTTCTGATTGCGAAGCACGGCAATGAGGCTGGAATTCATAGCCTTGCTCCCGCCGCGCGGGTTCGTCATCTTCGGGCTGGTCCTGGCCTGTCCCGCCGCGGCTTTCTTGGCAATGTACTCGCGGAGTTGCTGCGGCGTCAGTTTCATCTGTTGCCCGCTCGCTGTGGCCGAGTTCGGCTTCGACCCCTTCAGCACTTGGGGAACAGGGCCCGCCCACCCCGAAGAAACGCTCAGCAGCAACACGAAACTGGCGCCGGCGGCAATCCAACTCGTGACGCACTTATCCTCGCGTTCCATACGTGGTGGTCCTCCAGTGAGTAGAGTTGTCTGGTGAATGCGAAAGACCTTAACACTGCAAGTTGCACTGGTCAACCTGCCCCGGATGCCCGCAGCCACCGCGGGGACCGGCGCAGCACGGCCCTGCTCGCGCGGAGAGAACGCTGTTGCACAGTCAGAGCCGGCTCCGGAAAATCCCATTGGCAACCGGACGACCGGCAAGGATAATTCTGGAGGTTTTTCCTCACTCCACCGTTAACAGATGGGTGCCTGCCGGATGAGGCAGGCTGTGAATTTACGGGGCTGCTGGCCCCGTTACATAGAAACGAGGCTTTCTTCATGACGCGCAGACCACTCCGCATCCCTTCGCTTCCCATCGGGCTCGCTCTGTTCGTCTTGTTTCTGGCGGCGCCGCAGCTTTCTGCGCAGACCATCACCTCGCTCAATCCGCCCAGCGTAGCGGCCGGCGGGCCAGCCTTCACCTTGACGGTCAACGGCGCCAATTTCGCGGCGAATGCCCTCGTGCAGGTCAACGGCGTCAGCCGCGCCACGGTCTTCCTTTCCGCAAACCAGCTCCAAACCACGATTCTGGCTTCCGATATCGCCACGCCCGGGGCGCTGGCCATCACCGTCTTTCTCCCGGCCGGTCCCGTTTCCAATACCGTCAATCTGCTCGTCACCGCTCTCCCGCCGCCCGCGCTGACCAGTGTGGCGCCGGGCATATCGGCACAGGGCGCCGCGGGGCTGCGTCTTACCCTGATCGGCAGCAACTTCCGTGCCGGGGCCACGGTGGTCATCTCGCCGCCACTCCCCAGCCTGCTGCAGTCCAACGCCGCCACGCAGGCGGGCGACATCTCCATCGACAGCGTCAGCGTGCTCAACAGCAACATCATCGTCGCCGTCGTCAGCGTGAGCCCGGGGGCCCTGCTGGGCCTGCGCGCCGTGGACGTGCGCAACCTCGACGGCACCTCGACGATAGCCACCCCGGGTTTTAACGTTGGAACGACCCAGCCCCTGCAGGTGGTTGCCGGCAACTCCCTGGGCGCGCCGCTTTCCATCACCACTCTTTCGATCCTGCACCCCCGCAACGGCACGCTGGTCATGCAGGGCGACGACCTCTTCGGCGAAGCCACCCTCGCCGGCACGGGCAGCGGCAGCGTGGTCGGCGCCTGGCTGTGGGACGGCAACATCACCGAACAGTTCGCGGCGGTCTTCGCCGGCGGGCAGAGCGTGACCATCCGCAGCCGGCATCCCTTCCCGACTTCGTTCCTCGGCTCGCACACCGTCGAGCTGCGCATCCTGCAGCCCAACCAGCTGCTCTCCAGGCCCGTCACCGTGGTCGTCAATCCCGGCACCTGGCAGCTGCAGCGCCTGCTCTCTCCGCCCTACGGCGCGGGGATAAAGATGAATCTGCTGCCGCGGCTGCGCTGGACGCCCGTGCCGGGCGCGGCCAAGTACCAGGTCGGCTTTTCCGCGCGGCCCTATCTCTCGACGATCACGGAATGGCACGACGCCACCGATAACGAATGGGTCGTACCCCAGAACGTCTGGGAGCATCTGCCGCAGGGCGACCTCTACTGGTCGGTGCGCACCGTGGAGATGTCCGGCGAGACGCGCAAGCCGGTGCCCATGCGCCTGCTGCGGCGCTTCCCGGAAAACGCCCTGGCGGCCACCGCGGAACGTCCGCGCCTGACCTCGGCCGGCAATCCCCTTCTCGAATGGGAAGGCTTGCAGGGCCATTACGTCTACCGCATCACCATCAGCAGCGACCCCCAGGGCAGCAAACCGCTGCGCCGCTACCTTACCGCCGATCCCCGCGTGGACCTGCGCGCGCTGTCCGGCAAGTGGGATCCCGCGAAAACCTATTACTGGCGCGTGGATGCGGTCACCCCGGAGGGCCGCACGATTCTGACCGGACCCACGCACATGTTCGAACCGCCCGCGCCGCCCGCTTCGCGCTCCAGCCGCGCGGAGCAGCCGGGGGTTCCGGGTTTCGTGCTGGCCGCCTACCGGACGGGCGGCCCGGAGCGCGATTTTTCGCGGCCCGCGGAGCCGCTGCCCGCCGACCTCGGCCCGCAGATCGTCAACCGCACGCCGGCCGCGGACAGCACTCTGAGCGATCCGAAAGGCCTGCTGAAGATCGAGTTCAAAACCGCAGTGAATGCCTTTGACCTGGCGCTGATGGTGGACGACACGGACGTGACCTCCATGGCCCAGGTCTCCGAAGCCACGGTTTCCTACACCCCGGCCATCCCCCTCAGCGACGGCGAGCACAAGGTGAATGTCACCCTCGGCCCGGACACCGCCAGCTGGAAATTCACGGTGAAAGCCGGCGCCCAGGTCGCCGCCGAAAACATGGGCACTTCCACCGGGGGTACGCCCGTGCAGTCCGGCACCGACGCCGAAGCGCCTCCCGCGCAGACCCCCGCCGAAATCAAAGCCGCGGCCACCGCTGCACAGCAGGGCGAAGCGCAGCAGGGTCCCACCATGGAGATGCAATCGCAGCTCAGCGCCAACACCAACTGGGTCTCCGGCTCCGCCGCGGACATGAATGCCCTGACCTTCGGCCAGCAGCTGATCTTCCGGGAAAACGGCTGGACCGTGCAGATGAACGGCAGCGGCCTGCTCAACAGCACGCTCGCTCCGGATGCGATGCGCACCAGCCTCGGGCGCGTGGGTGACTACGTGATGCAAACCGGGCTGCAGCGCGGCAACTGGGGATTCAACCTGCGCTTCGGCATCGTCGCACCGGCCCTGTATCTCAACTCGCAGTTCATCACCACCGCGGTGCCCCGCCAGGGCGTGGAAACGCAGCTGAAGACACCGGGAGGCACGTTCGGCTTCTACGCCAACACCAATGACCTCGCCCCGGGCGGAGGCTCCGGCCTGGCCTTCCACCAGCAGATTCTCGGCGCCAGCTGGGATCTGCCCCTGCCTAAGCAGCGCGTGGAACTGCGCCTGATGTGGCTGGGCAGCCAGGAAAGCGGAGAGTCCTCCATGAGTTCGGCGCTGACCGCCGGCGGCGGCGATCTCTACGGCGCGCTCCTGCAGGTGCACCTCTCGCAGAGCTGGCTGTGGAATTCGGAATACGCCTGGGGCTACAACACCCTGGACCTCGCGGGCTCCCCGCAGCACACTTTCGGACGCGCTTGGCGCTCCGGCATCGCCGGCTCGCTCGGCCGGGCCATGCTCAACTTCGGATATTTCGACGTCGGCGAGAATTTCTCCTCGCCGGCCAATCCCATGCTGAGCGCCATGAGCAATCCGGGGCGCCGCGGCATCACCTCCACGGCGGCGCTGCCTACCGCCGCGGGCACCTTCTCCCTGAGCTACTCCTTTCTGGAAAGCAACGTGGGCTCCGCGTCCTCTCCGGCCATCCGCATGAACGGCCTGATGGAGAGCTGGTCACGCGCCTTGGGGCCGAAAACCACGCTGACCCTGGCCGCGCACGAAACCCTGACGACGACCGGAAATGTTCCCGCGGCGGTGCTGCTCCTGCCGCCGGACCAGCAGGCGGCGCTGGAAGCGGATCAACGCGACCTGGGCAGCAACTTGACCGTGGCCCGCCAGGTGGGCCGCTGGACGCTGAGCCTGGGCGGGGCGCGCGACTGGTTCCGCAACAACCTGATGACCGGCGCCGATACCATCACCTCTTCCGTGCTCATGGGCGCCAGCCTGAACGCCGCCAGCTTCTTCCAGCTCAACACCAACTTCAGCGTCAACTGGATCTCCGCGGAAAAGAGCACCATCGGCGGTACGCGCACGCTCAGCGGTTACTTGCAGCCGGTCTTCCTCTGGCAGAAAACGCACCTGCAGGTGCAGCCCGTCATTTCCTACAACCAGACGCGCACCGAGCTGCTCACCGGCATCCTCACCAACAACCTGACCACCACGCAGTACGGCGGGCGCATCTCCTGGACCATGCCGGGCGACCTGAAATTCAGCACCCTCTCCTTCCAGGGCAACACCACCCAGAGCAAGGACGTCATCAGCAACACCAACATCAGGGATGAAGTGCTGGCCCTGGTCTGGACCGTCGTCTGGGGCCACCACCGCATGATGTAATCTCGCGCCACGCTGCGGAAATTTTTGTCGCCAGGAAAACGTGCGGCGTGCGGCTTTCTCGAAAGCCGGAAGCTTCCCAAACGAATCGCCCTTTTAAACCAAGAATGCTATTTCTTGGTTACTCTGCCTTCGCAACATCCTTGCATTCTCCCGCAGCCCAAGGCTGGAATTGCTTCCTTCCAAAACAGTTCACTGCCGGACGAGTTCGCCGCGGTGATTGCCTGCCCGGCCTTCTAGCGTGTCAGGGGATGTCCCATCACATGGGACACCGAAGCCCGCGGGAGTGAGCGGCAAGAGAGCCAACCGCTCTACCGTCCAGGCTTGGTTCTCACTTCTTGTCGGTGCACACCGCGCCGATCCACTTCCCGGTGAAGTTTGTGCTGACGTTCATGGACTTATCGCCGCCCGCTGCAGTGACGTGGCTCGACCCTTTGATGTTCTCGGAATTGAGGGCCTCAATCTGTATGGTGATGTCACTTTTTACGCCGTCACCCTCGCACACTTCTCGTATCTCCATCTTGCTTCCGGTCGACTTCAGCACGGTCCGGGTGCACGATTTCTTTTCGTCACTGAACGGGTCCTTGTTCAATTGTTCCTTTGTCACGCAGTTATTGCGGGTCCTGGTCTTTGGCGCTCCAGAGGCCATCTTATTCATCGCCGCCTCGTACCTGGCTCTCTGTTCCGGACTCATCCGGGCCAGGACATCCGCGGGTATCGGGGGACGCCCGCTGACCGCGGTGGTCATGGTTACTTGCCAGAGGCCCGTCTTGATGTTGAGCGGTTGGACCTTATCACCCGCCATGGCCACAAGAACCCACGAGAAAAACACGCCCAGAACGACTAGCTTTCGCATCCATTCCTCCTTGAAATTGCCGATTTATTGCACGCCGATTCGTTTTACCGCGTCTCTGCTTCAGCTCGGCTCGGAAGAAAACAGACCAAGCCGAAGGTCGCTCCGCCGCCTCGTTCTTTTGCTGCATCGCCGCGGAAAGTCTCCATCGCTGCTAATTTGCCGGCGCCATTTCCACGCGCCGATTGAGCGCCCTCCCGTTGGCGCTCGCATTGTCGGCGACCGGCCGGCTCGCTCCAAAACCCTTCGGCGCTAGCCGGTTTGCCTCCACTCCATGCGCGCCCAGCCATGCGACAACCGAACCTGCCCGGGCCTCGGAAAGCTTCCGGTTGTCGTCGCTGCCGCCCTGATTATCGGTGTGTCCCGCGATGATCCAGCGCGATCCGGGGCGGCCATTGATCAGTCCGAGGATGGAGGCCAGCGCGGGCGCGCTGTCGGGCCTCAGCTTTGCCGAGCCCGTGTCGAAATGTATCCCATAAATAGTGGCCGAGCCGGTCTGCGCAATGGCGCGCTCCAGCGCAGCCGTGCCTTCCTCATGCCGGTGCAATTGAAATTCGGCCTTGCCGGTCTGTCCGGCCACGAGGTCAACCGTCACGGAGTCCGCATCGTAGCCTGGAGCGCTTGCGCTCGCAACCACCAGGCCTGCGGGCAGTTCCTTTAGAGCACCTTTCCCATGCCGGTCGGTCGCTGTAGAAACGAGCGCCGCGGTCACGGTAGCCCCCGCGATCGGGGAGTGTTTGTCAGCGTCCACAACAGAGGCCGCCAGCGAGACTTCGTACTTGAATTTGTGCGGGTTCACCAGAATGCGCACGAAATCGATCGCATACCCATCCGGGATGTGCGTGGTCGGATCGTCGATCAGCAGCTTGACCGTGCCCGATTGCAAGAGGGGCCAGTATTCGGGCAGCAGCCGGAGGCTCACCAGCTTGCCGATGGGCCCCGTCTGATCGAGCGCGTTGATGGCCTCCTCAAACGAAGGGATCCGCGTGCCGTTCAGCGTCACCTGAAAATGCGAATGCCAGACAGGCGCCTGAAAATCATCCACGAAAATCTGGAACAGGACCGCGTCAATCTTCGCGGGCAGAGCCCCCACGTCGAGCGTGATCGGCCTGGGCATGGAATCCTGCCGCGCCTGGGAGGGAGGCGCGTTGGGCGCCGGGGTCGCCGGCCTGAGGATAGTGCTGTAGCCGTCGTGCGGCTTGACGCCGTAATCCATTTGCGTCACGGCCGAACCGATCATCAGGCGGTCGGTTCCGTCGGGCGATCCCGGCGGCGGCGTCCAAGGAAAAGGATGCGGCGGTGTGGACTCGCCGGAAAATGGATCGAATCCCTGCGGCCAGCCAAATCCGAGATTGTTGATGTCGCCCGTGCGCACCACCAGATCGGCCTCCGGCCCTCCTTCCGTCCGTTCCGTTTCTGGCCCCGAGACCGGAACGAATTTCGAGGGCGCGTTTGTGCTGACGGGCGGAAGGGCTGCGGGGGGATTGGCCGGAGCGCCCTTCTGTGGCGCTGGCGCTGTGCTCGCAGCTCCCTGGCTCTTCCAGCTCTTTTCGGATCCTTCGGACTTCTTCTTGGCCCGGTATGACCTGTACATACGGCTCCCCATTCCTAGCAATGCCAGGCAGAGGAGGAAAGCGATCACCACGACGAGTTTCGTCTGAGCGCTGCCGGAATTCGATCCAAGCCGTGGCGCGCGAGCGCCGGGCGCGGCGCTGCTGCGTTGCGTGCCGTACAGCGGGCAAGATCTCCGCTCCTTTCCGAAAGGCGCTCCACATTTTGAACACGTTGTGTCCATGTCCCTCGCTCCGAACCATCAAGCTAGCCGGCCTGGCCCTGGTTCTCGCGGCTCAAACCGCAGCCCGCGTGGCCTGTTGAAATTACCTGTGACGCTGCTTTCCAAATTCCTATTGTGCATTTTCTCCCGCTGAAACTTGGAACGACCACACCGAGCCAAACATCATTCCGTCTCCTTGGTACCGCGCCACATCTCCGCCGGAGAATTTCTTGGATTTCGATGTCGGGCGTACCACCACCCCGTATTCCCCGGGTGCCAGTGGCGAGGCGGGAGAGATCTGATATTGGCCGTCTCCGATTTTCTGGGATTGAATCTTGACCCGCTCCTCGAGAAATCCGGAATAGATCTCCCAGTCAGCGGAGAAACTGGAGGTTGCATCCTCTTTCCCTTGCGTTGCGCCGACAAGCCGGAACGCATTCTGCGCGGGAGTGAGTTTGACGATGGCGGGCTCGAAGTCCTCCGCATTTACGCCCGGCAAGCCCGCGAAGCTCACCGCGAATTCCGGTGTGTCCTCCTGCAAGACGTTGGAAGAGGCAGGATTGGCGATCGCCCAGACGTAGGTTATTTTTGGCTTGCGCTGAGCCAGTACGCCGGAAAAGACGCCCCCCGCCTGTCCCAGCGCGGAACCCGCGGTTCTCGAACCAATATGGCTGGCCGCTTCCGCCGTGGCGGAGTTCATCGTGGCCTGAAAGCCTTGCAGCAGCGCGCTGTCCGCAGCCAGCTTGGCCATGGAGGTTGGCTTGGTCTTGGTTTGCGCCAATTGCGCCTTCTCCACGGTCAATTTCTGCCAGGCCCCATTTTGCAATATAGCCGCCACGGGGATCTTCGACTTCGTCTGGGGCGGCGGAGGCGCTTGTGCGCGGGCTGTTGCTGCGGCGCCGGAAGGAGGGGCCGCAGCCTCAGCGGGAGCTTTGCTTTCACCAGCCGCCATCATCGCATCCATGGTCTTTTGGCTGACGCCTGCCTTGTGCAAGCTGATCAGTCCGTTGGGCGACAAATCAAATCGTGACGCGCTGGATCGAATGGAGGAGATGATCACCGATTCCGGCAGGCCGTTCTTCACCATCTTGATCACATCGGCGTTGCTCAGCGGCTTGGGAGATCCCTGGCCGATCATCACTGGACAAAGCGCCGCGCCGAGCACCAGGATCAAAAGCGCCGGCAATTTCGTCTTTCTAATTCCTGTCACGCTGCACCTCCTCGTCTGCGTCGTCCACATTTCATTGCTCTTGCCCGCTGGCTGCCTTGACTTTCCAGGGTGGGCTGCCGCTAGTCGGACGTTACGCTCACGGACGGGCCTGATTTCCTGTCCAGGGATCCACTCCCCGCGGGCCCGTCACCCAGACGTTCACTCCGTACATCGACCCTGGCGGCTCTTGAAAATCATCGCTTTGAACGCCAAAACCTCCCTGATGGGCTTTGCAAATTTCTCCCGTCCAAAAAACATGCAGCCGGTTGTCATTCGTCCATTCGATCGCAAATTTTCCGCCGGTTGCGGTGACCAGATTGCCCGGATCGCAGCCGATATCCGACCACTCCATCCACGCGGAGTCGGGCGTGAAGCCCGGCTGCAGATGGCCGAAATCGTAAAAGTCATCCCCCGATCGCAGGACATACGGATCAAACTTGCTGCTGGACAGTTCGGATTGCCCCCCAAACAGCCACCTCACCTCGGCGGTCAGACCAGCAAAGAAAGGCTCTGCCGAGGCCGACGAGGGAGAGGTGTAGGTAGCCTGCCAATTCGATGTGGCCGCATAGTCGGGGCGGAACTTGTCGAGCGAGAAATATTGCTGGGGGATTTGGCGCAGCAGCTTCGTTTCGCGCGCGGCATAGAATTTGAATCCGCTCTTGCTGGCTTGCATGCCATCGGCGCGCTGAACGACCAGGGTCAGGTTGTCCTGATCCAGGACACCGCTCAGGGCCGGGTCGAGATTGAGCTTGATCCAATTCTCGTGCCATTCCTGAATCTGAAATTTCTGGTGAAAAGTGCCTCCTTTGTAGACATAGACCTGGGCATTGGGGCCAAAATTGCCGAAGGAACATCCCGTAACGGTGTAGAAGTTGTATTTCACGTCCGGGGTAAACGTCGCCGGAGCGGCGTCCCCGCTCACCTTAAGAATCCTCACGGTCGGGTCATGGCCGCAGCTTAGAACCGTCGTATCGATTTGCTGCGCTTGCGTGTACAGAGAGGAACTATTCCCCGGAGCCCCGGAAACTCTTCCAGGCCCGATGCTTCCCGTCGCCGGAGAAATCTGGATGTTCGGGTTAGGTGGCTTTGCTTTGTTGGGGCTATTAGCGCCGGGGCTCGACATCGGTTGTGATTGGACCGCCGGGAGCCCCGCCTGGCCTGCTGGACGAATCCCGATTTTCATCTGGGCCGCCTCGATGTCCGCCGCCTGCTTTTGCCTTTGCAGCACGGCAATGATCGCCGCGTCGCGTATGGCCGCATGAGGATTGCTGATCTTCGCGCTGCTCTTTGGCGGGCCCGGCTTGATCCTCATCCCAGACGCCCGGAGCCTGGGGTCGCTCGAAGCGGGGGTTTGCGGCTGCCCTTGGCGCGTCGGGCCATTTTGCGGCTGCACCCCTTTCAGGGGCGGCGGTGCTGTATTTTGTATCTGAGAGAGGGCCGGCGGCGCCAGCAGAACGGCGCCGCACAGCGTCGCGCAAATCATTTTCGCTGGAAAGTTCATCGTCATTGTTCCTTTCGCTTAAGACTTCAGCCGCCTATAGCTGGCCCAGTTGTTTCTTGGTGTCACTGACGCACTGGGGATCTGCAAGTCCCGTCCAGGGATTCACGCAGCGCGGGCCAAGTACCCACACCTCGACTGCGTACCGGGAAAAGGACGTCCAGTACGATGCATCGCTGCCCCCTGGACCCGCATAGCGTTGCCGGCATCCTTCCACAGTTGTGTGGATCACGAGGTTGCCGGCGTCCCACGCCACATCCCAGTTCCCCTGAACCTCTAGGGTGGGATCGCCCACCTTGCGCACCGGAACCTTCGGCGCTTCCAGGAGCTGGGGGCAATCGGGGGGCACGATGTACCAGTAAACTAAATTCGCGCTCGCGGGGAGGAAGCCTGCGGCCAGATTTCTAAATTGGAAAGTATCCGTCGTCGGCCCCCATGGCGGGGTATTAAACAACCGCTCTATTTCGGTCGTTGGGTCTGCCGGAGTGGAATCCGGCGAAGGGGACGTATAGGTGTTCGGCAGGATCAATGTCTGCAGGTCAACAGGCATCTTCGCGCTGAACTGTGAGGAAGCAATTGCAGCTACCGGAACGGGATTCCCCTGAAGGTCGCCCCTCGCGGCGTAGAATTTGAAGCCATTCTTATTGGTTTGCGTGCCATCTGCACGCTGAACAACCAGAGTCAGATTGTCCTGATCCGGAACTCCGCTTAAAGCCGGATCCAAAGCGATCGTGATGGAGTTCTCGCTCCAAAATCGAATCAAGAAGTTTCCTTGAAAGCTGCCCTTGCCAAAGATGTACACCTTGTTGTTCGCGTTGGATCCCCCAAACGAGCACCCGGAGATGGTGTACAGGTTATATTTTTCGATCGGAGTAAACGTGGCTGGAGCGGCGTCCCCGCTTACCTTGAGAATCCTCATGGTCGGGTCATGGGCGCAGGTTAATGCAGTGGTATCGATTTGATGCGCTTGCGCGTACAAAGAAGGATTATTTCCCGGAGCGTCAGAAACTTTCCCGGGTGCGAGGCTTCCCGTTGCCGGGGCTTTTTGGATGTTTGCGGGGGCCGGGGCTTTTGCTTTGTTGGGGCTATTGGCGCCGGGCGCCGGCATCGGCCGTGGCTGGGGCTGCAATGGAGGCCGCAATTTTGGCTGGGATTGGACCGCTGGCAATCCGGCCGGGCCCGCCGGGCGAATTCCGATTTTCATCTGGGCGGCCTCCATGTCCGCCGCCTGCTTTTGCCTCTGCAGCACAGCGGTGACGGCTGCATCATGCAGCGCGGCACGCGGATTGAGGATCCTTGGACTGGTTTTCCGCAGGCCCAGCTTGATCTTCATGGCCGGCGCTCGGAGCCTGGAGTCACTCGATGCGTGGGGTTGCGGCTGCACACCCTTCAGCGGCGGGGGCGCGGTAGTTTGTATCTGTGCGAATGCGAGCGGCGCCAGTAGCAGTGCCATCACGGCGATCCATAGCGCTTTATGCATTTTCTTTTCCTTTTGGTTTTTTCCCCGGTGCGTCTTTCGAAATGCTGATGTTTGCATTGCCAGCGGGGAGCGCAGCGCTGTCCGCGGGCGCGTCCTTCCACAGCGCTCCGGAGGAGGAACGCCGGTAGAGATAGAGCGTGTATTCGACGTTTCCATCCGACACCACGGAGAGCGTGCGCTCCGCGCGCCAGCCCGGCACATCGAAATCGACCGCGACCACGCGGCTGCCGGCGCGCAGCTGGCTGGCGAGGCGCGCCCGCAGGTGTCCGTTGACGGCACTCAGCAGGTACAGAACGACGACGCTCGCCGAGCTCAGGTCGGCCTCGAAGAAGTTTCCGTAGATGAAGGAAACGCGATCTTGCAGATTCAGTTCGACGACCCGCTTCGCGGAATAAAGGAACAAATCGCGATCATTCTCAATCCCAACGGCTCGGCAGCCAAATTCCTGGGCCGCCAGAATCGGGATGCGTCCGTCGCCGGAGCCCAGGTCGTAGAGGACATCCTCGGGACGCACTTCCGCTAGCTCCAGAATCTCCCGCACTATCGACCAGGGAGTGGAGCAAAAGTGCGCCGCCGATTTCACGGTGGACAGGGAATCCTGCAAGACCTCGATCGAACGTTCCCGCCGCCGGAAAAAACGCCATCTCATCGAATCACACGCCGTCTGCCAAATCATTGGTGTTGAGGCATCCAAAGGGTCCTCGCCTCAGGACGGTAATTAACGCCGTGAGAAGGAATCGTCAAAGGGCCAAAAACTGACTCTTTTCTGACCTGCTAATTGCCGCCATTTCAAGCAGTTCGGAACACGTGACCGATCGAGTCACGCTTGAGTTCTCGTGATATACTCCCGCGCTAGTCATCTCCAGAGGTAGCAATTGGCGATGCAGGGCCCCGTACTCTCCTCTTCGGCGGTGCGGTTCGGTACCTTTAAGGCCGACCTGCAAAATGGTCTGCTGCACCGCAACGAAATCCGGGTCAAGCTTCAAGAACAGCCTTTCCGAATCCTGGCCCTGCTCCTGGAGCATCCCGGCCAGGTGGTGACACGAGAAACGATCCGTCAGACTCTCTGGCCGGACGGCACCTTCGTCGATTTTGATGGCGGATTGAACGCCGCAATGAAGAAATTGCGGGTCGCCCTGAACGATGCCTCGGAGAAGCCTCAATTCATTGAGACCATTCCCAAGCGCGGCTACCGTTTCATTGCCCCCGTAACTCGGGAGGCGCCCCAGGCAGCTTCCTCCCGCCAGAACTTGGATTTCGTTTCCCTTCCCGCAAACGGAGTAAGGCATTCTCCAATTCACGGCCCAGCTCCGCGGCTGGCAATCAGGCAATCCGGCCAGCGGATCGCTATCCTTCTTGGAATATCTCTTCTCGCTCTCGCGGGAATCGCTGCGTATCGCCGGCATGGCCGCCGGCGATCTGTGGGTAGTACCACCGAAGCAGCGATCAGGCCGGTCCTCACACGACGGGCTATCGCCGTCCTCGGCTTTTACAATGTCTCCGGCAAGCCGGAGGACGCCTGGCTCTCCACGGCTCTTTCCGAAATGATGAACACCGAGCTTGCCGCGGGCGGAAAACTGCGTCTCGTGCCGGGTGAAGACGTCTCCCATTTGCGGTTGTCTGCTCCCTGGTCGCCGGCGGATACGCTCGGCCAGCTCACGACTTCGCGCATCGGCACGTCTCTCAACAGTGATTTCTTGGTGCTTGGCGCCTATACCAGCATAGGCGGCCGTGGATCTCGCCAGTTGCGGCTGGACGTGCGCCTCCAGGATGCAAAGACGGGTGAAATCCTGACGGAAGTCGCCGAAATCGGCAGCGATCAAGATCTTTTCCAACTCGTCTCCCGCATCGGCGGAAAGATGCGTGACCGTCTCGGAGTTCCCAATCTTCCGCAAACGGACGAACCAAGCGTGTTCGCCACACTTCCGGCTAACCGCGAAGCCGCTCGCTTCTATGCCCTGGGTCTCGATCGCTTGCGCCAATTCGACGCGTTCGGGGCCGCCGAACTCCTGGATCAGGCGGTCAAGGCAGATCCCAAGTTTCCCCTCGCTCACTCCATGCTCTCGGATGCCTGGCAGCAACTTGGCTATGGGCAGAGAGCAAAGGAGGAAGCACGGAAAGCCCTCGATCTGTCGGCCAATCTCTCGCCGACACAAAAATTACTGACCGAAGGCCACTATTACGAAACCCTTGGCCAGATGGACCAGGCGGCTTCGGACTACGGCGCACTCTATGCTTATTACCCTGATTGTCTGGAGTGCGGCCTCTCTCTATCGGCCGCTCAAATTCAAGCTGGCCATCTGCAGGACGCAATCGCTACGCTGAACTCGCTTCGCAGATTGCCTTTCCCCCTCTCCGATGATCCGCGCATAGACTTCAACGAACAATGGGCTGTTTCCACCTATGACCGCCCGCGGCAGTATGCGCTCCTCGAGAGCACTGCCCGAAAGGCCGCTGCGCGTGGGCAAAAACTGCTCTATGCCAGGGCAAGAGTTTCCGAGTGCACCAATCTATTGTTCGTCGGGCGGCCCGCCGAGGCCATGGCTACTTGCGATGAAGCACGCTCCGTCTTTGAAACTCTTGGAGATCGCGCGGGCGTTACAAAAACGCTCATGCTCCAAGCTGCCCGGCAATCCGATGAGGGCCACTACCAGCTTTCTCTCCAGACATTGAAACAAGCATTGCAGCTCGCGCGGGAGCTGGGCGGCAGTGAATTAATCGCTGGCGTTTTGAACGGCATGGGCAATACCTATGAAAATATGAGCCGCCTGGAAGAAGCCGCACAAAGTTTTCGAGATTCGCGCAAGAAATACGAGAAATCCGGCAACAAGAGCGGCATCTCCGCAACCGCTGCCAACCTTGCCGGCGTTCTTGTATTCCTTGGCGATCTTCGCGCGGCCTATAAGACGTACGATGAGGCGCTGCGGATCGATGAGTCCATTTCTCCCTCCCGCGGCTGCTATGCCCATTACAACATCGCCTCTCTCTCGGTGACGATGGGGGATTTGCAAACTGCACGCAGTCACATCGAACCAGCTTTAAAGGCCTGCGCTGCCCAGATGATCGCGCGGCAAAACGGCTCCGCCATCGGCGTGCTGGGCGATATTTTGAAATCGCAAGGCAATCTCTCTGAAGCTCGGGAGAAATACCAGGAAGCGCTGGAAATCTATACCAAAGCGGATGCTCAGGATTTGCTCCCGGGCGTGAAAATGAATTTGGCGCTGGTTGCCCTGGAAGAAGAACATACTGCCGAAGCGGAGAAATCTCTGCGAAATCTATCTGCCGGTTTTGAACAACAGAAAGATTCCGGCGGCGCGAGCAACGCGTTCCTGCTTCTCAGCCGCGCGCTCCAGAGGGAAGGAAAACTGGATGACGCGCGCAAGAGTCTGTTCCGCGCGGAACAGCTGAGTCACTCCGTCTCCGATTGGACGCTGCAGATGAGCCTCTCGATTCAGGATGCCCGTCTGATAGTCGCCACAGATTCCGCAGCAAAGGTTCACAGCAAAGCTTTCGCAGTGGCCAGAACGCATCTGCAAACCGTGATTGCCGCTGCACGAAAGCAGGGAAATTACACCCTGGAGTGCGCCGCTCGCCTCGCGCTCGGAGAACTGGAACTCCGCTACAATCCTCGCATCGCCCGCGTTCAGCTGCAGGCTCTCGCCAAGGAAACGCACGACCGCGGCTTCGAACTGGTCTCGCGCAAGGCCACACAACTTCTTTCCTCAACTCAAATCTTCTAAATGCGGCTCGGAAATCCTTCAATTCATTTGTGATGAAGAGAATGGCTCCCCGGGCAAGATTCGAACTTGCAACCCTTCGGTTAACAGCCGAATGCTCTACCGTTGAGCTACCGGGGAACCGCAGAAGCAGAAAGGCTCGCTGCACTGACGGGCTCAGTCTAGCGAAGCCTTTGCAAGGCTGTCAACGCGGGCCTCAGGCCAGCACTTCCGCGACGAGCGCGGCCACATGCCCGGCGATGGACGGCGCGGAGGTCAGCCCCGGCGACTCGATCCCCACCAACTGAATGGCCTGCGGCACGCCGGGGTCGCGGGCGATCACGAAATCCGCCGGGCCCTTCTCGCCCGGCGGCACCAGCTTCGGCCGGATTCCCGAATAGGCCAGGTGCAGGTCGCTCTCCCCGATCTCCGGCAGCAGAACCCTGGCGCTGGCGGCAAAGTCCGCGGGCTTGAGGCGGTCATGCTCATAGTCGTTCTTGTCCGCGATGTAGCGCGCCGTCGGCCCCACCAGCACGGTGCCCCACAGTGTCTTGGTGAAGTGCGCGCCAAGCGTCAGCATATCGGCGTGGGGCAGCGGATAGACCAGCGCGTTGATCAGCCCAGCCTGCGCGCCGCGCATCTCGCAATACTCGCCGCGCACCGGATAGATTTTCCAGGAGCGATTGCCGAGCAGCGCCGCCACTTCGTCGGAGTACAGCCCCGCGGCGTTGACCACGCAGCGCGCCTCGATTGTCTCGCGCTGGCTCGACTCCTCGTCGCCGATGCGCAGCTCCGCGCGGATGGCCGCCCCGCGCGGCTCGAGCGCCGTCACCCGCGCGCGGGTCACGATGCTGGCGCCCTGCTCCGCCGCCACCCGCGCGTAGGCCTTCACCAGCTCCTCCGCCGAGAGGATCCCCGTGGAAGGCACCTCCAGCGCGGCCACGCCGGCAACGTGCGGCTCGCGCGCGCGGATCCCCGCCGCGTCCAGCAGGCGCAAGCCCGCAACGCCGTTGGCCTCGCCACGCCGCTGCAGCGGCGCCAGCTCCTCCGCCTCGTGGGCATTCGCCGCCACGATGAGCTTGCCGGTGCGGCGGTGCGGCACGCCATGCGCGGCGCAGAATTCGTACGTCAGGCGGTTGCCCGCCAGGCAGTGCCGGGCCTTCAGCGAATCCTTGGGGTAGTAGAGCCCGGAGTGGATGACGCCGCTGTTGCGGGTGCTGGTGGCCATACCGGGCTTGGGCAGCGCCTCCACCAGATAGACGTCGTCCCAGCGCCGCGACAATTCGCGGGCAATCGCGCAGCCCACCACCCCGCCGCCGATGATCAGTATTTTGGCCTGGTCCATCGCCCAAGCAGGATACGACAGCAGGAACGAAATGAGAACGATCAGGCAGGAAAGCAGGGGGTGCGAAAATCGCTGATAACAGCGGGTTTGGGAATCGAGTGGAAATTTTTGGGGAGCACCCCCTACCCACCCCCCCGTTGTAGGCAAAAGAGTGCGGAAGTGATTGATTGCGCGGGAGTTGTTGTTCGTTCGTGGGAGAAAAGAGTGTGTAAGATGAAGAAAAGAAAGGGGGATGAAGAGAAGAGGTCGAAAGTTGAAAGTTGAAGGTTGAAAGTTTGAAAAAGGAAGGTGTGAAGGCAGGAAAAGGAGCTGGTGACTCGTGACTCGTGACTGGTGACTCGTGGCCCGCGGCGCATAGGTGGAGACGATGATTCGTGCAAGGGAGGCAGGAGGGCGTAAGAGCAGAAAACAAAGGAGTTCGCTGGAAGCCGTTCTCTGAGGAGGGACGGGCGGGGTGGAAGAATGGATGGGGCGGAGGTTGCGCGGACAAGGAGTGTGGCTCCGTCTCCTCCGCGCCGGAAACTGCAGGAAGTATAATTCACGCGGTACTGAACGTCAATATTATTTAGTAGTAGTATTCGAAAAGGGATGGACCGGAAAGAACAAATCCGAAGCAGCCGTTCAGAGTGACACCCGCTACGGGAGTGCATTCGGGAGTGAACTTCGAGCAACCGAAACGCAAAATCAAAACCCGCACCCCTGCAAAAACCGCAAGGATGCGGCACCCAAATTCGTCTGAGGGGCTAGCGTTTGCGGCACCCGGCTATCCGCCACCGCTGAGGACAGGCTGGCGAATTCTACGCTTTCACTTCTTTCCCTTGGGCCAGGGGGTCAGCATGGACACGCCGCTCCGGTAAACGCGGTAGGCCTCGCCGTGGAAGGTAATCAAGTCGCGTTCCTCGAATTGGATGGCCACCACGATGTACGCCGTGCACATCGCCGCGAAGTAGAGATGTCCAAAGGTCATTTGCGGCGCGCTCCAGAAGGCGATGATGAAACCCAGGTAGATGGGATGGCGAACCCACTTGTAGAAGCTGGGGGTCCGAAATGCCGGAGGCGGATAGGCTTGTCCGCGCCAGTAAGTCCACACTTGTTTCAGTCCAAAGAGGTCAAAGTGATCAATCAAAAAGGTAGAAACCAGGACAATCAGCCAGCCGGCCGCGAAGAGGCCGTGAAGAAGGAGCCGGCCGGCAGGGCTCTGCACGCTCCAGACCAGCGCGGGCATGGCTTGCCAAGTACGAACCAGCAAGAGCAGCAGGAGACTCGCGATCAGGACGTAGGTACTGCGTTCCACCGGCGGCGGAACAAGCCGCGTCCAGATGCGCTTGAACCATTGGCGGGCCATGACGCTGTGCTGAACGGCAAACAGCGCGAGCAGGCCAGTGTTAATCAGGAAGTTTTGCGGCCACGGCGCGGCCGGGTGCGGCGCGTCGAGCGTCCAGACAAACCAGATCGCGCACAAAAAACTGGCCAAGAAAACCAGATAGCACAGCACACCATAGAACAATGCCCAGATTCTCTTCATGGCGAACCTCCTGGCCAGCGAACGCGCTTGCACCCCGTGGGTGGTAAGACTGGGCCTGTGGGCCGGTCAAAAAGGATTCGGAATTGACGATTGCCAGTCTATTTTTGGCAAGACCATAGGCCGGCCACCCTCGCGTGTCAAGCGCAGATCGCCACGGACGCGGTGGGGAAGCAATCGCGGCGCGCTTCGCAGGAAAATAAAGGAGGGGTTCTTCGTTTTTTCGGAATCGGAGGGCGTGAGAGCAGTAGGGAAAGGAGTTTGCTGGAAGCCGGACTGGATGACGGGTTGGGGGACGAAAGGCGTGTCCGGGGACAGGGTTACTTCAGGCGGTAGTCGCCGCCGCCGAGGAATTCGAGGAAGCCCATGTCCCGCAAGAGCTGCAGTTGCTGGCGGACTATGGGTTCAGGGAATGCGATAACATCGTCGGTGCAACTCTGATCCTTCGCGCAGAGGGCTGCGTCCGCGATGCAGGGCATGATTCACGCTGAGACTCGGACTGAGCTCCGGAAAAGCTGCACGTCGTCATCCACCAAATTACGCCCTTGACGAAGACGCCGCATGTACTTCTCCGCATCCCGTAATCGAGTGAAGTTCTTTGCGCCCGCGGCGATGCCGCGCCAGACTTCAACCACAGTGTATAGTCTCAGGTTATGGGTTCGCCGCATCATGTGAATCTCCTTTCAAGAGGCGCCGGTGCCAAGCGAAGACGTTAGCGTATTCAAGAAAGCTGCACAGTTCTGCAAGGCCACTTTTCTTGAAAGTTGGCCGGAAAAGTTGCCGCGAGAAAAGGTCCCTTCTGACGTCGTTCGACACGATTGAAAACCGTGAAACCCTTGGGTCCGTCAACAAGATGTCATTGAATCGCAGCAATCCGGAGTAGACAGGCGTTGAGTGCTCAACCTCGTACAGGCCCTCAATCTTGTTCCTACCATTCGCAACCCACACGACATCAATTTCGCGGAGAATTCCACGCACTTGATCAAATCCTTCCGGCAGGTGGCGACGGAGTGGAAAGTCCTTGGTCAGAGACCAGTCAAGTTTTCCGATGTCGGATTCAGGCACGAATACTTCATACCCTTTTGCATGGCCAATTCCGGCAAGGAGCGTTTGAACCTGGGAATGTGAGAGAGAACTCGCCTCACGGAGTTTTTCGGCCTCCAGGCTGCGCTCAAGTGTTTCGAATCCGACATACGCCTCGACGTTGAATCTTCCTTGCCGGGCCACGTAGAGCTCCAGAGCATTCGCTTGATTAGTAAGCTGAACCTTATACTGTCCGTCCTTTGCTGGCTGGGCATTAGCAAAGACTTCTTCGAAATCCAGATACGGAACGAAGACCGGTGGTGAACCGTCGTTGAGGAGGAAGCACAGAAACGAGTTATGTCCTTCGAGTTGACGCAAGTCTACTTCGCGCAGTCCGAAGAAAGTGCGGCCTCCTGCATGCACCTTGGAATACCGGAAGTAGACACGTGCCGCTTCGTCTCCGATGACGAACAGCGATTCACTACCCTTGAGTTTGCGAACGTCTCCAAAGCGCTGGCGGAGTTCATCGAGGATTCTTGATTTCTTAGGATTCGCCATTGCTTAACGATTCTATACCACGACTGGCCTCGTAAAGTCGTTTATGGCACGTCCAATATGCGGCTGGCAGAGATGGACGGCGTGAGGCCTGTGTAACGGCATTCGAATAATTAATTAGAGGAGGCGGTAGCGGCCGCGGCCAAGGAATTGAAGAATGCCCATGTCTCTTAGCTCTTGTAGTTGTTGTCGAATCTTCTGCTGAATGTGTCGGTTTGCGGGGTGCAGACGAAAAAGATCGTGTTCGAAGTCATACACATCATGCAGGAAAAAATCCCGTTTACCCAAGGAATGCACGACTCGGAGAACGTCCAGGGTCCATCCCCTTGCTTCAACGCTCATTTTGCCTAGATCGCGTAGTTTGTTGTATTGCCTCCTCACTTGGGTTGCGGGGTGGACGCTGCCATTTGTTATGAGTGGAATTTTGGCCTCAGCGGGGATATCTCCGAGCATTATCGAACATCCTACCCAGTCATGCCGCTCAGCAGTAGGACTTAGCGGATTCCGCTTTTTGATTACAGAAAGCGTATAGCTAAAGCGTGGAACCAAAAGGAGGTTGCTCACGCTCCACCGTTCCGGCTCATAGTGGAGGGCTAATATGTTAGGGGTCTTGTCGGTCTCAATTGCCTCCTGCATTTTCTCGTAAGCGCCGTCGGTGAGAGTGTTGCCCAACCTTCTTTTCTGGCTTTTGAGTTGGAAACGCTCGGCGCATTTTGGGCAGGTAAAATCGACGGCGGGTGTGTTCGTGCGAGTGCGGTCCAGACTATCCGAAGTACAGTTCACACAGAAAAGATTTAGTTCACCCCATGCTTCCGTTCCTACGCGGGCGCGTTGGGAGGCGCTCTTGTAGCGGTCGAGGCCAGCAGTGGGAATACGCAGGTCCACGCAGGGATTAGATCACGGGTAGCGTCCGAGAAGAAAGATGCCGCCCTAAAGGGACGGCGCTACGCAAGAACAAGAGCGAAGAGGCCGGGCTAAAGCCCGGCGGCTACATAACACCACTGCCGATTAGGCCAGATAGATTTCGGTTTCGGTTTTGATGATGAAGAGGGCGTCGGAGTCGGAGCGGCCGGAGGCGCGGAATTTTTGCCAGGCGTCGTCGAGAGATTCGGCGAGGACGGTGAAGATGACCTCGCGCTTCGAGCGGCCGATGAAGTAGAAGCGGCGCTCCTGCTGGACGAGTTGGAACTGAGGCGGCATGTAAGAGAGCTCGCTGGCGCTCGCTTGCCGATCTGAAGATCGGCCACTACACCCGAGCGAAAAGCAGATCCCTCGCTGCGCTCGGGATGACAAACGAGCCGGCGAGACGTCGGCGCTATTGGATCGATCCATAGGATCGGGAAACGGATCAAGGGAAAACTGAAGGCAGGAAATAGAAAGATCGACCTGTACCAATTCGGAACTGATGCGGCGGAGGGAGAGGCTGACGGATTCGAGAGAGAGTTCGCAGCCGAAGGCGTGGCGGCGGAGGCGGAAGGCGGTGAGCAAGGTGGTGCCACCGCCGAGGAAGGGATCGAGGACCAGGTCGCCTTCGTGGGAGGAGGCGAGGAGGATGCGTTCGAGCAGGGCCACTGGTTTCTGCGTGGGGTGCTTGCCGAACTTCTTCTCCCAGGGCTCGGGAGGAGGGATGGTCCAGACGGACTTCATCTGCTTGCCGCCGTTGGTTTCCTTCATGAGCTTGTAATTGAAGGTGTGGCGGGACTTTTTGTCCTTGGCGGCCCAGATGATGGTTTCGGTGGCGTGGGTAAAGTAGCGGCAGGAGAGATTGGGCGGGGGATTGGGTTTGACCCAGGAAATGTCGTTGAGGAGCTTGAAACCGAGCTGCTGCATGGCGAAGCCGACGGAATGAATGACGTGGGCGGTGCCGCTGACCCAGATGGAGCCGTTGGGTTTGAGGACGCGCTGGCAGGCGGCGAGCCAGGAGCGGTTGAATTCGTGATTGGCGCCGGGGCCTTTGGATTTGTCCCATTCGCCTTTGTTGACGCTGACCATGCGGCCGGCGTGGCAGGTGATGCCGCCGTTGGAAAGGAAGTACGGGGGGTCGGCGAAGACGAGGTCCACGGAGTTTTCGGGAATTTTTTCCAGGATGTCGAGGCAATCGCCCTGGTAGATTTTGATGTTGTGGCGGGGGTCGTGGAAGACGGGAGGAGGCAGAGGGTTGGAGACGGAGGGGTGGGAACCGTGGGGCTTCGCGCTGAGTTTGGGCGGCGTCATGGGGTGGTTTGGGCGTCTTCTCCGCGGGCTACGGGGAAGTGCGCGGGCGATCGGGATCGTTGATCGAAGGGGTACGAGTGTCAAGAGAATGATCGTGAGGGGTGGTGCGGGGGGCGGTGGGCGGAAGGGCGGCGGGGGCGGTACAGGATCTGGAGCGAAGAGGCCGGGCTAAAGCCCGGCGCCTACATAACATCTCTCGGGATGAATACCGCCCGGCGAATACATAACAAAGGGCACCACCCGCCGGGGGGAACCGGAATCCGGGCCGGGCTAAAGCCCGGCGCCTACATAATCCAGCCCACATAATCCGAAACCAATTCAGCGGGGCTGGCCGCGCAGTAAGAGGGCAAATAGGGGCGGCGGATGTAGAGGCCGGGCTTTAGCCCGGCGGTTTTCTTTTCCAGGGAGGCAGCCACTCGGTACTGGCAAGGCTGCGCTTCATCCAATCTATTGTTTGGGAGCCGGACAAAGGATAGAGATGCGGGTCTGTGCAAAGCCCCTGGCGAACCGGGTTCATCCGGATGTAGCAGGCCACATCCTCGATGGCCTCCGCTCTGCGCAAGATATGGTCGTAGAATCTCGTTTGCCAGAGTTGCTGGGAGTTTGAGCGGCGGCAGGCAAATGCGGTGCGTTGTTTGAATACGTGGATGAATTTCACGAGGTCGCAGGCATCGTCCATGCCTTCCGCGAGGAAATGAAGATGGTCCGGCATGAGGCAAAAGGAATGGAGCGAAAAAGAGCGCCGGGCGGCGGATTCGGCCAAATACGAGAGCGTGCAGCGGCCCAGGGAAAGATCGGCGAAGACGGGGCGCCGTTTTTCGCAGCATATCGTGACGAAGCAGATGCGGCGGCCACGATAGTCTTCCCGGGGAAGGCGCAGACGTTTGAGATAGAAGGGCACGGGCGAAGGCTATCACGGAGAAATTCGGAGGGATAGCGGATCGATTATAGTGAAGGTGATGATGAACCGGAGGGTGGACGGGCCGGGCTAAAGCCCGGCATCTACATAACATCGGGGCCGGGTGGCTACAGTCCCGATTGGGCGGGATTCCGACTGGCCGGGCCAAAGCCCGGCGCCTACATAACTTCAGGGGTTGCGGCGGGCGGCTTGGTTGGCGAGGGCGTCGCAGCGGTTGTTGTCGGGGTCGGCGGCGTGGCCTTTGACCCATTGCCAGCGGATTTCATGCCGTTGGTGCAAGCGGTCGAGCTCTTCCCATAGTTCGCGATTCTTGATGGGTTCCGTTCCGGGCTTGCCGTTTTCTTTGCGGACCCAGCCGTTGCGTTTCCAGTTGTGAATCCACCTGGTCATGCCGTCCCGCACATACCGGGAATCGGTGCGGATGACCACGGCGCAGGATTCGTGCAACGCTTTCAGGCCCTCGATGACGGCCTGGAGCTCCATGCGGTTGTTGGTGGTGGCCGCTGCGGCGCCGCTCAACTCCCGGACGCGGTCTTTGTAACGGAGGAGACAGGCCCAGCCGCCCGGGCCGGGATTGCCGATGCACGCGCCGTCGGTGATGAGAACGATCCGTTTCATTTTGCCAGCGGTCTTACCTCAGTCTTCGATCACCGATTCATCGAAGAGCGGGGCGCAGAGGGCGGTGTGGGCGGACGTGCCGTCGTGGACGGCATAGGCCGCGGGGGATTTGTCGTAGTGATTGTTCCAGAGGGAGGCGCTGCCGTGCACGCCGTCCTTGTTGAGGGCGTAGAAGAAGAGGTGGAAGTGGCGCAGGCGCTTCTTGTCATTGTTGTAGTTGCGGGCGACGCGGTGCAGGGCTTCGAGGCAGGCGTCGGTGGGGGAGAGGCCCTTGCGCATCATCTCGACGACGGTGTGGCCGCCGGCGACCTTGATGTTCTCCTCGCCCTTGCCGGTGGAGCCGGCGCCGCCGACGTCGCCATCCACGTAGAGGCCGGCGCCGATGATGGGGGAATCGCCGACGCGCCCGGCGATCTTCCAGGCCAGGCCGGAGGTGGTGGTGGTGCCGGAGAGTTCGCCCTTCTCGTTCACGGCGAGGCAGTTGATGGTGCCGGTCGGCGGATGGGCGACCACTTGTTCGGCCCAGGGCAGCCAGGCCCGCTTCTCCGGGGT
Source organism: Terriglobia bacterium (assembly GCA_020072785.1). NCBI lineage: Bacteria > Pseudomonadati > Acidobacteriota > Terriglobia > Terriglobia bacterium. Next base: position 419,356 of record JAIQGG010000001.1, on the reverse strand, counting down.
GTCGAAGAGCGCGGCCATCGTCTGCAGGTGTGACCGCGAAGCGGTAGACGATATGGGTGACCGCGAAGCGGTCAACTCCTTCCACTCCGGGCTGTCCAGGCCGGGGCGCCAGTTTTCCGCGGTCTTGGCCTTCCAGGCCAGCCAGGCGAGGCGCGCTTTTTCGGTGAGGAGGTTCATCTCCTCGAAGCCTTCGTCCACGGCGAAGCGCGTGGCGCCGGAGCCCACGAGCATGAGGTGATTGGTGCGCTCCATGACCGTGCGGGCGAGGCGCGCGACGTTTTTGATGCGGCGCACGGAGGCGACCGCGCCGGCGCGGCGCGTGGGCCCGTGCATGACGCTGGCGTCGAGCTCGACTTCGCCGTCTTCGTTGGGCAGGCCGCCGAGGCCGACGGAGGTGTCCTCGGGATCGTCCTCGACGGCGGTGACCGTGGCGAGGACGGCATCGAGGGTGTCGCCGCCCTTCTGCAGGATATCCATGCCGCGCTGCAGTTGTTTCAGTCCGTTGAGGCTGGAGATCATCACCGGGCGCTTGCCCGGGGCGGCGGCTGCGGCGGCGCGCGCCGCGCCCGCGCCGTTTGCGGGCAGCGCTTCGCCGCCCGGCAAGGCGCGCCCGAAGAGCTTTCCGGTTCCGGCGACGACGCTGCCCGCCAGGGAAGTGAGAAAGAAGCGCCTGCGTGTCCAGTTGTCCATGGGTATTCTCCTTTGCGCGAGTCGAAGAGAGATTCTTTCCGGCCGGGCCGGAATCTGCGATCGCTCCGTAAATCTAGCCGGGCCGCGTAGCCGAGTTCTCCTGTGACCGCGAAGCGGCCAACGTTTTGTGTGACCGCGAAGCGGCCAACTGGCTTCGAATCGAAATGGCCGGCGCTTAACCCGACGGGCCCAGCGGGAGGAAATACTGGGTGCCCTTGACCGGGTCCTGCAGGCGGCGCAGGAGCTGCCGCAGGTCTTCGTTGCGCTCGACGAAATCGATCTCCGAGGTGTTGATGACCAGCAAGTCGGAGGCCGAGTAGCGGAAAAAGAAATGCTCGTAGGCGCGGGCGACCTCTTCGATGTACTCGTCGGCGATGCGCGTCTCTTCGCGCGCGCCTTTCTTGGCGATGCGCGCGCGCAGCACCTCCGGCTTGGCCTGCAGATAGATGAGCAGGTCCGGCGCGGGGAGATCGCGGGTGAGCGCTTCGTAATAGCGCTCGTAAAGCTTCAGCTCCTCATCGTCGAGGTTGAGGTTGGCGAAGATGCGGTCCTTCTCCATCAGGAAATCGGCGAGCAGCGGGCCGGGAGCCTGGACGGCCAGGGCATCGCGCAGGCGGCGCTGGCGCTCCATCAGGAAATACATCTGGGTGTGAAAGGCGGCGCCGGGGGTTTCGCGGTAGAAATCGGCGAGGAAGGGATTGTCCTCGCAGTCGTAGATGCGCCGCGCATGGAGGCGTTCGGCGAGGATCCGCGCCAGCGTCGATTTGCCGACGCGCAGCGGCCCTTCAATGACAATGAAGCGCGGCGCCTGCCCCGCGCCGGGCTTGGAGGACGAAGTGGAGTCGCGGGCCGGCATCGCGCGGGATTATAGCAGAGTCACTCGCCGGCGGAGCGCCGCGCTCCCCGGCAGCCGCAGCGGTTTGCCGCGGGGTCCCGCCAGAACAGGGCTTTCCCGCGGACCACGGGCACCAGGCTGATCGCGGGGACTGCGCCCCCGGCAATCTCTTAGAAGGGAGCGCCAAAGCCCCGAAAAGGAGTACTACCCGGCCAGGACCAATGGGCCAGTGACACCCTGCACCCAAGGACAGTATGCTTCCCCTGGGGCAGTCAGGATGTGGCCCAGGACTTGGCTGAGGACCCGGCATCAACTATTCGCAGAATTGAGGCCAGGACATGCTCTTTGCACTTCTTCTCTTGCTTTCGCCGCTGCCGCAGAGCGCCCCGCCCGACGCACCGGAGCAAGCGGTGGCGACGACAGTGGCTCCCGCGGCGCCCAGTGTTGCGCCGGATCACTCCGCACCCTCGGCGAATCCCCCTGAAAAACAAGAGGCGCTGCAGCCAACGGAGATTTCCTATCTCCCCGGTCAGCTCACGCCGCTCCCGCTCCTGCACACAGTGGGAGATGCACCCGCTCTGAACGGATCCGCGGCGGGAATCGAAGCGCTCCCCGGCAGCGCCATCGCGGAGCCGGCGGCCGCTGCACCCCCGCGGCGGCTGGAATCGCCAGTGCGGCACCGCGTGTGGTACTCGCTGGCGATTGCCGGGCACAGTGCGGCGGCCTTCGACGCGTGGTCGACGCGGCGCGCGCTCTCGCATAATTATGCCCAGGAGGCCAATCCGCTGCTGCGCCCGTTTGCACATTCCAATGTGCTCTACGTGGCCGTGCAGGCCAGCCCCGCGCTGATGGATTATCTCGGCCACCGCATGATGACCAGCCGGCGTCCCTGGCTGCGGCGGATGTGGTGGCTGCCGCAATCGGTGGGCACGGCGATGTCCCTGGGCAGCGGCGTGCACAACACCCTCCTCGGGCCCTAAAGCGCGGCGTCTGCAGCGGAATGAAGCGTACCCGCGGCCGGGCCCAAGTGGCGCCCGGCCATCGTTTTTTCCGCTGGGAAGCGTCCGAGTTACTCTTCGGCTTAGGCCGCGGGAAAGAGCATGGACAAGGCTCCGGGCGGTTCGCTACCGTAGATGCCGTTGGCAATTGCTGGCGTGGGGCCGCCCAGCTTGCCGCGAACGCGCTCTGCGAGGAGCAAGCGTTCCCGGCGAGGACGATTCACGCCTTCAGGTGAGGAACTCAACATGAAGAAGCGCCTCTTTGCTGCGGCTTTGTTGGCCTGCGCCACATCCTGCTTGGCGCAGGAAAACGTCGCGCACAGTTCCGCCGTGAACGATCTGGCGCGGCTCAGCGCGACGTCCCCGGAAACGGCACTACCGGCCACCGCCACGGATGCCTGGCCCGCGGCGCCGGTTGCGACTTCCTTTTCTGCGCCGCTGGCCGAGGCTTCGTCGTTCGCGGCGTTTGCCGCGCCGGCGCCGCCGCGCCGCGTGACCTACGGAAGCGACGATGATTACCGCTGGCAGCTGGGCTTCTCCTACGTCTATGTGCATTTCAGCTCCACGCCCATCAGCGGGGTGTCTCTGAACGGCATCCACACCTCCGTGACCTATGCGGTCAACCGATGGTTCGGCCTGGAAGGCGCGGTCACCGCGGCGGGGAGTGCTTCGACGATATTCGCCAATGAACACGTCAAATTTGCGCTGTATGGCGGGGGGCCGCGCTTCACTTACCGCAGCGACCACTGGCAGCCGTGGGTGCACGCGATCGTCGGCGGCTCGCATCTGCAGCCGCAGACCTCCATGGGCGGCCGCAACGCCATCGGCTTTCTGGCCGGGGGCGGCTACGACTACCGCTACAGCCCGCGCATCTCTTTCCGCTTCCAGGGCGACTGGGTGGGCACGCGCTATTTCGGCGAAACGCAGTCCAACTTCCAGATCGTCTCCGGCGTGGTCTTCCACTTCTAGCCGGAGCGGGCGCAAAAGACTCTGCCGGCCTCCCCGCTGCCCCGGAAGGAATCCCGGGCCAGCCGAGGGAGGCCGGTTTTTTTATTTGTGCGGGTGTGCCGGCTTATTCGACGACGAGGCGCAGGAACTTCTTCTTGCCGGCGCGCAGGAGGAATGCGCCGGGCTGAGCCAGATCCACTTCCTTGCGCACATCGTCCACGCGCGCGCCATTCAGTTCCACGCCGCCCTGCTTGATGAGGCGCTCGGCTTCGCTCTTGGACGCCGCCAATTCCAACTCCACCAGCAGGACGGAGAGTTTCTTCGCCGCACCGCGGGGCAGCTTGCGCTCGGGGGCCTCTTCCGGGGCCTGGCGGTCGCGGAAGACGCGCTGAAATTCCTCGGCGGCTTTGCGCGCGGCATCGGCGCCGTGGAAGCCGGTGATGACCTCCTGGGCGAGCTGCATCTTCACGTCCATGGGGTGCAGCGCGCCGGCGGCGAGCTGCTGCTGGAGCGCGGCAATCTCCCCGGGGCGGCGGTCGGTGAGCAGTTCGTAGTACGGCCACATCAGAGCGTCGGGGATGGACATCATCTTGCCGAACATTTCGCCGGGGGCTTCGGTGATGCCCACGTAGTTGCCGAGGCTCTTGGACATTTTGCGCTGGCCGTCGAGGCCGACGAGGATGGGCATGGTCAGGGCCACTTGCGATTCCTGGCCGTATTCGCGCTGGATGTCGCGGCCCATGAGGAGATTGAATTTCTGCTCGGTGGCGCCCAGCTCGACATCGGCCCGCAGGACGACGGAATCGTAGGCCTGGAAGAGCGGATAGAGCAGTTCATGGACGGCGATGGGCAGATTGCCGGCGAGGCGCGAGCGGAAATCCTCGCGCTCCAGCATGCGCGCCAGGCGGTAATGGGCGCAGAGATTGACGACTTCGTAGGAGCTGAGCTTGCCGAGCCACTCGCTGTTGTAGCGGACCTCGGTGTTTTCGCGGCCGAGGATCTTGTAGACCTGATCGAGGTAGGTCCTGGCGTTGGCGTCGACCTGCTCGCGGGTGAGCGGGGGGCGCGTCTCGGATTGCCCGGTGGGGTCGCCGACCATGGCCGTGAAATCGCCAATGAGGAAGATGGCCGTGTGGCCCATCTCCTGAAAGTGTTTGAGCTTGCGGATGACGACGGTGTGGCCGAGGTGAATATCCGGGGCGGTGGGGTCCACGCCGAGCTTGACGCGCAGGGGCTTGCCGGTCTTCGCGGACTTCTCGAGCTTGGCGCGCAGGCCATCGTCGGGAATGATCTCCGCCGCGCCCTTGCGCAGCCAGGCGAGCTGTTCGTCCACGGGTTTGAATTTCGTCTGTGTCATCTCTTCATTCTTATCCGGCGCTCGCAGATGTTTCTCTCTTATTGCGTGCGAAGCACGCGGCGGCCGGCGACCGTGTAGCGGCCCTCGAGAACGATGCGCACCGCCTGGGAGTAAATTCTATGCTCTTCGGCGAGGATGCGCGCGGAAAGCGTCTCCTCGGTGTCGTTGTCCTGCACGGGGACGACCGCCTGCAGGACGATGGGGCCGGCGTCGAGACTCTCGTCCACAAAATGCACGGTGCAGCCGGCAAATTTCACCCCGTAGTCCAGGGCCTGGCGCTGCGCTTCGAGGCCGGGAAACGCCGGCAGCAGCGAGGGATGGATATTCAGGATACGATTCGGGAAGGCCTGGATGAAATAGGGCGAAAGCAGGCGCATGAAGCCTGCCAGACAGATCAGGTCCACCTGCTTTTCGCGCAACGCCGCCACCGCCAGGCGGTCGTAGGCCTCGCGCTGCAGGCCCTTCGAGGGGATCACCTGCGCGGCGATGCCGCGGGTGCGGGCGCGGGCGATTCCCGGGGCGTCCTCGCGATTGCTGAGGACCAGGGCGATCTCCGCGTTGGGGATGCGCCCCGCCGCAGCGGCATCCGCCAACGCCTCGAAATTCGAGCCGCGGCCGCTGAGCAGGACGCCGATGCGCTTCTTCATAAGCGCAAAACGTTAGCATATCCGCGCGGCGGCGCAAAACGGGGCGTGGCGCCACGGGAGCGGCCCGCCGCGGCTCAGTGCTGCGGCGGCGCGACCATCTGCGCAAACATCACGCTGTGGCCGGCGGGATCCTGCACGCCGAACTCCTTGGCGCCGTAGAAGGTGGTGCGCAGCGGCTGCGCGATGGCCACACCCTTCATCGCGGCCAGGACGGCGTCGAGATTTTCGACCTCGACATAAAGAAAAGTGGGGCCCTTGCGGATGCCCAGGGCGGCGGCATGGAGGTCCTTCTCCGCGCTGGCGTAGCTCTGGTACATCAGCTCGACGCCGCCCTGCTGCACGATGGCGAAGCCCAGCCTGTCGCCCTCGGGCACTTCCACGGTTTTCTCGAAGCCCATGCGCTCCACCCAGAACTTCACGCAGGGCTCGATCTCCGCGGCGAACAGCACCGGCGTTATTCTTTTGACCATGGGTATATCCATCGCCTTGCCTCCTTCCGGCTGGACCTGACTTTTCCCGGAAAGCAGCGCGCCCGCCAACAGAAACCCTGTCGCCAGCAGCGCCGCCAGAAGTCTTGTTCGTGTGTGCATGGCGCTCTCCCCCCTTGTCTCGGCCACTCGCTTGGCGTAGATTGTGGACATGGCTATAGCGAAAGTAAAGCGAAGAATGCCGGGGACCCGGAAACTGGCCAGCCTCCTCTCCATCGGCCCGGCGATGCTGCGTGATTTCGAACGGCTCGGCATCCGCAGCGTGGCGCAGCTCGCGCGGCAGAATCCGCAACGCCTGTACGAAAAACTGTGCCGGGCAACGGGCCAGCGTGTGGACATCTGCTGCCTGGATGTCTTTTGCGCGGCGGTGGCGCAGGCGCGCAACCCGCGGCTTCCCGCGGAGCAGTGTTGGTGGTGGTATTGGAGCCGGAAGCGCAAAGCGCAGGCTGCTCCGCGTCCGACGAACAGCAGCCCGAAGAGCAGCGGAGAATCGGCGGACGAGAGGCGGTCGGTCCGCACGTTCTCCAAGCGACACCCGCGAAAAACCAGGGCATAGGAATTCAGACAGCAGCGAAGTACACTTTCTAGCAGCCCCCAAGCCCTCAAGGAGACGAAAATGCCTGCACGTTTTTTGCGGTACTGCTTCTTCGGATTGGCCGCCCTGGCTCTGGTCCTCAACCCGTGCTACTCCCAGGGCAACAGCCAGGGCCAGGGAAAGGGCCACCAGAAGCACAAGAAAGACCGGGATGATGAAGACGACCAGGGCGGGCGCGGAGGAAAGACGCGCGTGCGGATCGTTTTCGGCGCGCACGACCGGGAACTGATCTCCCGCTACTACACGCATCGCAACTCGAATCTCCCGCCAGGCCTGGCCAAGCGCGGCGGCAATCTTCCCCCGGGCCTCGAAAAACATCTGGAGCGCGACGGCACGCTGCCGCCGGGCCTGCAGAAGCGCGTGCAGCCCTGCCCGGAGGAACTGGAGCGGCAGTTGCCGCGGCTGCCAGCCGGCTATCGGCGCGTCGTGCTCGGGGCGCACATCATGATCGTCAACCGGAATACCAACGTGATTGTAGACATTCTGAAGGACGTGGCGCGGTAGGCGGCGGGACAGGCGTTCCCGCCCTGCTGGCAGTCTGCGGAAAAAGTAGAATCTGCCGTTCTGAGCCCATCCGATGAGGATGGGCGAAGAATCTCAGTTTCACGTATTGCAAACACTTACAGTTGAGATCCTTCGGGCCCCGATAAAAACATCGGGGCCTCAGGATGACACGTGTGGCTTGAGAGGGCCAAATTCGTCAGAGACTGGATGACACCTTTAATTCTTAATTGAGTTTTTGCACAACCTATTAAAGGTTGAGGGAGCCGGAGTAGACGACGCGAGTGCGGGTGGCGTCGGCGCGTTCGATGCGACCGATGCGGAAGAACTTTTCGCGGCGGCGTTTGAGGTCGGCCTCGGCCTGCTTGCTATGCGCCGGCGGCACGACCAGGATCATGCCCACGCCCATGTTGAAGGACTGCAGCAGTTCGTCGCGCTCGATTTTCCCAACCTTGGCGAGGTAGCGGAAGATCGCCGGGACGGGCCAGGAGCTCAGATCGATCTGCGCGCGCACGCCCGCGGGCAGGACGCGGGGGAGATTGCCTGGAATGCCGCCGCCGGTGATGTGCGCGAGAGCGGAAACCCAGCCGCGCGCGAGGATGGTGCGCAGCGCCGGGGCATAGCAGAGGTGCGGCTTGAGCAGCTCCGCGCCGATCTTGTTGCCCACTTCGGGGACGTAGGTGCCGGGCTTGAGGCCCGCCGTTTCGAAAACCAGCTTGCGCGCCAGGGAATAGCCGTTGGTGTGCAGCCCCGCCGAAGGCAGCGCGAGGAGCACGTCGCCCGGCTGCACGTGCTTTCCGTTGAGGAGCTTTTTGCGTTCCACGGCGCCGACGATGAAACCCGCGAGGTCGTACTCGCCCGGGGGGTAGAAGCCGGGCATCTCAGCGGTCTCGCCGCCGATCAGGGCGCAGCCAGCCTTGCGGCAGGCGCGGCTCATGCCGTCGACAAGCTGCTCGATCACCTGGGGATCGAGCTTGCCCATGGCCAGGTAGTCGAGAAAGAAGAGCGGCTCGGCGCCCTGCACCAGAATGTCGTTCACGCAGTGGTTGACGAGATCGCCGCCGACGGTGGAGTGCACCTTCATGGCCATGGCGACTTTGAGCTTGGTGCCCACCCCGTCGGCGCTGGAGACCAGCACCGGCTCTTTCCACTTCTTCTTGTCCAGGGCAAAGAGCGCGCCAAAACCGCCAATCCCGCCGAGCACTGCGGGGGTGAAGGTGCGGCTGGCGAGGTGGCGGATGCGCTGCTTGGCGTCGTCCGCGACCTTGATGTCCACTCCGGCGTCTGCGTATTTCATGGTGTCGGCAAGTCTCGATTCCGATCTGGAACTGGGTGCGGCTTCTTCCGACAGCGGGACGAATGTTCCGGGAGATCTCTTCCCGCAGTCAGGCGTCACGAGTCACCACGCAGGACCGGCCGCGGAAGAGCCGCCGGCCACCACCCGCGAAACACAGGCGCAGCTTCCGCCGCTTAAAACGTATGGAACAGGCGCTTCCAGCGCACCAGGCCCGGATGAATCACGGCGTTGGCGTAGGCAAAGATCCGCTCGCGAAACTGCCCCGGCTCCCAGGCCGAAGGGGGCGCATTCAGGGACATGTAAATCAGCACCGGCGCCCCGATGATCGCATGGCGCGGCACGAAGCCCCAGTAACGGCTGTCGTAGGAGTTTTGGCGGTTGTCGCCCATGACGAAGTAGTTGTCCGGCGGCACCGTGAGCGGCCCGAAATGCTCCTGGGGATCCATGGGACCGTCGAGATAGGGCTCGTTGAGCTTCTTGCCGTTGATCCACACCGCGCCGCCGTGAATCTCCAGAGTGTCGCCGGGCAGGCCGATGACGCGCTTGACGTAGTCGGGGGTGTCCGGGGCGAAAGGCGGCTTGAAGATCACGATTTCCTGGCGGTAGGGATTGCGCCACAGGGGCACGTGCCAGTGGGTGAAGGGCACGCCGGCGTCGTAGCCCAGGCGGCTCATGATCAGGTGATCGCCGACGAGCAGGGTGCGCTCCATGGAGCCCGAGGGGATGACGCGGGCCTGGCCGACCGTGCCGTTGATGAGCAGGAAGATGGCGGCAACCCACAGCCAGGCGATGACCTCGCTCTGGACGCGCTTGCTCATCGACAGCGAGGCTTCGGAATTTTTGTTTTTTGCTTCAGCTTTCACGGGGCACCGTTACGGACGTCTTTTCCTGGAGGCTTTCGCCCGCCTTACCATTGGACGAGTTTTCCCGCACTTCGAGTTGTACGAGGTCGGTGGGATAAACTCCGGTGTAACACGAGGTGCAGAACGTCGCATCAGTGTCGTGCACCGCCTGCTTCAGCGCGCCCAGCGAAATGTAGCCCAGGGAATCCGCACCCAGGTATTTGCAGATCTCCGCGGGAGTGTGCGAGGAAGCGATGAGCTCCTCGCGCGTGGGGGTGTCCACGCCGTAGTAGCAGGGGGAAATCGTGGGCGGACAGCTGATGCGCACGTGCACCTCGCGGGCGCCCGCTTCGCGCACCATGCGCACGATTTTCTTGCTGGTGGTGCCGCGCACGATGGAATCGTCCACGAGGACGACGCGCTTGCCGGCCATCAGTTCGCGCACCGGGTTCAGCTTGAGCTTCACGCCGAAGTCGCGGATGGCCTGGGAGGGCTCGATGAAAGTGCGCCCGACGTAATGGTTGCGGATCAGGCCCATGCGGAAGGGCACCTGGGACTCCATGGCGAAGCCCACCGCCGCGGGCACGCCGGAATCGGGAACCGGCACGATCACGTCCGCGGCCACGGGATGCTCGCGGGCCAGCAGGCGGCCGAGCATTTCGCGGGAATCATTCACGGAGCGGCCGAAGATCAAGCTGTCGGGGCGGGAGAAATAGACATGCTCGAAGATGCACTGCTGGCGCGGCTTTTCCGGAGCAAAGTGAATGGATTCGACGCCGGAACGCGAGATGCGCACCATCTCGCCGGGTTCGATCTCGCGCACGTATTCGGCGTTGAGCAGATCGAACGCGCAGGTTTCCGAGGCGATGAGCCAGGCTTCGCCACCGCCGGGCGCGGCCAGCCGGCCCAGCACCAAGGGGCGGAAACCACGGGGATCGCGCGCGGCGAAGAGCTCTTCCGCGGTCAGCACCACCAGGGAATAGGCGCCTTCGACCTGGTTGAGGGCGTCGCCCAGGGCGCTGGAAAGATTGCGGGAGGCGGATTTGGCCACCAGGTGCACGATCACTTCGGTGTCGCTGTTGGTCTGGAAGATGGAGCCGCGATGCTCGAGCTTGCGGCGCCAGTCGCCGGCGTTGGTCAGGTTGCCGTTGTGCGCCACGGCGATCTTGCCCTTGTTGCAGTCGATGACGAAGGGCTGGGCGTTCATCAGGGCCTTGTCGCCGGCGGTGGAATAGCGGGTGTGGCCGATGGCCGAGCTGCCGGGAAGCTTGGCGAGCACGCCGGGCTGGAAAATCTCCGCGACCTGGCCCATGGCCTTGTGCGCGTGCAGCTCGCCACCGTCGCTGGTGATGATCCCCGCGGACTCCTGGCCGCGATGCTGCAGGGCGTAGATGCCCAGGTAGGCGACCTTGGACGCTTCGGGGTGGCCGAAGACGCCGAACACGCCGCATTCGTCGTGGAAATGATCGTCGGGAATGTCGTGCCAGTTGGTCATTGCTATGTGTGACCGCAAAGCGGTCAACGAATCTTCAGAGCGCGCACCAGTGCATGGGCCCAGGCGTCGCGCAGCGTTTCCAGAGATGCGCGGACGACTTCGTCTTTCTTGAGCGCAATGCGGAAATCGCCGCCGGGGGTGACCCGGCCAATCGCGCGCGCCTCTACTTTATATTGTCTCGCACTCTCGAGAAGCGCGGCAAGAGAAGTCGCGGCCACCGAGACGACCGCGCGGGCCCCGCGTTCGCCGAAGAGGGCCGCTTCGGCGGGCTCGCCGGCGGGCAGCTGCACGTCCGCGGAAAGGCCGTCCGCGGCGAAGCAGGATTCGGCGAGGGTCACGGCGATGCCGCCGTCGCTGATGTCATGCGCGGAGCGCAGCGCGCCGGCCGCGGCCAGCGCCACCAGGCACTCCTGCAAGCGCTTCTCCGCGGCGAGGTCAATGGCCGGCGGTTCGCCGGAGACGATTCCGGCAATCGTCTTCGCATACTCGCTGGAGGAAAATTCGCGCTGCGCAGCGTCGGCGGACAGGGCGAGCCGCTCCCCTGCGCCGTCGAGCAAGACGATGACGTCGCCCGCGTCGCGGAAGGCGATCTTCAGGACGTGCGCGGCGTCATCGAGGACGCCGAGGACGCCGATGGTGGGCGTGGGGTCGATGGATTTGCCGAGGGTCTCGTTGTAGAAGCTGACGTTGCCGCCGGTGATGGGGGTACCAAGAGCGGTGCAGGCTGCGCCGAGACCGTCGATGGTTTCGCTGAACTGCCACATCACTTCGGGCTTTTCCGGGCTGCCGAAATTCAAGCAATTGGTGGCGGCGATAGGCCGCGCGCCGCTGGCGGCGACGTTGCGGGCGGCTTCGGCCACGGCGTGCATGGCGCCGAGGCGCGGATGGAGCTGGCACCAGCGGCCGTTGCCGTCGGTGGAGAGAGCCAGGGCGCGCCGGGTGCCCTTCACGCGGACCACCGCGGCATCGCTGGCGCCGGGGCCGGCGAGGGTGTTGGTGCGCACGGAGGTGTCGTACTGCTCGGTGATCCAGCGCTTGGAGGCAATGGCCGGCGAGGCCAGGAGCTGCGCAAAATAGGGCGTGAGATCCGCGCCTTCGGAAGCAAAGCGGAACCAGTCTGCCGGGGTTTCCTGACGCGCAGCGGGCGCGGCGAGCGGGCGCTGGTAGACGGGGCCCTCTTCGGCGAGGGGGTGCGCGGGGATTTCCACCACCAGTTTGCCGTGGTCCCGGACGCGGAGCAGGCCGCCTGCGGTGACTTCGCCGACCACCACCGCGTCCAGGCCCCACTTGGCAAAAACGCCGAGGACTTCGTCCTCGCGGCCCTTTTCGGCGACGAGGAGCATGCGCTCCTGCGATTCGCTGAGCATGATTTCGTAGGGGGTCATGCGTGTTTCGCGCTGCGGGACGCGCGCCAGGTCGATCTCGATGCCGGTTTCGCCGCGCGAGGCCATCTCGCAGGTCGAGCAGGTCAGCCCGGCGGCGCCCATATCCTGAATGGCGACGATGGCGCCGGTGTGCATGGCTTCGAGGCAGGCTTCGAGGAGCAGCTTTTCCACGAAGGGGTCGCCGACCTGCACGTTGGGGCGCTTCTGCTGCGATTCTTCGGTGAATTCGGCAGAGGCCAGCAGGGATGCGCCGTGAATGCCGTCGCGGCCGGTCTTGGCGCCGACGTAGATGACGGGATTGCCGGTGCCGCGGGCCTTGGCGAGGAAAATTTCATCTTTTTTGGCGATGCCCAGAGCCAGGGCGTTGACCAGCGGGTTCGCCGTGTAGCAGGGCTCGAAGCCCACTTCGCCGCCGACGGTGGGGACGCCGAAGCAATTACCGTAGTGGCCGATGCCGCGGATCACGCCGTCGAGGATGCGGCGGTTGCGCGCGGCGTCCTCTTCGCTGATGCCGTGGCCGGCGGTGAGCGGGCCGAAGCGCAGGGAATCCAGGACGGCGATGGGGCGCGCGCCCATGGTGAAGATGTCGCGCAGGATGCCGCCCACGCCGGTGGCCGCGCCCTGGAAGGGCTCGACGAAGCTGGGATGGTTGTGCGATTCGATCTTGAAGGCGGCGACCAGGCCGTCGCCGATGTCCACCACGCCGGCGTTTTCGCCGGGGCCCTGGACCACCAGCTTGCCGCGCGTGGGCAGGCGCTTGAGGTGCACCTTGCTCGATTTGTAGGAGCAGTGCTCGCTCCACATCACGCTGAAAATGCCCAGCTCGGTGATATTCGGGTCGCGCCCGAGGATCTGCTGCACGCGGGCGTACTCCTGCGGCGTCAGGCCGTGCTCGGCCGCGATTTCCGGTGTGACCTTAATCTCTGTGCTCGCCGTCGCCATTGCGCCTCAACGCCTGCCAAGACTAGAAACCGCAGGGGCACGATACATCGTGCTCCTGCAAAACTCGAAAATTACCGGGTCATGAAACACGGGCCACGTTCCCTTACGCTTTGGCCGTGCCGACCAGCGCTTCGGCCAGGGAGCGGAAGACCACCAGGCCGTCCGCGGAATCGAGCGCCGATTCAACGGCGCGCTCGGGGTGCGGCATCAGGCCCACGACGTTGCGTTCGCGGTTGCAGATGCCGGCGATGTTGTTCAGCGAGCCGTTGGGATTGCCGGCAGCATCGTTTTTTCCGTCCGGCGTCGTGTAGCGGAAGATCACCTGGCGGTTGGTTTCGAGTTCGGCGAGCGTGGCGGCGTCGCAGGTGTAGTTGCCGTCGGAATGGGCGATGGGAATTTTCAGGATCTGGCGCTTCTGCGCGGCGCAGGTGAAGGGGGTGTCGGTCTGCTCCACGCGGACGTGCACGGGGCGGCAGATGAAGCGCAGGCCGGCGTTGCGCAGCATGGCGCCGGGCAGGAGGCCCGCTTCGCACAGGATCTGGAAGCCGTTGCAGATGCCCAGGACCAGGCCGCCGCTTTTGGCGAATTTTTCGACCGACTTCATCACCGGGGAGAAGCGGGCGATGGCGCCGGTGCGCAGGTAGTCGCCGTAGGAGAAGCCACCGGGGAGAATGACGGCGTCGCAATGGGCCAGATTTTCGGATTGGTGCCAGATGAATTCGACAGGCTGCTGCAGGACGTTGCTGATGGCGTAAAACGCGTCGTGGTCGCAATTGGACCCGGGAAAGACGACGACTCCAAATTTCATGCGCTGGTGGCTCCCTGAAGCGTTCTGGGAAGCTCTATCTTAACACACGACGCTCCCGGGCACGTGTTCGACTCATTTCCTGCGGGGCCTGGCCTTCTTGCGGGGGCGGACGGGTTTGCGCGGGGGCTTCTTGATGGGTTTCTCCGCGGCGGCGAGTTCGCGGCGCTTCTGGGCGGCCCAGCCGGGCTTGTTGACCTGGCGGCCGCGGGCGATGCCCAGGGCTTCGGCCGGGACGTTTTCGGTGATGGTGGAGCCGGCGGCCACATAGGCGGCGTCGCCCACGCGCACCGGGGCCACCAGCGCGGTGTTGCTGCCGATGAAGACGCGGCTGCCGATGGTCGTGGGGTGCTTGTGGAAACCGTCGTAGTTGCAGGTGATGGTGCCGGCGCCGATGTTGGTCCTCGCGCCGATGTGCGCGTCGCCCAGGTAGGTCAGGTGCATGGCCTTGGCGCCTTCGCCGACCACAGTCTTCTTCAGCTCCACGAAGTTGCCAATGCGCACGCCGGGCTTGAGGTGCGTATCGCCGCGCAGCCGCGCGAACGGCCCGATCACCGCGCCGGTGTCCAGGCGGCTCTCGGAGACCATGCAGTGGGCTTCGACGGTCACGTTTTCGCCGAGCGCGGCGTCGTGCAGCACGCTGCCGGTGCGGATGGTGCAGCGCGCGCCGATCCGGGTCTGGCCCAGGAGTTGCACGCAGGGCTCGATGACCGTATCCTCGCCGGCGGTCACGTCGGGATCGATGAGCACGGTCTCCGGCAACTGGATGGTGACGCCGGCGTCCATCAGGGCGGCGCGCTTGCGGGCGCGGAAGATGCGATCGACTTCGGCGAGGTCTGCGCGGGTATTGCAGCCGAGGACTTCCTGGGCGTCGGCGGCCACCTGCGCGAGGACTGTTTCGCCCTTGGCGCTGAGAAGCGCGATGGCGTCGGTCAGGTACAGCTCGTGGTGCTTGTTGTCCGGCTTGACCTGGGCCAGCGCCGGCCACAGCTTCTCCAGGGTGAAGCAGTAGATGCTGGAATTGATTTCGTTGATCGCGCGCTGCTCTTCCGTGAGCTTGGATTCCTCGACGATGGCGGCCACCGTTGTCCCCGAGCGGCGGACGATGCGCCCGTAGCCGGAGGGATCCTCGAGCACGGCGGTGAGGACGGTGGCGGCGGCATGGCCGGCGCGGTGCGCGGCGATCATGGCGCGCAGCGTCTCAGTGCGCACCAACGGGGCATCCCCCGGCAGCACCAGAGCGATTTTGGCGTGGCCCAGCGCGCGGCGCACGACCTGCATGGCGTGGCCCGTGCCGCGCTGCGGCTGCTGCAACGCCGTCTCCACCCGCAGCGGGGCGACCGCCGCAGTGACCTCCCCGGCCTGGTGGCCCACCACGGCGCAGATTTTCTTTGCGCCGAGCGGCTGGCAGGCGCGCACCACGTGCTCCACGAGCGGGCGCCCGCCCGCGCGGTGCAGCACTTTCGCCAGGCTGGATTTCAGCCGCGTGCCTTTGCCCGCAGCGAGAATGACGACGACCAGATCGGAAGCGGCCATGGTTGTCCTTTGTCCCTGCGACCGCGAGGCGGTCAACTATTTCCGTGACCGCGAAGCGGTCAACTTCCCTGACTACATCGCATTCTGCGTGACCCGGGAGGGGTTTGGCAATGCGTTGCGCGGGCCGGGGTGCGGGAAGCTAATCCGTGGCTGCGGCGGGCGCCAGGGCGGACAAACCGCTGCGCGCCGGGGCTGCGGCCGGGGCTTCCGTGGTGATAGCCCAGGCGGAGGGATCGGCGAGGAGACGGCTGACCAGCTGGGTATGCATGGCATGGCCGGCGCGGTAGGCCACCACGCGGCCCAGCAGGGGCAGGCCCATGAGGGCCAGGTCGCCGATCAGGTCCAGCGCCTTGTGGCGGCCGAACTCATCGGCGAAGCGCAGCGGACCGTTCATCACCCCATCGTCGGTCAACACGATGGCGTTGTCCAGGGAACCTCCGCGGATCAGGCCCATGGCCCTGAGCGGCTCGATGTCCCGTTCGAAACAGAAGGTGCGGGCCCGCGACAGCCACTGCCGGAAAGCTTCCCGGCCCACGACCAGTTCCACTTCCTGCTGGCCCACGAGGGGGTGCGCGAAATCCACGTAGCAGCGCAGGCGAAATTCCTGGGCCGGATAGATGCCCATGCGCCGCACCTGCCCGGCGACCTGCGGATCCGGCTCTTCCAGCTCCACCGGCTTGAGCACCTTGAGGTAGCGGCGCTTGCGCCGCAACTGCCTGGTGCCCGCCTTGTCGAGCATCTCCATGAACGGTTCGGACGAGCCGTCCAGGATGGGCACCTCGATAGCGTCAATGTCCACATAGATGTTGTCGATGCCGCTGGAATAGAGAGCGGCCAGCAGGTGTTCCGTGGTGGAAAGCAGCACGCCCTGCTTCATGAGGCTCGTCGCGTAGCTCACGCGGGCCACGTTGTGCCCCTGGGCTTCGATCGGGAAATTGTCCAGGTCGCTGCGGCGGAAGAGAATCCCGGTATCCGCGGGAGCCGGCACCAGCCGTACATGACCCGGAACGCCGGTGTGTAGTCCGATGCCGGAGATCTCCACGGGCCGCTGGATAGTGGTCTGAAAGGACATTGGTACCTGATAATAAAGCACTTATGGGTCCAGTTTGGAATACAATTTCCACTGTGTTTTCTTGTACTTACAGACGGACGAGGAGAGATTGTCCATCAGGTGTTGTAAAAATGCAACGTTTTCTCGATTCCCTGTGTCTTAGGCTCACCTGATTGACCTCTTCTTCTGTGAGGCAAAGCGGTCAACTATTTTTGTGACCGCGAAGCGGTCAACTTTCCTCCAGGCGCCATTGGGTTCCGCTGCTCGGTCTTCTGTGGATTTATCTGCTGCGCAGGCGACAGGAATTCCTGTAGCGCTGGCGGCGCGGGGCCCATTCCGGCTCTCCCGGGTACCGGGCGCGCGTCGAAAGCAAGTGAAGGTGGTATACTTTATTTTGTGAGACCGCAAAGCGGTCCAGTATTATTTTCTGTGACCGCGCAGCGGTCAACGTTTTTGACGCAGTCCACGGACATCGCATGAATCGTTTCACGAAACTTACGCTGCTGTGCCTGTCCATCCTGGTCTTCGGCTATGCCGGGCTGGGCCACGTGCTCGGCAAGAGCGACGACGAGAAGACCTACCGCTCGCTCACCGTCTACAGCGAAGTGCTGCAGAAGATCCAGCAGGATTACGTGGATACTCCGAACATGCACCTGGTAACGGCGGGCTCGCTGCACGGCCTGCTGGAATCCCTGGACGCGCAGTCCGGCTACCTGACGCCGCGCGAATATACCGAGTACAAGCAGAAGCTGCAGAACTCCGCGGTGGGCGAGAGCGGGCTGACGCTCAGCAAACGCTACGGCTACATCATCGTGGTTTCGGTTCTGCCGGACAGCGCGGCGCAAAAGGCCGGCATTCACAGTGCGGACATCTTTGAATCCATCGGCGGCTTCACCACCCGGGACATGTCCGTGGGCCAGGCGCTCAACCTGCTCTCCGGCGCGCCGGGCACGGGCGTGAAGCTTTCCGTGATCCGCCGCGGGAGCACCGACCCGCAGGACGTGGAGATTGTCCGCGAGAAGCTCGCGCCGCAGAAAATCGTCACCGCCAGGATCGAGCCGGATACGCTGGTGCTGCGCCTGCCCGCGCTAGACGCGGGGCGCGCGGCCGAGGTGCGCGAACGCCTGCTGCAGGCGGAGAAGCAGGGCCTGCACAAGGTCATTCTGGACGTGCGCGACTGCGGGCGCGGCGAGGTTTCCGAAGCCATCGCCCTGGCGCAACTCTTTGTGCCCTCCGGCACGCTGGCCACGCTGCAAGGCCAGACCGTTTCCCGGCAGACCTTTGCCGCGGACCCCGCGAAAGTGGTCTGGAAGCATCCTGTCTCCGTGCTGATTTCCACGACCACGGCGGGCGCGGCGGAAGTGTTCGCATCGGCGATCGCGGCGAATCATCGCGGCGATGTCGTGGGCGAGCGCACTTTCGGCCTGGCCTCCGAGCAGAAGCTGATTCCGCTCGAGGACGGCTCGGCGATCATCCTGACGGTGGCCAACTACGCCAACCGCGACGGCAAGCCCATTCTCGAGGAAGGCGTGCTGCCCACGGAGGTGGTGCGCGCCGCCGCGGATGCCGGCGACGGCGATCTCGGCGACGACGAAACGGCCGCCCCGGCCGCGAAAGAAGCGCCGGCCGAGCCGCGTCCGCTCTCTCCTGAAGATCCCATCCTGCGCAAAGCGCTGGAACTCCTGAAAGCCCCGGCGAAGAAGGCCGCCTAGCCGTCTGTGGGCCGCCGCACCGCGCCTCCACTTTCCGCAGCACCTGATGTTTTTTCCGCGGCGCGCCTGTTCTCCGGCGCGCCGCTTTTTTTTGCCCTGGCGCTTCTCTTTCTCGCCTGCTTGGCCGGCTGCCGGAAGCCGGAGGAACGCCTGCGCGCGTCCCGCATTCACGCCATCACCCGCGAACTGGCGTCCGCGGCGGCTTCCGCGGCGCCCCGCGGCACGGACATCCGCAGCAACCTGCGCGCCGCCGAGAGCCGCCCCGATACGCCCGACCATCTCTACATCACGCTGCGCGCGGATGGTTCAGAGGCGGCGCGGCGCGCGGCGCTGGCCCGCGTGCTGCAGGCGCTCGGCGCGGTGGCCACGCGCCACGGCCTGACGCAGGAGCCGCGCGCGGAAAGCGGCGGGCTGCTGCGTTTCGACTACCGCCGCGGCGGCGCGCTCACGCACACCATCCACGTGATCTGGCCCATCGCCGCGCGGGCAAATTCCGCGGCGGCGCCGAAATCCGCGCTGGGCGACGCCCGCCTGGCCATCATTCTCGACGACCTGGGCCAGGACCGCGCCGCCGCGGACGCCATCTTCGCCCTGCCCTACCCGCTCACGCTCTCGGTCCTGCCCGATCATCCGCACTCCGCGGAGATCGCCGAAGAGGCGCACAGCCGCGGCTATCAGGTGATGCTGCACCTGCCCATGCAGTCGCTCGGCGAAGAAAGACCCGAGCCCGCCGAACTCCGCCCCGGGCTGCCGTCCGGCGAAGTCGCGGCGCTCGTGGCGCGCATGCTGGACTCCGTGCCCAACGTGGCGGGGGTGAACAACCATCAGGGCTCGCAAGCCACCGCCGATCCGGCGCTGATGGACGAACTGATGCCGGTGTTGCGCG
Source organism: Terriglobia bacterium (assembly GCA_020072785.1). NCBI lineage: Bacteria > Pseudomonadati > Acidobacteriota > Terriglobia > Terriglobia bacterium. The sequence continues at coordinate 400,346 of JAIQGG010000001.1, read as the reverse complement.
AGCGCCACCTCTTCTTCATCGACAGCCGCACCACCGCCGCCACCGTGGCTTACGAGACGGCGCAGCGCTCCGGGCTGCCCGCGGCGTTTCGCAACGTGCCGTTTCTCGACGACGTCGCGGAGGTCTCCGCGGTGCGCGCGCAGCTGGAACTGGCCATTCGCACGGCGCGGAGCAAAGGCGAGGCGATCGCCATCGGGCACCCGCACCCGGCCACGCTGCAGGCCCTCGGGGAGCTCCTGCCGCAGCTCGAAGCGCAGGGCGTGCGCCTGGTCTTCGCTTCGGAGCTCGTGCACTGAGAGCGAGCCGCCAAGCAAATCCTGCCCTTAGAACAAACTGTCAGTGGGGATGCGTTACTTCTTCTTGCGCCGGATAGAGCAGGTGGATCGCGTAGAACATGATTCCCATGGTCAGAAAACTGAAAAGGCTGCCCTCCGGCCCCACCGTACCGCCGGTGACCCAGGCGGGGCCATGCAGCGCCGCATTGGAAAGATGCCCCGCGGCGACGACACCGCTATTGGGCACGGAATAGAGAAAGGTCTCGCCGAAATCGAAGCTGGCGTGCAGCCCCACGGCGAACCACAGATTTCCGGTGCGCCGCAGCGTCAGGCACAAGACGATGCCCACCTCCACGATGCTCAGCGCCCCCACCCAGCCTTCGCCGGGATTCCGCAGATGCCCGGCGCCAAACAGCACCGAAAGAACCAGCGCCGCCGGCCAGAAACCGATCCCCGCGCCCAGGGTGTACTGCGCGTAGCCGCGAAAGAGAAATTCTTCGAACAACCCGACGAGGACAAAGAGCAGCGCCCAAAAGCCGGCCCAGCGCGCCAGCTCCAGGCCATGCACCGCGAGCCCGCCAAAGGAGTAGCCGCCACACGCGGAGATCAGCGCCATGAGCACGCTGATCTCCGCCAAGCCCGCCAGCGCGCCTTGCCAGAACAATTTCCCAAAGGCCCCCTGCAGAGGAAGGCCGTAGACGCCGGGCCGGCGTTTCTCCAGGAGGGCCATCAGCAGCGCCGCGCCCAGCGCCGCCGCTACGCCAATGCACTCGCCTACAAACAAACCGCGCGGTGCACCCAGCGCGTGTCCCCGACCGAGAAAAAAATGCGCGAGCGCGCTGAGGCCGCTGGCGATCCCGGCAAATAACACGCCGTACAGGATCACCCGCACCACCGCGGCCAGCCAAAAATTGCCGCGCATCAGGCGCTGCCAAAAGGGCGGCGCGGGCGCGGCCTCCGGACCGAGCGGAGCAGCCGGCAGAGTGGGCAGTTCGGCCATGAAATCGCCTCCTTGTTAAACGGCACGCGGAGGAGGATTCTAGCCCTGCGCAGGCAGATTCCGCCACGAAATCCTGCAGAGGCCGGGGAAGATCTCCGCTTGCCCTATAACCGTTCCAGTGGTATTTAGTGGTTATGCGAAAAACATGCCCGCGCGCTTCGGGACCCGCCTGTGCCTAGGCAAACCCGCGACTCTGCGGTCTCCAGCCTCCCACCGGGCCGCTTTTTGCTGGTTGGCGGGCGCGTGGCCGTGGATTTTGCCAACACCGTCCATTCCGCGCACGGACCCCAGGGCGCTCTGGGCGACTGGCCCGGGCTGGTCGCCTTTCTCGAACAGGTGGGCATCATCTCGCCGCGCCGCACCGCGGAGCTGCTGCACATGGAACTGGCCGATCCGCAGGCCGTGGATGCGCTGCTATATAAGGCCCTGGCGCTGCGCAGCAGCCTGCGCCAGGGTTTCCAGGCCCTGGAGCACGGGCAGCGCCTGGAGCGCGCGGTCATCGAGCCCTTGAACGAACTGCTGCGCGTAACCGAAGGCCACGACGAACTGGTTTCCGAGCTTCACGAATGGAGGCTGCGCTTCATCGCGCGCGAGGAGCGGCCGGAGTGGCTGCTGACGGCGATTGCGCGTTCCGCCGCGGAGATTCTGGCCGAGGGTCCGGCCGCGCCGCTGCGCAAATGCGCCAGCGCGGGGTGCGTGCTTTTCTTCTACGACACTTCGCGGACCGGGCGCCGGCGCTGGTGTTCGATGACCGCTTGCGGCAATCGCAGCAAAGTGGCGGCGTTTGCGCGGCGCCAGGGCCCGCGGCGCGGGGTGTGATTCCGCGCGGCGTCACTTCACATAGCGCGGGGCCTGGCCCTTGGACCACGGATCGTAGGTGTGCGCGAAAACCAGGCGGTCGGCCAGCGGCGGGTGGCTATAGAGCCAGAAGGTGATGAACGCCGGGGGGTTGGGGTCCGAGAGATCCACTTCGCCGAGGACCTGGAAGGCATGCGCGGCCACCTCCGCCGAGTCCGGCACCAGGCCGTGAATCACTTCCAGGCCGTAGACATCGGCCTCGTGCTCCTGCATGCGGCTGAAGCCGCTGAACACCGGAGAGAGCAGAAACAGGATGACCGAGAGCAGCAGCAGCATGACCGGCAGCGCGGCCCAGTCCTCCACGCCGTGCACTTTCCAGAGGCGGCCCCAGCGGTCCAGCGCCGCGTGCAGCCCGCGAAAAGCCAGATAGAAGGCGCCCAGCAGCACCACTCCGATAAACAGGAAGGCGTTGCGGATGTGGTTCAGGACGTAGTGGCCCATCTCGTGGCCGAAAATGAAAAGCGTCTCCTCGGTGGTCGCTTTCTGGATGGTGGTGTCCCACACCACAACGCGCTTGGAGGCGCCAAACCCGGTGACATAGGCGTTGATGCTGTTCTCCTTCAGGCTGGCTTGCATCAAGAACATGCGCTCCCGCGGAATCTGCAGCCCGGCGCGCTGCACCACCTTCTCGATGGCCGTGACCAGCTCCGGATGCGTGGCGTCCAGCGGCTCGAACTTGTTGAACAGCGGGTCGATCACCCACGGGCTGAGGAAGAGCGTCGCCAGGGCGATGGGCAGCGCGGCGGCCCAGAAGTAGAACCAGCAGCGGCGCGGGCTGCTGCGGATGACCGCGAAGAGGATAAGCGCCAGCAGCGTGCCCAGAATCATTTCGACGAATTCGCCCTTGGTCCAGTCCCACAGCCACGAGCCCCAGCCCTGGACCGACTGCGCGTAGCGCAGCGAAAGCACCTGGCCGTAGACTTCCGTGGGCAGCTCCAGGGTCCCGATCGTACCCAGGAGCAGCGGCACGAAAACCAGCGCCTGCAGGAAGCGTTTATCGCTGGCCGCCTCGGCGAGATCGCGGAATTTTGCGGCCAGCCCCAGCCGCAACAGCACCACCAGGATCAGCAGGCCCCAGGCAAAGGAAACGAAATAGAGGGTGTAGCGCGCGCGCGAATAGGCCACCGCCTTCTCATAGCGCTCGTGCGAGAGCGTGTATTGCCCGGATTGTCTGTTCTCCTCGGGCTTCGCCGCCGGCTTCTCCGCGGCCGGCGCGGCGCCCGGAGCCTGCTGGGCCGCAGCGGGGCGCGGGGCCGCCTCCGGAGCGCGCGCCTGGGCCGCGGCGGGAAGAGCCGTCAGCCCGGCAGCACAGAGCAGCAACAAAAGAAGGCGGAATCGAAGAACTCCGCGCATGAACTCCTTTCGCAAACTCCGCGCCTCCCGGTCAGTTCGCCTCTGTCTGCACCCGCGCGAGTATGCTCCGCGGCCACGCGTCCCGCAATGCTCCTCACTGATTCAGACGCACTCGCCAGCACGCGGGTTTCGCCGCGCTTGGTCCGCAGAACGCCGCGGCCGGTTTACGGCTTCGGCGGAAGCGGCGCCGGGTGCGCCGATTGCAGCGCGTAGTTGCGGATGGCCCCGCCGGTGGCGAGGCCAATGTGAATCCGCGACGTCCAGCGCTCCAGACGATGATGCCCATGGCGGTGAAAGAGATAGGCCGCGCCGATGGTAACCGCGGTTGCGGCAGCTTCGATCGCGGCGAAGGCCGCGTGGTTGTCCACCACCTTGTCGGTGAGCAGAATCTCGTGGCGGCCGCGCCGGCGCATGTTCCGCGTGGAGAAATAGTCCAGGGTGCGCGCCGCTCCCACACCCGCAAACAGCCAGGCGTTCTCCCGGTCCGCGAAACGGTGCACGGGGGCTTCGGCCGCCGGAGCGGCGGGCGCCAGAACCGGCGCAGGTCCCGCCGGCAGCGCCGGAACGCGGCCCTGCGCGCGAACACCCGCCGCAGCCGCCAGTGTCAGGCCCACGGCGAGCAGTCCCTTCCGGAGCCATTCCGCCAAGCGCATCCCGCCCATTCTACTGCCTAACGCTTCCCCTCGTGCCCGGGGCGCGGTCCTTGCCTGATTCACAGCGGCGCCACGCAAGGCAATTGCCTGCCGCCGGACCCCGGGGTATGCTGAAGTTTCATTCGGGAGGAGACTCTGCCCATGCAATTCCAATTCCCGCGCCGTTTTTCCTCGCCGCTTGCGCTTCTCGCAGCGCTAGCCGTCGTGCTCTCGCCCGCCGCGGCCCTCGTGGCCAGCGCCCAATCGCAGAGCGAGGCCCCGCAATCCGTCGCCGAGATCGCCCGCAAGGCCCGCGCAGAACGCGAAGCCAGGAAGAAATCGCAGAAACCGGTGAAGGAACTCACCGATGACGATCTGGCGCGGCACGAAGGCCCCATCACCGGCGGCGAGCCGGCGCCCGCCAAACCCGCGACCGAACAGGCCGCGGCCCCCGCGCAGCCAGCAGCCGCCAAGACGGCGGAAGAAGCCGCCTCCGAGGCGGAAGCCGCCGCGGCCGCCGCGAAAAAACTCGCCGAGCAGGAAGCCGAGCTCAAGGAGATGAAAGCGCAGCTGGCCACGGCCCAGAAAGACGCCGAGATCCAGCAGCGCGACCTGGCCCTGCAGAAGGAACAGTTTTATTCGCAGACGGACTTCGCGCACGATTCCGACGGCAAAGCCCGGCTGGATGCCGGGGAGAACCAGCTGGGCGACAAGAAGCAGGACATCGAAAAACTCAAGACCAAGATCGCCGCGCTGCAGGAACTGATCGACCGCGCCAAGAAATCCTCCCCGTCCCCGCGCTGAACCAGAGCCCGCGCCCGCGCCGCGTTAATCGCCCGTCCGCCCGCTATCCCACCGTGGAAAGATCGCCCGCCCGCGCGGTGCGGCTCAGCGCGGCTCGAGGACCAGGGGCAGGCCGTTCTTGGTGTTGCCGATGATTACGATCTTGGCGTTCTGGCTGTTCGCCAGTTTTTCCGTGGCCTCGATGCCCTTCCACTCCAGCAGCTGCGGGCTGATGCCCTGGGCCACGATTTTCTGGAAATCGGCGATGCCCTGGGCTTCGATGCGCTTGCGCTCGGCTTCCTGCTTTTCCTTCTGCAGGATGAAGCTCATGCGCAGGGCGTCCTGCTCGGCCTGCTGCTTGGCTTCGATGGAGCCTTTGAGCAAGGCTGGGAGCTGCACGTCGCGCAGCAGCACGTTTTCCACGATGACCCCGCGCTTGGCGAGCTGCGCCGTCAGCTCCTCCTGGATCTGCTTCTGCACCAGTTCGCGCGCGCTGGTGTAGAGGGCGTTGGCGGAGTGCGCCGAGGTCGAAGCGCGGATGGACGCGCGCAGGGTCGGCTCCACGATTTTCGCGGCATAGTCATCGCCCACCGTCTGGTAGACCTCCGCGGCCATGCTGCGGTCCAGGCGGAAGAGCAGCGAAGTATCCAGCGCCAGGATCAGCCCTTCGCTGGAGGGCACGCTGGCGCTCTCCTTGATGGATTGCGTCTGGATGGAAAGTTTCTGCACCGATTTCAGCGGGTTGACCATGTGGATGCCTTCCGGGAGCACCTCGCCGGTGACCCGGCCGAAGAGCGTGAGCACGCCCACGTTGCCGGTGGGAATCGAGGTGACCGCCGAGAAGAACAGAATCAGGGCCACGACAACCACGGCCAGGCGCAACAGCCGCGAACGCAGCGCGCCCAGACCAGGAAACTCCGGCATGCCCGAGCCAAAATCAAAACCGGTGTGCGTCGGATTGGCCATGAAATCCTCCAGCGCGCGGCGTTAGCACCCGCGCGGCACCTGCTTGCGTCCCCTACCTTACTCTATCTGCCGCCAGGCACCACAGAGAACCTTGCGGTCCTCGCCGGCGGAGTCCCGATGCTTTCTCTCGGGACAGAGTCGCGGGCACTCTCCGCAATCGAAGAGAGATTTCTTCCGACCGGGTCGGAATCTTCGATCGCTCCGCAAACCCATCCGGAGCGCGAAGAACGCGCTGCGCTCGAAAGGAGGTGCTGCCATAGGGAGTCCCGCGGTCTCAGCGGGGGCGGCGCTTCACGGGACGGGGGACACGAGCCCGCCGCTGCAACCCCACCACTAGATGTTGTGTGTTTCTTGCTTGACACCACAGGCGCGGCGCGGCAGAATGCGCCCGACTTCGCGGCGGCCCGCCCCTGCGGTTCATGCGGGACCCGCGCGCCGGTCTTCAGGGGGAAATGCCATGCAGTATCTGCCGGGCTGGACCGTTCAGTGCATCAACCCGCAGTGCGAAGCGCGCGGGCACTGGCTGCGCGCCGACGCCAGCCGCAACGCGCCCTTCGGCAACGATCGCTGCTGCAACTGCGGCGAAGCCCTGCGCACCGTGCCGCCGCCGCTGGCCCCGCAATTGCGCCTGCGCCCGCGCCCGCTCACGATCTCGCGCCCGCCGCTGCGACCGCGCTAAGCCCCGCGCGGGCACGTCTGTGCACGGCCCGTGCCGTGGCGCCACCCGGAATTGCCAGTTTGCGGAACTTTGCATTGGGCCGGTGTAAAACGAAAACTCCGGAGCGCGCGCTCCGGAGTTTTCGTTTTTGCAGAATGCAAAAGGCTAGCTTTCGACCAGACCCCTGGCGAGCAAATCCTCGTCGCTGAGCCACAAGTCCGGAATATTCGCCGAGCCCAGGCGCAGGATGTCCTCCAGCGCGCCGCGCACTTCAAGGTGCCGGAAGTCCACACCCAAGCGTTCCAGCCGGTCGATCAGCGCTTCCGCGCCCTGCGCCAGCACCGGTTTGGGCGCCGCGCCGGCGCAGTCCAAGCGGTGATAGGTGAGGATATAGGTTGCGTACACTCCGGCGCCGTGCCGGGCGATATGGAGGAAGCCATGCGCCTTGGCGGCGCTAGGCGGCTGTTTCAGAACCAAAGCGGATCGAGCAGCAGCGGTCTTCAATCCATTCCCTCCTCAGCTGCACCCGGAGGTGCTCCCGCAGTTTTCGCACTTGTAACAGGCCCCGTTCGGCACCATGAGCATGCCGCACTCCGAGCAGGTCGGCGCGCCTTCGTGCACGTTGCGCGGCGCGCCGGAAACCGCATCGCTCCCGCGCGAGGCTCCGGGCATCGCCGGCAGCACCGGCTTGAACCCCATGGGCGCCGCGGCCGCGGAACCTTCCGCGTGCGCCGCGCCGTTCAGCTTCAGGTAGTCCGCGGAGATGAAGCGCCCGCCCAGCCAGCGCGCCAGGTAGTCCAGCACCGAGGTCGCGAAGCGGATGTTGGCGTTGGCGGTGATGCCCGAGGGCTCAAAGCGCGTGTTCAGCAGCTTGTCCACCAGCACCTTCAGGGGCACGCCGTACTGCAGCCCGATGGAAAGTGTCAGGGCCAGGCCGTCCATCACTCCGGAAAGCGTCGAGCCTTCCTTGGACATCTTGATGAACACTTCGCCCGGCCGCCCGTCCTCGTACATGCCGACGGTGACGTAGCCCTCGTGGCCGCCCACCGAAAATTTATGGGTGATCGAGGCACGCTCCGTGGGCAGCTTTTCCCGCTGCGCCCGCGCAAACAGTTCGTGCTGCTCCGGCTCGACCGCCGCCACGGCGGCCATCTTCTCTTCCTTCTTGCCGGCCGCGGAAAGCGGCTGCGAGCCCTTGCTCTTGTCGCGGTAGATGGCCACGGACTTCAGCCCCAGCTTCCAGGCCTCGACGTAGGCCTGCATGATGTCCTCGACGGTGGACTCCGCGGGCATGTTGATGGTCTTGCTGATGGCCCCGGAGAGGAACGGCTGCGTGGCGGCCATCATTTTCACGTGCCCGGTCCAGGCGATGGAGCGCCCGCCGCCCGCCGGGGCCAACGAGCAATCAAAGACCGGCAGGTGCTCGGCCTTGAGGTAGGGCGCGCCTTCGATCTTCCCTTCCTTGTCGATGTGCGAGACGATCTCGCTCATCTGCTCCGGCGTGTAGCCCAGATTCATCAGGGCCTGGGGCACGGTGTTGTTCACGATCTTGATCACCCCGCCGCCCACCAGTTTCTTGTGCTTCACCAGCGCCAGGTCCGGCTCGATGCCCGTGGTGTCGCAATCCATCATGAAGCCGATGGTGCCCGTGGGCGCCAGCACGGTGACCTGGGAATTGCGGTAGCCGTATTTCTCGCCGTGGGCCAGCGCGGTGTCCCAGCTGTTCTGCGCGGCCAGCATCAGTTGCGGCTGCACGTCCTCGGGACGGATGGCCCGCAGCGCTTCGCGGTGCATGCGGATGACCTCGAGCATCGGCTCACGGTTCACCGCGTAGCCTTCGAAGGGCCCCAGGCGCTCGGCGATGCGCGAGGATTGCGCGTAGGCTTCCCCGCACATCAGCGCGGTCACCGCGGCGGCCATCTCCCGGCCCTTGTCGGAGTCGTAGGGCAGCGCCAGGGACATCAGCAGGGCGCCGAGGTTGGCGTAGCCCAGGCCCAGGGGGCGGAAATCGTGCGAGTTCTGCGCGATCTTCGGCGTGGGATAGCTGGCATTGTCCACCAGGATTTCCTGCGCCGTAATGGTCACGTCCACCGCGTGCTGGAAAGCGTCCACGTTGAACTGCCCGTTCGGCCCCATGAACTTCATGAGGTTGAGCGAAGCCAGGTTGCAGGCCGTGTCATCCAGGAACATGTATTCCGAGCAGGGGTTGGAGGCGTTGATGCGCGCCGTGTTCTTGGAAGTGTGCCAGCGGTTGATGGTGGTGTCGTACTGCATGCCGGGATCGCCGCACTGCCAGGTGGATTCGGCAATCTTGTGCAGCAACTCGCGCGCCGGGTACTTCTCCACGGGCTGGCCGTCGGCCACGTTCTTGGTCCACCAGTCGCGGCCTTCTTCCACCGCGCGCATGAATTCGTCGGTGACGCGCACCGAGTGGTTGGCGTTCTGGAAAAAGACCGAGCTGTAGGCGGCGCCGTCGATCGCGGCGTCGTAGCCCTGCTCGATCAGCACCTGGGCCTTGTGCTCTTCCCGCATTTTGCACTCGATGAAGTCCACGATGTCCGGGTGGTCGATGTTCAGGATGACCATCTTCGCGGCGCGGCGCGTCTTGCCGCCGCTCTTGATCACGCCGGCGAAGGCGTCAAAGCCCTTCATGAAGCTGACCGGGCCGGAGGCGATGCCCCCGCCGGAAAGGGGTTCCTTGCTGCCGCGCAGGGTGGAGAAGTTGGTGCCCGTGCCCGAGCCCCACTTGAAGAGCATGCCCTCGGTCTTGGCTAGGTTCATGATCGAATCCATGCTGTCCTGCACGGAGTTGATGAAGCACGCGGAGCACTGCGGCTTGGCCTGCACGCCCACGTTGAACCACACCGGGGAGTTGAAGGCCATCTTCTGCTCCACGAGCAGGTGCGTCAGTTCGTCGCGGTAGATCTCGCGCGCTTCGGCCGACGCAAAATAGCCGCCCTCTTCGCCCCAGCGCACGATGCTGCTCACCACGCGGCCAATCAGCTGCCGCACTGAGCCTTCGCGGTCGCTGCTGCCGGGCTTGCCGTGGAAATACTTGCTGGCGACGATGTTGGTGGCGGTCTGCGACCAGGACTTGGGCACCTCGACATTTTCCTGGCGGAAAATCGTCACGCCCTTTTCGTTGCTGATCTGCGCGGTGCGCAGCTCCCATTCCACGGCGTCGAACGGCGCGATCTTGCCGTCCGTGAAGTACCGCGGAAACTCCAATCCTTTTCCTGTTCCTGTTGTTGAATTGCTTGTTGAATTGCTTCGCGGAGTCATGCCCATCTCCAACGCTTTCTTTTCCAATGCCTGTTTCGTCGTGGCCATCTCTATCCTCCGCGTACCAGGCTCCCACCCTTTCGCGGGGGAACCCCTATAGTTTACTCCTCCCGCAGCAAGCAGGAGCACCACGCCGGGCATTCGCCGGCACGGCTCGCTGCAGCGGTTCGGGAAGCGCTGCAGCGAAAAAAGAGTCAAAAAAGAATGCCCTGCCGCGGCCCGCCTTCCCGAGGCTGGGCCTCACGGCATCGCTCGCTTCGCGCGCGCGGCGGGAAGCAGCACTTTTCGCTCAGTTTTTTGCTTGAATCCGGGCTGGCTTCGTGGCCTCTTCGCGGACCGTAAGACACCCCCGACTCGATCCGTCCGGCGCTTCCACGTTCCCCCGAATCTGGGAGTGCAGTATCGAGGGAGGAGGAAAAGTTGTCAAGAGGAAAACGCTAAATGTGGGTGTCTTTTTCGTACCACGTCTATCTGTAGTGGTCCTTTTTCTCCCGCGCCGCTCCGCGGCACGCTCCGCCGTAGTGCCCAAGTGCGCACTTCCCCGCACATTGCCGCCATCCCCCGCGCCGGAAACTTTATAATCGAGCCGACCGCTGTCTGCGGGAAGGAATTTGCTGCATGCGCGTCGGCCGCTACGAAATTCTCGACATCCTCGGCGCAGGCGCTTCCGGACGAGTCGCGCGCGCCCACGATCCCATGATCGACCGCCTGGTGGCCGTCAAGCTTCTGGCGCCCGAGTTCGCCCGCCCCAATACGCGCCAGCAGTTCCTGGACGAAGCGCGGGTCGCCGGCCAGCTCTCGCACCCCGGGATCGTCGCCCTGCACGACGTGGGCATCGACGAAGCCACTTCCACGCCCTATCTGGTCTTCGAATTCATTGACGGGCACCCGCTGGACCGCCTGCTCAGCAACGGCAGCATCCCCCCCGCCAAGGCGTGCGCCTGGATCGGGCAAGCCGCCACCGCACTGGGCGTGGCGCACCGCAAAGGCATCATCCACGGCGACCTCAAGCCCTCGAACATCCTTATCGCCCAAGGGGGCAGCGTCAAGGTCACTGACTTCGGCATGGCCCGGCTGGCCAGCCGCGAAGCGGTGGAAAACCCCCTGCTCGGCAAGCCCGCCTACTGGTGCCCGGAACAGATCGTGGCCCGGCCTCAGGATGCGCGGTCCGATTTTTTCTCCCTGGGCGTCATCCTCTACGAGATCGTGACCGGCCAGACGCCTTTCCAGGGCGATACCCTGCAGGCCATCTGTGGGCACATTCTGTCCACGCCCCCGCCGCTGCCCTCCGCGGTGAATTCGGCGGTCCCGGAGGCGCTCGACAAAGTAATCCTGCGCTGTCTGGCTAAGAATCCCAACGAGCGCTATCCCACTGGCGAAGCCCTGGCCGCGGAGCTCTTTCCCCTGGCGCGCCGCAAGCCGCCGGCCCAGCCCGCGACCGCCCCGGCCACACCGCCCGCTGCTGGGACCGAACCGCGCCGCTCCCGTTCCTATTAAACGCCACCCGCCAAAAGAGCCGCGCAGGGCAGATTCGTTCTATTTCGGCGCTGGTACCAAAGTTCCGTGTTTTTGGGACTTCCGGGGCATTCCCTTTCCCGGCTCTGCCGGCCATGCTGAAAGGGGCAGAGGTTGGTCTTCCACATATGGAAAATGGGCGTTACGAGGTCCTGGAAACCATCGGCAGCGGCGCCGCCGGCCGCGTCGTCAAGGCGCGCGACACGCGCATTGGCCGCATCGTGGCCCTGAAGATCCTGCTCAGCGAACTCACCGAGATCGGTTCCCCTGAAAAATTTCTTCACGAAGCGCGCATCATCGGCCAGCTCAACCATCCCTCCATTATCGGGCTCTTCGACGTGGGCATCGAAGAGCAGGGCAACCCCTATCTGGTGATGGAATACGTGGAGGGCAAGACGCTTGAGCCGGTCCTGGCCAGCGACCGGGTTTCCCTGCAGAAGGCCTGCATCTGGTGCGCCGATCTGGCCAAGGCGCTCTCCCGCGCGCACCAGGCCGGCATCATCCACGGCGACGTGAAGCCCGCGAACATCCTGGTCACCGAAGAAGGCCGCGTCAAACTGGGCGATTTTGGCATCGCCCGCTTCGTCACCCAGATGTCCTGCTCCGGCAAGGTCCTGGGCACGCCCGCCTATCTCTCGCCCGAGCAGATCGAAGGCAAGGCGCAGGATGGCCGCTCCGATCTCTTCTCCCTGGGCATCCTGCTCTACCAACTGGTCACCGGCCAGCGCCCCTTCGACGGCACCTCGCTCGGCGCGGTCTGCGCCCAAATCCTTAACGCCACGCCGCTGCCGCCTTCCCGCCTCAACCCGCAAATTCCGCCGGCATTTGACCGGGTAATTCAGCGCTGCCTGGCCAAAGACCCCGACAAGCGCTACGCCACGGGCGAAGAGCTGGCCCGCGACCTCTACCCCTTCGCGCGCAGCGTCCCGCAACCCGCTTCCCCCTGGCGGCGGCTGTGGACCGCGCAGCCCCTCCTGCGCGGCGCCGTCTGGGCCGCGGGCGCGCTGGCGCTTATCGCCGCCGGCTATTTTCCGGCCGCGCCGCAGGTGCGCGCGCACCTGCGCATTCCGCCCGCCCCGGCGGCCGTCGTGTACCTGCCCATGGCCCCGGCGGACCTTCTTGGCTATGCCAAGGAAGAGCCCCTGGCGGAAGTGCCGGCATCGGCGGAGCTCATGGTTCCCGCGGAGATCGCGGTCAAGAAGGCGCCCCGGCACAGCAACGCGGCGGCCCGCCCGCGGCCTGCTGCGTTGCAAACCGTGGCCGCCAGCGAGACGCAGCCCCAGCTACCCGCCCCGGCGCCGGGCCCGGCCTTTCCCGCAGCGATGATCACGGAGACGCACCGCGCGCCGCTGCAGATCGAGATACAAGCCCACGTCGCGGGCGTCACCCTGGCCGTCTTTGCCGACCGCGAACTGCTCTTCACCACGACGCTCTCGGCCGACGGCCCGGATGTCCCGCTGCGCGTGGAGCGCAAGGTGCCGCTCGGCCCGCACCAGTTCCGCGTGGCCATCTATCGCTCCGACCGGAGCCTGCAGACCGAAAAAGAAGGCCTGGCGGAAATCCGCGGGGATACGGAAAACAAGCTGGCCATCCAGATCCGCCGCCACTCGCGCTTCTTCCTCCTGCACGATAACGCTCTGGAAGTGACCTGGCCGGATGCCGCCGCCTATCCCGACGCCAGTTCCGCCGCCCGCGCCGCCGCTATCCCGGCGTCCTTGAACTGATTGTTGGGATAGTTGACCGCTTCGCGGTCACACCTCAAGGAGACAGGGCCGTTCAAGACGGCCCTATCTCCTATCCTTTCCACTGATTGTTGCCGCCGCGGAAGAGGTATCACTGCGCCCGTGCGGCCAGCCACCAGCGGCGCGCGGCCACTACCGCCCAGACCGCTTCAACAAGCCCGAACGGCCAGGCTCCCTGAAGAAATCCGTAGGCCGACCCCAGGGCACAGGCGGCAGCGAATCCCAGGATGAACCACGGGCTGCGCTTCTCGAGCGCGTAGCACACCAACATCGCCGTAACCGCAAACAAGCCAAACGCCGCGAGGGGACTCACACTGGCCCTCGGGCTCTTCTCGGCGCTCTTCTCATCGTCGTCACCGGACCCTTCCAGGCGTTCGCGATACCCGCGTCACTCTATCTCATTTCCAACCGGCATTGCATGGCCCTGGAAGGCCGTGACGAGGGTGGCGCACGCGGAGGACGGAAAGCTGCTGAGCAGGGAATAGCGTGCAGTCGGTTGACCGCTTCGCGGTCACACATACAAAGGGAACGGAAGGAGAAGGCAGCCGGCGGGGGAGCGCTCTAGTCCTGCGGGGTCAGGAGGGGGACCGCTTTCAGAGAGCGTTTGTTGGCATAGAGCGCTTCATCCGCGCGCTGCAGCAACTCCTCGCGCGATTCGCCCTCCATGTAGGTGGTCCAGCCGCCCGAGTACGTGAATTCGAGCTTCTGATCGCCGCGGTCCACACTCAAATCCTTCAGCCGGTCCAGGACGTGCTGCACTTCCTCCAGCCGGCATTCCGGCAGAATCGCCAGAAACTCATCGCCCCCATGGCGCACCGCCAGGTCCGAATGGCGGATGGCGCGGCTGAGCCGCCAGGCAAAGTATTTGAGCATTTCATCGCCGGCGGCGTGGCCGAACTGGTCGTTGGTCTGCTTCAAGTCGTTCAGGTCGAAAAGAATCACGCTGAGCGGGCGGGCGTGCCGTTGCGACCGGGAAATTTCCTCCGCCAGCCGCTGTTCGCCAAATCCGCGGTTGTAGAGGCCCGTCAGGGAATCGCGAGCGGCCAATTTGTAGACTTCTTCGGTGCGCGATTCCACGCGGGCCAGCTGATCAATCTGCCCGGTGATCTGCCGGTGCAGCCGGTGGATCTGCACCTGCTGGTAGATCGTGTAGACATTGAAAATCAGGACCATGCCGATGAGGCTCCGGAGCGTCTGGTTGAGGTAGAAGGAATAGAAGTCGTCGCCGGAGGTCAGCAGCCCGGGAAACGCAAAGGAAGCAAAACCAACGGCCAGCAGCAGGGTAATCAGTATAGCCGAGGACCACAGCGACCGCTGGCGGCGTTCGATGTACCGAATCCCCTGCCGAATCTGTTCGGCGCTTGCAGCGGGTCCTTCGGTGTGGAGCGGTTTTGTCTTCTGTTTGTCCATCATGCAGGCCAGCCACACGCACTGCCATGATGGCTCCTGCGCGCATTCGGACAAAGGATAACTTCGAATAGGTTTCGCAAACAGTAACCCGCGCGGCTACTCGTAGCGCAGGGCTTCGACGGGATCGAGCTTGGCGGCCTTCCTGGCCGGCCACACGCCGAAGATCAGGCCGACCGAGACGCTGACGATCAGCCCGGCGGCCACCGCCCACAGGGGCACGCTGGCGGGCCAGCTCGTCGCCACGCGGATCAGCAGCACCAGGCTGTAGACGAAGAGCAGGGCCAGGACTCCGCCGGCCCCGGTGAGGGTCATCGCCTCCAGCAGAAACTGCCAGGTGATGTCGCCGCGGCGCGCGCCGATGGCCTTGCGCACCCCGATCTCCCGCGTGCGCTCGGTCACGCTCACCAGCATAATGTTCATCACCCCCACGCCGCCGATCAGCAGCCCGATCGAGCTCAGCACCACCATGGCGATCGCCACCATGGCCACGATGTTGTGGAACTCCTGCACCTGCTGCTGCGCCGTCTGAATGGAGAAACTGTCCTTCTGGTCGTAGGCCACGTTGCGCCGCCGCCGCAGCACTTCGCGCGTCTGGTCCACGGCCTGGTCCAGCAGGTTCTTCTCCGCCTGGATGCGGATGAAATTTTCGTACGCCCCGGGATAGATTTTGCGGAAAGTGTTGTAGGGAATGAGCACGCGGCGGTCTTCGTCGCCCAGGGCGAAGCCGCCCTTGGGCTTTTCCACCACGCCGATCACCTGGAAGGCCGAGCCGTCGATGAACACGTCCTTCCCGATGGGCGCGCCCTCCGGAAACAGCACCGGGGCCACATTCTCCCCGAGCATCACCACTTTCTCGCGGTGCAGATCGTCGCCTTCGCTGACGAAGCGCCCTTCCAGGGTGGCCGCGTTGGCATACACCTGCCCGAAATTGGCCTGCACCCCGCGGTAGTCGACGCCCGTGACCTCCCCGGCCTTGGTGCGGATGGTGTGCGGCTGTTCCCACCAGGAGATCCACACGGTCACGTTTTTCACCGCCGGCGCGCCTTCCAGGATCGCCCGGCCATCCTCCAACGTCAGCGGTTTGCGCTCGCGCTCTTCCTTGGGCCGCCGGTCGTTGTTCGGCCCCATGTCGAAGCGCGCAATGAACGCGGTGTTCGCGCCGTACTGCTTGATGTTCTCCTGAATCTGCTCGTCCAGCCCCTGGATCAGCGCCGCCACCAGCATGATCACGCTCACGCCCAGCACCACGCCGAAAACCGTGAGCGCACTGCGCATTTTGTGCTCGCGCAGGGTGTCCAGCGCCTGCTTCAGATTTTCGCTGTAGGCTTGGGCCATGGTTGCTCTCTAATTCTCGGCGCGCAGCGCTTCGATGGGGTCCAGCCTGGCCGCGCGCATCGCCGGATAGATGCCGAAGAAAAGTCCCACGCCGGTGGAAACCGCCAGCGAAAGCAGCACCGCGCTCAGCGGCGTGCGCACCGGGATGGGCGTCACCGCGCGCGCAATGGCCACCAGCGCGTAGGCCAGGGCGATCCCGATCAGCCCGCCGGTGGCCGCAAGCACCGCCGACTCGGTGACGAACTGCGCCAGGATGTGCTTTCGCCGCGCCCCCAGCGAGCGCCGGATCCCGATCTCCCGGGTGCGCTCGGTCACGCTGGCCAGCATGATGTTCATGATCACGATCCCGCCCACCACCAGAAACACCGACGTCAGCGACACCGCCACCGCAAACAGGTTGCCTGTCAGCTCCTTCCACAATCCCATGATGGAGTCCGAGCCCACGATGCCGAAATTGTCCGGGGCGTCCCACGGCACGTGCCGCCGCGCGCGCAGCAGCATGCGCGCTTCGTCCTCCGACGCCGCGATCATCTCCGTGTTCCGCGCCTGGATGAACAGCAGCAGGGACTCGCTCTGGCGGTGCCATTCCTTGTAGTAGGTGCCCAGCGGGATCAGCATGAAATTGTCCTGCGACTGCCCGAACGCGCTCCCGATGGCCTCCGCCACTCCGACCACCTGGTAGCTGTGCGTGCCCGCGCGGATGGTCTTCCCGATGGGGTCCACATTCGGAAAAAATTTCTTGACTACGTCCGCGCCGATAAAACAGACCGGCGCGCGGTGCAGCTCATCCGCTGCGGTCAGAAAGCGCCCCGCGGCCAGATTCAGGCTGCGGATTTCCGCGTAGTTCGGCGATACTCCCACTACCTCGGTGCTTTCCAGCAGCTCGTTGCCCGAGCGCACGTCGCTGATGCTCCGTTCCGTCGCGGCGATCTGGCCGGCCGTGCGCATCGCCTCCTTCAGCCGCTCATACTCGTCCATGGTGATCAGCGGGCGCTTCTGCGCCTTCGTCCAGGCTTCCAAGCTGGTGATGATCCCAAAGCGGTCCACCACATAGACGTTCGCGCCCAGGTTGGCCACGCGGTCGGCCACATAGAAGTTCAGCCCCGCGACCACGCTCATCACCGTTACCAGCGTGGTCACCGCCAGGATCACTCCCAGCAGCGTCAGCAGGCTGCGGAGTTTGTGCGCGCGCAGCGTATCCAGCGCCTGCAGCAGTGTCTCCAGCATGGTTATCGCGGCGCGGCGCAGTCTGCCCGCGGTCCGCACAGAACTCCTCCCGCGCGCCGCCACCCGCGGTGCCCCGCTCAATCCTTCCATGGGAGCAATACCCAGACGGACCTCCACCCTTTATCTCTGTGACCGCGAAGCGGCCAACCTTTATGGTAAGACGAAACCCCGGTCGTTCCTGTTCCTTTTATCTTAGACGTTTGCAACGTCCCTTTTCTTTCAACCTTTCTGGGTGTAACCTTGCCCCTGCCTTGGCAGTCCAAGACTCTTCGACCACTGCCGGGCCTCCGTCAGGCCCCGGCAAAAATCAGGCAAGGAGATCCAAATGCGACGTATGTTCATGTATTGTCTAGCAGTTGCGCTACTCACCCCAGGCCTGGTGACACCCGCCCGGGCCCAGGAGAAGCCCGCTGCCCCGGCCGCAGCCGCTCCTGTCACTGGGGCCCGCGGCGAATTTCTCGGGCAGGTGGCCTATTTCGAAGGGCGCTTCACCCGCCTGGCCGAGGCCATGCCGGCCGAAAAGTACGCCTGGCGTCCCGGCGAGGGCGTGCGTTCCGTAGGCGAAGTTTTCGCCCATGTCGCGGCAGGCAACTACATGTTCCTGCGCATGCTCGGCGTCCAGCCTCCGGCCGGCGTGGACCCCAAGGCCATCATGGCCGGGGGCCACGACAAGGCCAAGACGGTCGAGGCGCTCAAGGACTCCTTCGCCTTCATGCAAAAATCCGTCACCGCATTGAGCGACGCCGACCTCGACAAGCCCGCCAGTTTCTTCGGACAGAAGACCACCCAGCGCGGCGTTCTCTTCCACATCGCCGCGCATCTTGGCGAGCATCTCGGCCAGTCCATCGCCTACGCGCGCATGAACGGCGTGGTGCCGCCGTGGACCGCCGATCAGCAGAAGAAAGAGAAAGAAAAAGAGCAGCACCAGCACGACGAGCAGCCCAAGCCGTAAGTTTTTCTTTCCGGCCGGATGCTCCGCCAGACGGGAGAGGGTCTGCTCCGCGCCCTCTCCCGTTCCCGGCCATGCAACAGCCACGCCGGTCGCGGAATCCAATCCCCAGCACGCTGGCAGAACTTTTTTCCGTGAACTTATGCGCGCATGCACTTCATTTGTAGGGGTGGCCGCAAAGCGGTCAGCAGTACGGGTGACCGCGAAGCGGTCAACCCTGGCTGCAGCGCTCGTCCTGACCCTCGCGGGCTTTGCCCCCGCGCAGGAACCCGCGCCCGCCGCCGCTCCCAGCGCAGCCGAGCAGAACGCGCTCCTCGACCGCGCCGTCGCCAACCTGAAACAGGATGACGCCGCGCTGGATCTCTACGAGCGCATCGAGCGCCTGGAGATCCGCCGCCACCCCGGCGACGCCCAGCCCTCCGAAGTGCGCGTCTTCCGCATCGTTCCTTCCGGCACCGGCAACTACCGCATCGCCCTCGGCTCCGACGGCCAGCCCGCCGATCCCGCCGCCTACCGCGCCAGCCTCGAAAACCTCCTCAAGGTCCTGGAGTGGGCCACGCGCTCCGGCCGCCCGCAGCGCGACGCCTTCGAAAAATTCGCCCGCAGGAAGAAAGACCGCAACGCCGTGATCGAAGCCACGCGCTCCGCTTTTCTCTTCACCTTCGTCGCCCGCGAACCCGGCGCCGGCCGCCTCCTCGCCAAATTCCACCTCGAACCCAACCCCGCCTACAAACCGGTCTCCCGCGCCACCGCCATGTTCGCCAAGGTGCGCGGCACTCTCTGGATTGACGAGGCTTCCGCCCAGCTAGTGCGCGTCGAAGGCGAAGTCATCTCCGACATCTCCATCGGCCTCTTCCTCGCCAAGGTCTACAAGGGCAGCCACTTCCTGCAGGAGCGCTTCGAAGTCGCTCCCGGCGTCTGGCTGGCCTCCTTCACCGAGTACGATTTCGACGGCCGCAAATTTTTCTCCAGCGTAGCCATCCACGAGCGCACCTTCGCCACCCGCTACCGCCGCATCGGCCCCCCCAGCGAAGCCCTCCCCCTCTTCCGCGCCGAACTCGCCCCCGCCTCACCCGCCACTCCCCGGCCACCAGTCGGGGCCGCGCCCAAGCCCACCCCCTGACATTTTCTTCCTCACTTCTTCCTTCTTCCTCTTTCCTTCTTTCTTCTTTCTTTTTCCTTCTTTCTTCTTTCTTCTTTCTTCTTTCTTCCGAATTTCGTTTTTCGCTTTTCGAATTTCGTCTTTTGTTTTTCGAATTTCATTTTTCGAATTTCGAAATCCTAATTTCGCTCTTCGCCTTCCCCTGGCCTCCCGCGCAACCGCCTCCCAAATTCCACCTCCTCCGAAGAACAGCTCCGCCAGCTCGCCGCCAAAAGGACCCAGCTCCAAGCCCAGCTCGACACCCTCGAAGAAGCCGCCCGCAAAGCCGGCCTCTCCCCCGGCGATCTGCGGTAGAGGTTGCGGCACCGTCCTGTCTCTCCTTCCTTCGGCTTCTCTTTTCCTGTACAGTTTTTCTTCTGCCGCCGTTTGCGGCGGCAAGAGATTCCTGGATTCAGGGTGTACCCGGAAACATGAAGCCCCATCTCTCCATGGTTTCCATAGCGCCGCGCCACCGCGCCGCGCGGAGAAACTCGTGATGCAGCGCCGCCTGGTTGCGCTGCTGGCCTCGGGCCATCTGTGGATCGACTTCTGCCAGGGTTCCATCCCGGCGCTGCTGCCCTTCTTCGTCAGCGAGCTGCACATCTCCTACGCCGCGGCGGGCGGCTTGATCTTTGCCGCCAATATCAGCTCGTCCGTGCTGCAGCCGGCGTTCGGGCATCTCGCCGACCGGCGCTCCGCGCCGTGGCTCATGCCCTTCGGGCTGCTCCTGGCGGGCGTGTGCGTTGCCGGATCGGGCTTTTTGACGCACTACCCCGCGCTGTTCCTCGCGCTGGTCCTCGCGGGCATAGGCAGCGCCATCTTCCATCCGGAGGCCGCGCGGCTGACGAGCTTCGCCGCCGGAGCCAGCCGCAACGCGGCCATGAGCCTTTTCACCGTGGGCGGCAACGTGGGATTCGCCGTCGGGCCGCTGGCCGTCACCGCGCTGGCCGTGGCGTTCGGCCTGCACGGTTCGGGATGGCTTCTCCTGGCGCCCCTGTTCGGGGGGATTGCGCTGCTAACCGGCATGGCGGACTTCGCCGCGCTGTCGAAATCCCACGCGGTGCGCATCGCGGCGCACCCCATCACCGGCAAGGACCAGTGGCCGCCGTTCCTGCGCCTGACCGGAGCGGTGATGTTCCGCTCGGTCATTTTTTTTGGCTTGAACACCTTTGTCCCGCTCTATTGGATCCGCGTTCTCGGCTCCACCAAGGCCGCCGGCGGCCTGGCGCTTGCCCTGTTCATGGGCGCCGGCGCCGTGGGCACCCTGGCGGGCGGCTGGGCCGCGGACATCATCGGCCACCGCCGCCTGCTGCTCTGGACCTACGGGCTGCTCGGCCCGCTCCTGGGCCTGCTGCTGCTGGCGCAGCACACCCCGCTGGCCAGCCTGCTGCTGATTCCCGTGGGCCTGGTGCTGTTCGCGCCGTTCAGCGTGATGGTCGTCCTCAGCCACGAATATCTGCCCACGCGCCTGGGCACCGCTTCCGGGGTCACCTTTGGCCTGGCCATCACCGTCGGCGGACTCTTCGCCCCGCTTCTCGGCCGCCTGGCCGACCACTACGGGCTTCCCGCGATGTTTCTGCTCCTGGCCGTTCTCCCCGTCTTTGCCTGGCTCCTGTCGCTCTCTCTGCCCGAACACTCCCAGCCACAGGAAGAAAAGTTGCAGCCTGCCGCCGCCACCCGATGACATGCGCACTGCGCTTCAGCGGATTCAAACTGCTGACGTTCGGCACCTGTACGAAGAGTCAGGTTGGCAGCGCGGCACATGCGCGAGCGGGATTGCGCGCACGGCAGCGCTCCCCGCTTAAGATGGGTGCAGGCCAAGCGAACGGAGCCAACCACTATGCCGCGTACTCTCAGCCGAATCGCCATGCATGCCATCATCCTGCTGTGCGCCAGCGGATCGTTTGCGGCGTTCAGCGGGTTCGTCTTCGAAGCGCCGGTGTATGCCGCGCCGCAGCACAAGGGCCACTCGACCCTGCGCGGGGTGGTGATCGGGCCGGACGATAAGCCGGTGCCGCACGCCAGCATTACCTACCAGTCGTCGTTCGGGGCGATGCCCCATGCGGTACACGCCGATGCCCGGGGGCGCTTTTCGATCGCGCACCTGGAGGCGGAGAACTATGACCTGCGGGCGTCGTCCAAGGGCATCTTTTCGGAGTGGGTAAAAAACGTAACGCTGCAGGCCGGCGAAACGAAGAGCATCACGCTGCAGCTCGTCTATTCCCGCGCCCCGCTGAAGAACAAGAAATACAAGAATTGACCTGGACCTTCTAAAACCCCAAGAGAAAGCACGAGGACAAGAACATGAACATTGGCCTGCGCAACGCGGCTCTGCCCATTTCCCTGATCGTCGCTGGTGCTTGCACAGTCTTATACGCGGGAGCGAGCGCGTCGCAGAACGCAGGCAAAGCGGCGCAGGCGGCGGACGCGCCGTTAATCACGTTCGTGAAAAAGGTGATCGCCGCCGCGCCGGGCGAGTTCGCCGGGCTCAAGGGCGAAGAAGATACAACCCTCGGCAAAGATAATCACAACATGTTTAAAGGCACGCTGGCGCCGGACGCCGATTCCAAATGCACGCTGCACACGCGGCGCGGCGATAAAATGGAAAACCCTCCGCTCTACTCCTGCCAACTGGGTCCGTCGCGAACGCTCCAGGACGCCAAGCCGGTGTACGAAAAAGCAGCCGCGGAATTGCGCGCCGGATTTCCGAACTGGAAATTCGAGGAGAAGAGAAAAGGAGACGAATCGAAGCGGGAAGAAAGCTGGACATTGAGCGCCGAACAGGCCGGCTTCACCGTGAAACTCAACCTGTATGACTGGGGAAATCTGGCTGACATGCTCAACGGAAAACCCTCCGGCGAGCCGGGCGTGATGGTGCACCTGGAAGTGACCGACACGCTCCCGGAAAAGGAAAAGCCCAAAACGGCGGCGGCGCAGGAGATGACGGCCAACTTGCCGCTCTGCAAGTTCATCGAGAAGGTGCGGGCGGCACAAGCGAAGGATTACGCAGCGCTCCGCTCGGCCAAGCCGGCGGAAGCCCCGGGGGCCGTGGCGGGCACGCTGCGGCCGGATGCGCAATCCACGTGCAGGGTCTACCCTCCCAAGTCGGCCGGCAACAAACAGGCGTTTTATCTCTGCGAATTGCGCCGGGCGAAGACGATGGAGGAGATCAAGCCGGAGTATGAGCGGCTGAAGACCGAGCTGCGAGCGTGCTACTCCAACCTGAGGTTCGATGAAAATATAAATGACAGCGAGGGAGAACACGCCGACATCTGGTTCTTTTCGGGAAAGGATGCGCTCTACCAGCTCACGGTGGAGGCGCGCGACGACGGTTACATGCTGAAGACCGACCCGGAAAAGGTGGACGCCAAAACCAAGCAGGCGCCCGTGTCGCTGGCCCTGCAGATCCAGTTCCTGCAGTAGCGTTCGCCAAATACAGAATCAAGGAGACGATGATGCGGAAGTGGCCACTCATGATCATGATTCTGGCGGCGGGCGCAGCAGTTCTGGCGCAGCAGAAGGCGGAGCCGGATAAACCGAAGAATGTGGCTGCGGCGAAAGAAAGAACGGCCAAGCCGGCGCTCTGCGAGTTCATCGAGAAGGTACTGGCTGCCCAGACGGATGATTTCGCAGCGATCCGCACGGAGAAGGCGGATGAACTTTTCGGAAACTATGAGGGCAAGCTCACGCCGGATGCCCAAGCCACCTGCAACGTCTGGCCGCATGGAGAGGTTAAGGGCAGGATGACGCGGGCGTTGTACGCCTGTCACATGGGGCGCGCGAAGACGATGGCCGAGATCAAGCCAGAGTATGAGCGGATCAAAGCGGAACTGCAGGCGTGCGATGCCGGCCTGCAGTTTAAGGAAGGGTCCAAAGGCGCCGAAAAGACTCACGACGAAACATGGTATGTCATCGGAGTGAATGGCAGAGTCCATGTAACGCTACAGGCCCTGGATAACCGCTTCATGATTGATACCGCACCCGATATGGTCAACGAAGAGACGAAACAGACTCCCGCATCGCTGACAATGAGCATCGATGCGTTGCAGTAGGAGCGCGGGCTGGCCTTTTCTGTTTCATCGCGCTGCCCTGTGAATCTTGACTGGCAAGGCGCTAAAGTCTGGGGCATGGCTAAAGTCCAGGAACAACGGGCTAGATCCGCACCCCTCGTGGTATTCCATAACAAGCTGAAAACGCAGCACATACTTTAGATTTAGGGGATCTCTGCGGACGGTCCAGGAGAACGTACTAATACCTGCGTACCGTGGAAACTGGCTCGGTTGGTCCATTGAGCCCTAGAGGGGCTGCCCTTAAGCTTTCACGAACGGGTTGGGGGCCGCGCGGGGACAACGGCTCCGCGAGGGGCCGTGTGCAGCTACCCAACCCGGTTATTTCCCGTCCCCAGGCCGGAAACGGCTCCACGCAATGAGCGCCGGAAGGACAGCGCCTTCCGTGGGCCTGCGCAGCGGAAAGAACACCCTGAAAACCAATGGTCCTGGGCGTGCATCCATAGAAGGGGCATGCCAAGGGCAAGGGACTGCTTGCGTATGATCCTGCGGGGTTTAGGGAGCAAGCTTTGGGAGTGATTGACACGCCTGGACACCATCTGCTGCCCGTACGCGGCAGGGGAAGCCTGTGGGGCTACGCCTGGCTGGCGCTACTGCTTTGCGGAGCGGCCGGGGGAGCCGCGGTGGCGCAGGCGCAGCGGCCGCGTACCGAGACAGCCGCGGCGTTCAAGCGCTACGTGCAGTTGACGGAGGCGCGGAACGAGGAGGAGCAGCACAGGGGCGCGCCGTGGCTATGGGTGGACGGCCTGGCGGAGGCGGAACGCGCGGCAGCTTACGCGGAGTTGCGGCGGGGCGGGGTGGAGATGCAGCGGCTGGAGACGTGGGATGCGGGGCGGAAAATTGCCTGCCCCGGAGGGATGATCCATCACTGGGTGGGGCTGGTGTTCATTCCGGGAGCGACGCTGGACGGAGTGCTCGAGGTGCTGCAGGATTATGATCACCACGCGAATTACTACTCGCCGGACGTGGAACGGTCGCGGCTGGAGACGCGGGACGGCGATCATTTCCGGGTATTTCTGCGCTTCCGGCGGCACCAGGTAATCACCGTGGTGCTGAACACGGAGCACGATGTGCAGTATTACCGGGATTCGGCAGTACGGGCGCACAGCCGGAGCTCGGCGATCCGCATTGCGCAGGTGGAGAACGCGGGGCAGAGCAATGAGAGGGAGAGACCCGCGGGCGACGATGACGGCTTCCTGTGGAGGATGGAGACGTGGTGGCGAATGGAGGAGCGCGACGGCGGCGTGTACGTGCAGAGCGAGGCGGCTTCGCTCACCCGGGACATCCCGGTTGCGCTGGGCTGGCTGATCGGCCCGTTTATCACCAGCATCCCGCGTGAATCGCTGACCTTCACGCTGGAGGCCACGCGCAAAGCGGTGGAAGAGAAGGAGCACAAGACTGCGGGCGGAGATGCCGCGCGGGCTGCGGCAAAGGTGAACTAGGGAATTTCCTTCAGGGCGCAAACGATCACGCCGGGAGAAGTGAGCAGAGGATGTAGCCAGCTGCCGGCCTTGCTGCCTGGCGCAGGGACAAGGATCAACTGGTCGGCCCATTCCGCAATGCAGTCGAAGGAATCATAAACGCTGTAGGAATAGGCGAGGCCATCTCCGGGAGTCACCTGATAGCCCCGCCCACGAGTCTTGAGAAAGTTCACAAAGGGCCAGAGCTTGGCTTTGTAAAGAGCCAGCTTCAGCAGGCGGGTGGCGTAACTCCCCTGGCCGAAGCGGTTGCTGTCGGCGATGAGCACCATTTTCTTGGCTACGCGCAACATCTCGCGAATGACGGCATCGGGCCTCTGAATGTGATGCAGAATGCCGAAGGAGCAGACCACGTCGCAACTGGCATCCGCAAAAGGCAGGGCCTCGCCGACTCCTTGCAGGATCATTCCCGGGGGAATGCCGTTTTTCGCGACCGCCTGCGCGATAAGAGCGGCCACCGGCTCAACGCCGAGAACGGAAAGATGGGGCATAGCGTCCAGCAGGTGGCGAATTCCACGACCCGTGCCGGCGCCGACATCCAGAAGAGTGCGGGCATCAACCATGCGCACCAGGGAGTGCAGGAGCTTGCTGCTGGCAATGGCATCGTCCCCCTCATGGGCATGCATGTCATCGTAGCGAGCCGCCGTTTCCTTGTAGTACTGCCGCTGGATGGCCACCGCGCGATCAAGCTTCTCGGTCATTCCGTTCCTTTGCCTATCTATTACTCTAGCCTGCAAAAAATCCGTCCGGTGCAGCACTACTCTACACACTAGAGAAGCAGCGTCAAGAGAGCGTGCGCGAAGCCGCGAGGCGCGTTTCCAGGAGTGCGTGGATGCGGCGGGCATGCTCTTCCCAGGAAAGTCCGTGGGCGGTGGCGGCTGCTTGCGTTCCCAAACGTTCGCGGAGCGCGGGATTCTGGAGGAGTTTACGAAGCAAAGCGGCGAGTTCGGCGGGGTCCTGGGCATTCTGGAGCAGCAGGGCATCCACGCCGTCGTGAAGGGCGTCGCTCAATCCGGCAGACGTGCTGAGGATGATGGGAAGGCCGCAGGCCATGGCTTCCAGGGCAGGAAGGTTGAAGGAGTCCTCGAGGGAAGGGCCGGCGTAGGCGTCGGCGGCGGCATAGAGATCCACGACGTCGGCGACGGGAGAGGAGAAGGAGACGCGTTGCTGGAGGTTACAACTGGCGAGGGCAGCGGCAAAGCGTGCGGGGTCTTCTTCGCCGACAATGAGAAGGCGCAGGGGGAGATCGCTGCAGAGGGCGGCGGCCTGGAGCAGCGTGGGGAGGCCTTTGTTTTTCCAGTCGTTGCCAATGAGCAGGAAGACGGTTTCGTCCTCGCGGAAGTTCCAGCGTTGGCGGGCGGAAAGGCGGCGCGAGTGGCGCGCCGCGGGGTGGAAGACGGCGGTATCGACGCCATTCCAGACAACGGGAACTTCGCGGCGGGTAAAGAACTCTTCGAGCTGCCGGGCGGTGCGACGGGAGACAGCGGCAAGCGTGACCGCAGGATTGGCGTAGATACGCCGCTCCAGAAAGCGGATGAACCGGTAGTAAAGGCCGCGGTGGAGGATGGCGGGCCAGGCGGACAAGGGGAGCGCGCGGAGCAGGGGCTGGGAATGCTGCAGGGCGGCGAGGCGGTGAAAAACGGCGTGGACGAGGACGACCTGGGCGTCGGGACAGTTGATGCCGGGGGAAAAAACGAGATCGAAGCGGAGGCCGCGGACAAGGGCGTCCCACTTGCGCAGCAAGGTGTTGAGGACGAACCAGGCGGCGAATCGCAGGAGGTGCGGTCCGGGGAGGGAGGGGACGCGGCGCCAGACGACGCGAGGGGCATCGCCGGAAAGGGGGCCGAGAAGCGCGGGGGAGCAATCCGTGACGCGCTGGGCATAGAGATAGACGGTGCAGCGATAATCGCGGACCAGGCGCTCGAGAAGTTCGGCGAGAGCGCGCTCGGTGCCGTGGCGGCGGTCGAGGAACGGAGTGGCGACGGCGAGGCGCAAGTCAGCGGACCTGTGAAAAGTTTGCAGGCGGCACCGCGGTTTGCATCTGCGCGGAGCGGGCCATCTGCGGCAGGCGGAAGAGGATGCCGACGAGGAGCCAGAGATAGGCATTCAAGACAAAATCCTGGTAGGCCGCAAAGCTGGTAAAGGTGATGGGAAACAAGAGCAGGAACGAATACCAGAAGATCATAAAGGCCAGGGGAAACCAAGGGGAGCCGCGGAGTTTGCGCACCACGCCCCAGGCAGAGAAGACGAGCGCGGCGGTCCAGACAAGCCAGAGGATCAGGCCGACAACACCCAGCTCGACAACGAGACCGCCATAACCGCTCTCGACGCCGATACCCATGGCCGGGATATGCAGGATGCGACTGATGTATTGCAGGCCGAGGGAGGCGGTGCCGATGCCGTAGCCATAGGGCCAGCGCGGATAATCAAAGGCCATCAGAAAATTGCGCAGCGGGTAATCCCATGCGCGGTGCGTCAACTCGCTGGCCGAGCTAGATGGCGAAAGAGTCTCGGAATAGATCGCAAGGCGGGAGAGCAAAGCCTCCGGATAACTGAGCAGGATGCCGACCAGCGCAAGGCCCGCGAAGAGCACGGTTCTCTGGAGGGCGCGGAGGGTACGGATCACCTCCCCCTGACGCCACGGTGCGCCCCATACGAAGGCCACGGCTCCCAGAAAGAGGCTGCCCAGGGTCCAGAGAAAAGCGCCGCGCGAGGTGGTCATGATGGCAGCGGCGGTGGCCATGGTAAGGGCGGCAAAGGCCAGTGTGCGTCCCTTACGATGACGCAGCAAAAGATAGGCCGCGTATCCGAATCCGACCATCGCGGAGAGGATCATGTAGTTGGCAAAGCGACCAGAGCTGACAAAGACCGAATTGGGGCGGTAAGCGAGAGCTCCTGAGAGCGGAGCTATACGGTAGAGAGTGCTCACTCCGCGGATGTCTTCGCCAAGGATCGCCGGGTTCAAGAAGGTGGGCCCGAGAATGGATTGGGCAATGCCCAGGCCGCCAATGGCCAGGACCAGCAGGGCACTGAAGGAAAAAAAGCGGCGGAGATCGGCTTCCGATTCGAAGAGCGCATAGCCGATAAAGAGCAGGGGCACATAATAGAAGTACAGCTTCAGACCCAGCAGACCGAAGACCACGCTTCCCGATGCGAAATTGAACACCTGAAGGACGCCGAACCAGATAAAAATAGAGAGCGGACGAAAGAAGGGAAAACGGAAAACCTGGACTTCCTTGCGGCGCACGGCCGCCAGAAACGACAGATAGACCAGGGCGACCAGGATATCCTTGCCGAAGTAGACGGCCATGTTGTTGCCGAGATATTTGCGGACCAAATCTTCAATCAGCAGCCAACCCAGGAAGAGGTAGAGACCGTTTCTCCAGCTTCTGACTGTGGCCAGGACCACGAGCAAGCCGGCAAAGCCCAGCAACACGAATAGCAGCTGATTGGACTTGCCGTCGAGAATCGAGGTGACCGAAAAGTAGCCCAGCAACAGCCCGCAGAGAACAATAAAGGAGACCAGAAGTTGGCCGGAGCGCAGCCCCCCGCGAACGGCGTGACCAGCAAAACTCATGGACGGCGCCCGAGGACCAGAATCTGATTGTCGCCGAGGAGAGTTTCGCCGGGAAAAAGTGCGGCGGCGATGCGCAGGAGCCAGGCGAGGGGCTTGCGGGTGAGCTGGAAGCCGTTGGGGGGGAAAACGAGATGTTCGCGGAGCTGCAGACCGGCCAGCGGCAGGAACTGGCGCTGGAGGAGATCCCAGAAAACCGGGGAGATGTGGGTCGGCTCTCCGTGCTCATCCATGGTACGGATTTTCCCGCGTAATAGGAATTTAAGGCGCGCCGGGAGGGAATCCACATTGGGAGTGGTCAGAACGGCGACACCGTCAGGAGTCAACAAGCGGGCGATATTGCGGAGAAAGCCGATGGGGCTTTCCACGTGCTCGATGACTTCTATGGCGGTGACTAGTGCGAAAGAGCCCGGACCAAGCTGCGCAGCGAAATCCGGCTGGTTGAAATCGAGGGAGAGATACGGGAGTTCCGCAGCGAAACCGCTGGCGTCGCGATCGACGGCGAGGACATCCAAATCGAGGGAGTGGAGGCGCGCGGCCATGGCCCCGGGGCCGGCGCCGAGATCCGCGGCGCGGGCCCCGGAACGGGCGTAGCGCCGGATGACGTTTTCGAAGACGAACTCATGCAAGCCGGAATTTGTCGTTGTATGCAGCATCACCGAGTCCCGGCGGGGGATAGAGTGCGATAAACCCGCGCGTGCGTTTCTATCATACGGTTGCTATCCAAGAAAGCGAGCACCCTTTCTCGGGCGCGTGCGCCGATATTCGCGGCAGCGGAGGCGTCGTGGAGCAAAAGGGCGAGCCGGCGGGCGAGGTCCGCGGCATCGGCGGTGCGGAAGGTGACACCGGCACCGCCGAGAACTTCCACGAAAGCGCCGAGATCGGAAGCGACTACCGGCAGACCGCGCAACATGTTCTCTGCGAGCACCAGGCCGAAAACTTCTCCGCCGAGGGAGGGAACCACGACGACCGTGGCCTGCGCCAGGACAGCGTCCAGCTCCGCGGACGGCAGCGAGCCGAAAAAGCGGACGCGCGGGGCGAGCTGCCATTCGCCGGCGAGGGATTCGAGCGATCGGCGCTCCGGGCCGTCGCCGATGACGTACAGAACGAAGGAAACGGATTGCTCTTGCAGGAGGCGCGCGGCTTCGAAGAGGACACGGATGCCTTTGGTGGTGACCAAGCGTCCCTGGAAGGCGATGACGGGCGGGCCGGGCGAGGGCTGGCGCTCCGGGAAAATCCGGGAGGTATTCAGGCCATGGGGAATGGCCTGCGCGCTCGGCAACTGCAGGAGATCCACGAGCCACTGCACCGGGGTGATATTGGCGGCGGCGCGCTTGCTGAGAAAGCGGCGGAGGAAGGTGAGCAGCCAGAGCTTGAAGCTGGCCAGCGGGCCCTGGGCGGAATTGCAGCGGAGGCATTGGGCGTGGCGTCCGGCCATGAAGTGTCCGGGGCAAGGAGCCTGCGTGGGTTCGTAGAGAAGCTGGCCGTTGGGGCAGATGGCTTGAAAGCCGTGATGTTCGAGGATCACGGGCTTGCGCGCGAGGAGGCCGAGAAAAAGCGGAGGGAGGGCGGGGCCAGCGAGGTGCACGACGTCGGCGGCACGGAGCAGACGCCAGAGTTGTAGAAAGCCGGGGCGGCGCACGACGCGAAAAGGGAGCGCGCAGTCGTCGTAAGTCCCCGCCGGGGTCTGGGTCACGAGTGTCACGTCAAATTCCAACTCGCCCGAAGATGTGCGGCGCTCCGCAAGGCCGCGAGCGAGGGAGAGCACGATGGTCTCCACGCCGCCGATGCTGGGGGCAAAAAAATGGGAATAGATCAGCAACTTCATTAGGAGGGTTTCTGCGGAGCGTCAGGAGTCTCCTGCGTGGCGGCAGAATGGGAAAGCTGCTGGCGCGGAAAGCGGCGGGAGCGAGCGACGGCACGCTGGACAGCTTCGACGGTAGCGGCGATGTTCTGTGCGGGCGACCAGGCGCGCATGCGGGCGAGCGCTGCCTGGCTGAAACGCTGGAGACTGGGGCGATCGGCCAAGGCAGTTTTCAGCAGATGCGCGAGAGCATCCGAGTTGCCGCAGGGATAGACGAATTCGGGGCAGACCGGGAAGACCAGATCGCGGGCGGCGCCGACGCAGTCGCTGGCGATGACCGGGCAGCCGCAGCACATAGCTTCATTGACGACCACAGCGAACGCATCGTACTCGGACGGGAGAACCATGATATCGGCGGCGGTGTAGATGGCGGGGAGCTGCGACTGGTTGACGAAGCCGAGGAAGCGGACGCGGTCGCGAAGGCCGAGGGCGGCGGTTTCGGCCTCGAGCTGCGCGCGCAGCGGCCCTTCTCCGGCGAAGACGAGGAAGGCATCGGCGAGCGCGGCCCGGGCAAAAGCGCGCAAAAGATCGGAAGGGCGTTTCCAGGGCTGGAGCTTGGCGCAGAAGAGGACGACGGGATTGGCTGGCGTGGCGCCCCAGACGGCGCGGACGGCCTGGCGGTCGACCTTCGCGGATTGCTGCATCCACCAGTCGTTGTCCACGGAGTAGGGCGTAAGCGTAACGCGATCCTCCGGGATGCCGAGAGAATGCATGAGATCGCGCGCGCCAGAAGAGGGGACAATCACTTGATCGGCGAGGCGGAACAGGCGCGGCCAAACAATTTTTTTGAGGGCGCGCTTCCAGGGACGGCCGTTGCGGGGCTCGATGGTCGTGGCGTCGGTGCCGAACAAAACCGCGACGCCGTGGAGTTTCGCCGCCAGGAGGGCGATCCAAAAGCTGGCACAGGCATAGCCGGTCCAGAGAATCACGGCATCGAACGAGCCGCGGCGCAGCAGACGCCACAAGCCGGGGTTGAAAAGACCGAAAAAGCGGCCGAGGCCCGGGCGCCAGGAGCGGTTGGGAACCAGCACCCAGGGGTAGCCTTCGAGCAGGGGCACATCCCATTGCACAGCGACGCCAAACTCGGGGTCCACGCCGGCTTGCGCTCCCTGCAAGCTGCAATAGGCCATCTGCAGGTCCAGTTGGGGGTGGCGGGCCATTTCGCGGACGACCGGCGCGGCGTACTGGACGGCATGGGAGGCAATGGTTAGAACACGGTAGCGGCGAGGCGCGGGAGCGGTGTGCGAGGGCGTGCCGGATGGCGGCGAGAGGGTCGCGGTCATGGCTGAAGAAGGGAGTATACCCGGTTTCTCTGCATTCTTCGCTGTGCTAGACTAGGTTGGTTTGCGCTGGGGTTTGCGAGCCGATTCGTAGACAAGCGCCGTGACCCCGTTCGGCGGGGTCGCACGGGCCGAGCGCCCCGACCAATTCGAGCG
Organism: Terriglobia bacterium; assembly: GCA_020072785.1. Taxonomy (NCBI): domain Bacteria; kingdom Pseudomonadati; phylum Acidobacteriota; class Terriglobia; species Terriglobia bacterium. The sequence goes on along the minus strand of JAIQGG010000001.1, from coordinate 368,801 downwards.
TTCGGGCGCAAGGCCGCCTGAAACGTCTCCCAACAAAGAGGATATGTTATGTCCGGGCATTCAAAATGGGCCACCATTAAACATAAGAAGGCGGCCACCGACGCGAAGCGCGGGCGTGTGTTCACGCGGTACATCCGCGAAATCACAATTGCGGCGCGGAGCGGCGGCGGCGATCCGAATACCAACCCGCGCTTGCGCACGGCCATCGCTTCGGCCAAGAACGAAAACATGCCGAGCGACAACATCGAGCGCGCGATCCTGCGCGGCACGGGGCAGCTGGAAGGCGAGCAGTACGAGGAAGTGACGTTCGAAGGCTACGGGCCGGGCGGCGTGGGCATGCTGATCCAGGTCGTGACGACGAACCGCAACCGCATTGTCGGGGAGATGCGCCACCTGATCAGCAAGAACGGCGGGAACATGGCGGAAGCCGGGGCCGTGGGCTGGATGTTCCACCGCAAGGGAGAGATCGTGGTGCCCAAGGAAGCGGCCAGCGAGGACAAGGTGCTGGGGATCGTGCTGGACGCGGGCGCCGACGACCTGAAGGACGACGGCTCGACCTGGTACATCACCACCCCGCCGGAAGCGCTGGATGCCGTGAAGGACGCCCTGACCAAGGAAGGCATCACGCCAGACTCAGCGGAGATCGGGATGGTGCCGCAGAACTTCGTCAAGCTCACCGGGCCCCAAGCCCAGCAGATGCTCCGGCTGGTGGAAGCCTTGGAAGAGCACGACGATGTGCAGCACGTCTACGCCAACTTCGACATCGACGAATCGGAGATCCAGGCCGCCGTCAGCGCCGGATGATCATCCCGCACTTCTAACCAGAGCGGTCAAAGAAGCTCCGCCGACCTCCCGCGCAAAGCGGAAGGCCGGCCAAACAACTGCCAGAAAGACGCCGGGCTCGGGACTCTGCCGGGACCAATCTCAAGCGGCGCAACAAATCCCCAGGTTGTCCTGACGAAGGAAACCACGGTGTAACCAGCGCGAAGAAAAGGTGGTTTCGCGTTTCCCCGAAGACGTAAACTATCCTCCGTGAAAGCTTCCGCGAACGAGAGCGTGATCCGCGTGCTGGGGCTGGACCCTGCGGCGGCGGGACCCACGGGCTACGGCATCGTGGAAGGCGACGGGCGGCGCTGCCGGATGCTGCATTACGGGGCGCTGCGCGTGGCCAAGAAGCGGCAGCACGAATCGGGGGGAGCGGCGCTTGCGGAAGTGCATGCGCTGCTGGGGCGGCTGATTGCGGAGTACCGGCCGCAGGTGCTGGCGGTGGAATCGGTGTTTACGGCCCTGAACATGAAGACGGCGCTGCGGCTGGCGGAAGTGCGCGGGGTGGTGCTGCTGGCGGCGGAGCAGCACGGGCTGGCGGTACACAGTTATTCGCCGCGGGAAATCAAGGCTTCCGTGGCGGGACACGGCAACGCGTCCAAGGAGCAAATGCAGGTGATGGTACGCGCGCTGCTGGCGCTCGCCGAGACGCCGCAGCCTGCGGATGCGGCGGACGCGCTGGCGGTGGCGCTCTGCCATTTGCAGGCCGAGCAGAAGCGGCGGCGATTCGGCATGCCCGCAACGCCGGCGACGGAAAAACTTCTCGCGCGCGCCGCGCGCACCTTCTCCTGACAATGAGACCCCGGATCCGACGCTCCGTATTTCTCTGCTGCCTCGCGGCGCTGCTCTGCGCGCCCCTCCTGGTACACGGCGCGGCAGCGCCACCCGGAGCGAAGCTGATTTACCGGCGGGTGTTCCAATCCAGCTCGCCGGAGTTCATCGAGATTACGGTGCGCCAGGAGAGCGACGCCGCGAGCTTCGAGATCCGGCAACTGGACGAGGAGCCGGGCGCAACGCCGTTCGAAGTGGGCGCGGCGCTGCGGGCGAGGCTCTTCGCGCGGGCCGCGGAATTGAAGCATTTTCAGGGCCTGGACCTGGATGTGCACCGCAAGATCGCCAACCTGGGCGAGAAGACGCTGCGCTGGGAGCGCGGGACGGAAGCGCACGAGGCGAAGTTCAACTACACGCTGAACGCGGCGGCCAACGAGATGATGCAGATCTTCGAGGGGCTGGCGCGGCAGCAGGAGCACCTGACAACCCTGACGCGGCGGATTAAATACGACCGGCTGGGGGTCAACGACGCGCTGCTGCAGTTTGAATCGGATTTGAACCGCAATCTTCTGCCCGAGCCGGAGCGCGCGCTGGGGTTGCTGGAGCAGATTGCGGGAGACGCGCGGTTCGTCGAGGTGGCGCGGCAGCGGGCGCGGGCGCTAGCCGAACGGATTCGGCACGCGAAGTAGTTCTTTTCCTCTTTCAATTCCCAGAAGACAACTAGCCGGCTGAAGTCCGCCGCGGCAGTCAGAAAAAAACAGGCGGCCCGTGGCCCGGCCACCCCGCAGAATTGCGCGGCCGCGCGGGCCGACAGCCGAGGCAGGGCGGCGAAATTCCGGGGGCTCGCGGAGCGTATGCTAGGATGAGGCGGAAAACCATGGCGCGACGATCGACAATGAATTTTTCGGAGGCGGTGGGGATTGCCACATCCAGTTTGTGGACGCACAAACTGCGCAGCGTGCTGACGCTGCTGGGAGTGGTGATCGGGGTGACGTCGGTGATCGCGGTGGTGAGCCTGATCAATGGAGCCAACCGCTACGTGACGGAGAAGGTGTTCCGGCTGGGCGCGGACGTCTTCGGGCTGGCCAAGCAGCCCTCCATCGTCACTAACGTGGACGACTATCTGGAATTTCAGAAGCGCAAGGCGATCCGGTACGAGGACTACGAGGCGGTGCGCGAGCTATGCCGGAGCTGCACGGAAGTGGGAGCATCGCTGGGCGGGCGAGTGGAGACGAAGTCCGGGCTGAACTCGGTGAAGGACACGAATTTGCGGGCATGGACGCCGCAGATGGCGCAGCTTTACGACGTGGAGCTGGCGGCGGGGCGGCACATCAACGAGTCCGATATGCGCAGCGCGGCGCCGGTGTGCGTAATTGGCTGGGACGTGGTGGAAAATCTACTGCCGGGGGTGGATCCGCTGGGGAGGGAGATCCGCTGGAACAATCTGCCCTGCCAGGTCATCGGGGTGGGGACGAAGCTGGGGTCGACGCTGGGGAGTTCGCAGGACAACTGGATCATCCTGCCGCTGAACACGTACCGGAAGGAGTTCGGATCGCCGCGGGATTCGCTGCGGGTGACGGCGCGGACGGTATCGGCGGCGCGCATTCAGGCGACGGTGGATGAAGTGCGGCAGATCATGCGCGGGCGGCGGCACCTGGCGTACGGGGCGAAGGACGATTTCAGCCTGGAGACGAGCGATTCGTTTCTGGAGCTGTGGAAGAGCATCAGCTCGACGTTTTTCTTCGTGACCATCGCCATCGCCTCGATTTCCCTGGTGGTGGGCGGGATCGTGATCATGAACATCATGCTGGTGAGCGTGACGGAACGGACCCGGGAGATCGGGCTGCGGAAATCGGTGGGGGCGCGGCGGGGAGACATTCTGCTGCAGTTTCTGATCGAGTCGTCGACAATCGCGCTGGTTGGCGGGGCGCTGGGAGTGGCGCTGGGAGTGCTGGTGGCGAAGCTGCTGTCGTGGGTCTCGCCGCTGCCGAGCGCGGTGCAGTTATGGTCGGTGGCGGGCGGACTGCTGGTGGCGCTGAGCGTGGGGCTGTTCTTCGGGACGTATCCGGCATCCAAGGCGGCGCGGCTGGACCCGGTGGTGGCGCTGCGTTCGGAGTAGGGCGGAAGAGCGATGGCAACGATGAGCCGGACACTGGGCGGAACGGCCGCGGGGCGGGTGCGCGGGCTGGCGGGCGCGGCGCGGCGGGTGGAGCTGCGCGAGACGTTCCTGCTGGCCATGGATTCGCTGCGGCGCAATCCGCTGCGCTCGGCGCTGACCGTGCTGGGCATCGTGATCGGGATCAGCACGGTCATCACCGTGAGCACGGTCATCAACGGCCTGAACGAAAACGTGCTGGGGGGCATCCGCGAGCTGGGCTCGGACACCATCATCTGCTACCGCTTTCCGTGGGCGACGCTGTCGCGGCCGCCGAGCGAATGGTTCACGCGGAAGGAGCTGCAACCGGAATGGGCGGAGGAGATCGCGCTGCTGCCGCACGTGTCGGCGGCGTCGCCGTCGCTGCGGATTTTCCTGCCGCAGTTCGGAAGCGGAAGCGCGAGCGTGCGGCGGGGCGGGTACCGGGCGAAGAACGTGATTCTGCAGGGGAATGCGCCGGGGCTGGCCAAGATTTTCGAGATCAAGCTGGAGCGCGGGCGGTGGCTGACGGATACGGACATGGAGCACCGTTCGCCGGTTGTGGAGCTGGGCTACGATACGACGCGCATCCTTTTTCCCGACCCGCAGGAGGACCCCATCGGGAAGGAGGTCACGCTGGACGGGCAACTGTTCACGGTGATCGGGACGGCGCAGAAGCGCAAGCAGGGGATCTCCGGGGGCACGAACCCGGAAGACAACATCGCCATGATGCCGGACACGACGCTGCGCAAGCTCTATCCGAACCAGAAGGACTACGTGATCTTCGCGAAGGCCCGCGATCCCGAAAAGGTGGGCGAGGCGGTGGAAGAGATCCGCGAGCTGCTGCGGCGGAAGCGGCGGCTGGCGAGCGACAAGCCGGACGATTTCGCGCTGTTCACGTCGGACTATTTTCTGGAGCTGTGGAACAAGATCAGCGGGCTGATCTTCATCCTGACGTTCGCGGTGGCGTTTGTGGCGCTGCTGGTCGGAGGGATCGGGGTGATGAACATCATGCTGGTGAGCGTGACGGAGCGGACGCGGGAGATCGGGGTGCGCAAGGCGGTCGGGGCGAAGCGCAGCAACATTCTGCTGCAGTTTCTGCTGGAGTCGGTGGTGCTGTGCGCGGTGGGCGGGGTGATCGGAGTGCTGGCGGGATCGGGGCTGGGGCTTTCCCTGCGCGTTGTGCTGTCGTTTCCGGCGACGCTCTCGGTATTCTGGATCCTGACGGCGCTGACACTGTGCGCGGTGATCGGAATCGGCTTCGGGATGTACCCGGCGTGGAAGGCGGCACGGCTGGATCCGGTGGAGGCGCTGCGGCATGAATGAAGGCGGCTTGCGGGGGAGCGGCGTCTTGCCTAGACTCGCGGTGCAAGGATGGGGGTGCGCAATGAAAACCTTTCTCTACGTGGCGGTGCTGGCGGCGGCGCTGGGGGTGCTGGACGGGGCGACGGCCTGGTTCACACCGGAGGTGCGCCCGCAGCTGGGCCAGATCATCGCAGGCTCCGTGTTCAAGGATGTGCTGGGCGGAGTGGTGATTTGGGTGTTTGCGCGGAAGGCGGGTTCGCTGCGTTCCGCGGTGCTGTTCGGCGCGTGCATAGGTTTTCTGCTGGCGCTGGTGATCGCCCTGCTGCAGAACGCCCATTATGTGCAGATCCTGGTACCCGGCAGCTTGACCGGGCTGCTGCTGGGCTATGCGGCGTGGCGCTGGAACCTGCCACCGGCATCCGCATCGGAAGCTTCATGAACACGACGTCTGAATTCGCGGAGTTTGCCGGAAAGAAATATCTGAATCTGGAGACGTATCGGAAGGACGGCAGGGCGGTGCGGACGCCGGTGTGGTTTGCGGCGGCCGAGGATGCGGCGCAAGGCGCAGGGCCGCAGAAGCTGTATGTCTACACGATCGGGGAGTCCGGCAAGGTGAAGCGCATCCGGAACAATGAGCGCGTGCGGATAGCGCCGTGCGACATGCGCGGAGGATTGCTGGGAGAGTGGGTCACGGCGCGGGCGGAGATTCTCACCGGCGAGGAAGCGGCGCGGGGGATGCGGCTGCTAAACCGGAAGTATGTTCCGTGGAAGCAGCTGCTGGATTTTTTCGCGATGTTCCGGCGGCGGCAGCGGATCGTGATGGCTATCCGGCCGGAGTGAGCTCCTTCAAATGGCTTGAGCAAGCGTCGCGCTCCGCCACGATTTCCCGACTGCCGCCGGCAAGAACCGCCGGCTCTGCGCGGGGAAAGAGATCAAAGAAAAAGACAACGCGGAGACGCAGAGGGCGCAGAGAAAAAGAGCGGAGACTGCAACCCAGACCGGCAGGCGGAGACCGCGTTACAGGGAGCGGGCGAGGAGGATGGCGCCAGCGGCAATGGCGGCGATGCCGGCGGCGCGGGCGCAAGAGTGAAGGGAGCGGCTCCGAAAATCGGAGCCGCTCCCGAACTGCCGCTGACAAAGCGCGGGGCTGAAAGCTATGGCTTGGCTTTCTTATCCTCCGCAGCGGACTTTGCAGCAGGAGCAGCCGCCTTCGGCTTCCAGAAATCCGGGTCGGCTTTGATCCATTCGTCGGCGACATAGCTCATGCGCGGATTGAATGCGAACAATTGATGCTGGGACGATTCGACGGAGGCACCGAAGAGTTCGTCGAGCTTCTTCATGCCGTCTTCGCCCATGGCCGCTGCGAATTGTTTGTCGTCCTGGTGGGCGCGGTCGACTTCCGCCAGGGTTTTGCGCGCGGTGAGAACGAGATACGTGCCGCCATCCCCGCCGTATACTTGCTCGAAGGTGCCCCAATGTGCTTCGGGCAGGGCCTTCTCATAGGCAGCTTTAACCATCTTGACCAGCTCGCGCCATTCCCTGCCGTGGCCCGGGCGAACATGGAACGCCGAGATTTCCAAGTAGCGCATAGGCGCGAGGTCGGCCTTCGGCCGGAGGCTCATTTCGTCGCTGAAAACGAAAACGCCCTGGTCCATCGAATCGAGCAGCTCGCCATCGGCCATGCTGGCGCGATCCAGTGCCGCAGAAAGGGCGGTGTTCTTCGCGATTGCCGCGGTGTCTTTTTCCCAGGCTTCGAAGGAAGCATACATGGTCAGGAATAAGGCGCGCTGCTTGCCCGAGAGCGACGTCATGCCCAAGTAGCGCGTCGGCCACTTGGCACGGGCCATGGCTTGGACAAAGGCGCTCTCGGCCTTATCGTGGACCATGCCCGCCTTCCCTGGTTTGGTAAATTCACGCGTGATCTGCAACACGTTCGGCAGGGACATGCTGCCCTGCGACATCTCCTGCGCCGCGGTCATGCAAACACACGTAACCGCGAGAGCCAATCCCAATAGAAAACGACTGAGTTTGTTCATGGGCGCAAACCTCCTGGATTTGGAAGGGACGTAGAATGCCGGAGGGATGAAGAACGCTGGGACCTTCGCGGAGACTACCCAAGGGCAGGCATGATGTCAAGCGTCACCAGCGAATGCATAGTCTGACTAACGGAAACTAAACCCAGACCGCGAATGGCTACCCGTGCTTCGCTCTGCGCCGCACTCTCTGAAAGGTCAGCGGCTAGGAGGCGGCGAGGGCGCGGAGGGAATCGCTGTACGGGGCGCGGGCGACGCCGCGCTCGGTGAAGATGGCGGCGATGTAGCGTGCGGGAGTGACGTCGAAGGCGGGGTGCGCGGCGTGGACGTCGGGGGCGATGCGCACGCCCTGGATGTGCGTGACTTCGGCGGCCGAGCGCTCTTCGATGGGGATGTGGCTGCCGTCGGGGATGGAGAGATCGAGGGTGGAGACGGGCGCGGCGATATAGAAGGGCACGTTGTTTTCCCTGGCCAGGACGGCGATCTGGTAGGTGCCGATCTTATTGGCGGTGTCGCCGTTGGCGGCGATGCGGTCCGCGCCGGTAACGATCGCGCCGACTTTGCCGGACTTCAGGAAGTGGCCGACCATGTTGTCGGTGATGAGCGTGAGCGGGATGCCGCCGCGATGCAGCTCCCAGGCGGTGAGGCGCGCTCCCTGCAGATACGGGCGGGTCTCCGGCACCAGCACGTGCAGCTTCTTCCCCTGCTGAAAGGCGACGCGGATGACGCCGAGAGCCGTGCCGATGCCGGCGGTGGCCAGAGCGCCGGCGTTGCACTGGGTCATGACCTGGCCTGAGGCAGGCATGAATTCCGCGCCGAAGCGGCCGATGGCTTCATCGGTAGCTTTCTTCTCGAGATGCACCTGCTTGGCTTCCTCGACGAGGGCCTGGCGGATTTTGGCGAGGTCCGAGGTCCCAGCGGCAAGCTCGGCGAAGCGGCGCTTCATGCGCTCGAGGGCCCAGAAGAGGTCCACGGCGGTGGGGCGGGTCTGGGCGAGGGTGTCACAGATTCCGGAGAACTCCGCGCGCAGAGCTTCGAGCGAGGCCGCGCGGGAGTGGAGGACGCCGAGGGCCACGCCCATGGCCGCGGCCACGCCGATGGCCGGTGCGCCGCGAATGACCATCTCGCGAATGGCTTTGGCGACTTCGCGGTAGTCGGTGTAGGTGTAGCTGATCTCCTCCGCGGGAAGGCGGCGCTGATCGAGCATGACCACACCGCGGTCGGTCCAGGCAATGGGCTGTGCAACGTACATGCGTGCAGTTTCCTCGCGATCTGTGCAGCCTACGGACAATTCCAAGAGAAATTTCTTTCCGGCCGGGCCGGAATCTGCGATCCGAGCGGGTCAGAATCTTTCCGACAAGGCCGGAATCCGAATGCGCGCGCTGCGCCCGGAAGGCCGGAGCTGAAAAGACCGGGCCCCCGCGGGCCCACACCAACATTGTAGCGGAGGCGGCGCAGATGAGGAAACCGTCAGGTGGCCGGGGGAAAGTGCTGCAAACCGCGGGTGGCGATCAGCATGGTGACGCTGATCATGGAGTTGTAGCCGAGGTGCAGCAGGTAACTGCCGAGGACGGTACGGGTCCGCGCGCGTCCGTAGGTGAAGACCATTCCCACCAGGCTCATGATGACCACCAGCTCGCGCGTCCAGCCCAGTTGCGCGCCGTGCAGGATGCCGAAGAGGACGCCGGTGATGCCGATGCCCGCGGGCACGCCAAAGCTGCGCGCAAACAGGGGGTAGAGATAGCCGCGAAAGACGGTCTCTTCGATCAGCGGGGCGACGAGGACGGCCATCAGCATCAGCAGCGCGGTGCTGGTGCGGTCCTTGAAAAGCTCCTGGATGGGCAATTTTTCCTTGGGGTGGATGCCCAGGCTGGCCACCGCCACACAGATCGCCAGGCCGCAGCCGGAGAAAAAGTAGAGCCAGCCGCGGCCGCGCGAGGGGCCTGGCGGCAGCCGGCGCCAGCCCACGGAGCGCCAGAAAGGCACGTCCGGAAGGACAGCGAGCGTGACGTAGAGGAAGAGCAGCTCGAGAGCGAAGAAGACCACCTGCAAGGCCACGAGATAGGGAGCCAGAAACGGGGGCACGCTCTGAATCTCCTTGATGGTCATGTGGCGGTAAGAGGTGAGATAGGTCATGAGCGCAACTTGCGTGATCACAAAGTTGCCGACGCTGAAGAGCAGAAAAACGGCGAAATGCGACCAGGACCAGGAGATGCGCAGATCTTCGGGAAGCGAAGAGAACGGCGGGGCCGGAGGCGCGCCGCCGGGGGCGGCCGGAGCACCGCCGGAAGAAATGTCCGGATTCAGAGGATCGTTTTCGAAAGGGGTCATAGTTAAGTGTGACCGCAAGCGGTCTTCGCTAAGTGTGACCGCAAGCGGTCAACGTCCTGCCGGCCAGCCGGCTGCGAGCGCCGCGGCCACGAGCGGCAGAAGCAATTCGTGGTGGCCGGTGACGGCGTAGCCGCGGGATTCCAGGCCGCGGCGGCCACGTTCCGGCGCGGTCGGGCGCTTCACGACATTCTGCAACGGGCGGTAGTGCTGGATAAAGTCGAAATTGGCGGTGGTGATGGGGCGGAGGGGCACGCCCAGATTGCGCACGACGGAGACGGCCTTCAGGAAGACTTCGGGGAGGAGCACGGCGGAGCCCCAGTTGAGATAGACGCCGCCGGGGTGCATGCGCTTCACCAGCGCGCAGAAGAGGCGGAAATCGTGGTGCGTGGCGGCGCCGAGGGCGGCGCCGTCGGCGGCAGGATGCATGTGCGGGATGTCCGTGCCGATGGCGAGATGGATGGTGACAGGGATGCGGGCGCGGCAGGCGGCGGCGAGAACGCTCGAGCCGGCGTAGCGCGGGCGCAGGCGGCGACCAGTGAGGAGCTTGCCGGCGGCTTCGCCGTAGCCGATGCCGCTGCGCGCGGCGTCCCGGGCGATGTCGTTGATGTACTGGCCGGTTTCCGCGGCCATGCCGAATTTGCCTGCGCCGAGGGCGGCGTCCACGTCTTCGGAAGTGTTGCCGACGAGGGCGATTTCGAAATCGTGGATGAGGGCAGCGCCGTTCATGGCGATGCCGGAGACGAAGCCGCGGCCGATGAGGTCGATGAGAACGGGGCCGAGGCCGGCCTTGATGACGTGGCCGCCGAGGCCCCAGAGGATGGTCTTGCGCTTCTGGCGCGCGCGGTGCATGGCGGCAAGGAGGCCGCGGAGATCGCCGGCGGCAAGGAGGTTGGGGAGCGAATCGAGAAAATTCTTGAGCGAGGCGGAGCCGGAGACGGGGCGGGCGAAGTCACGGACGCTGACCTTGCTCTTGCGCGAGGCCAGCGGATAGGTGGCGATGGCGTCGAGGGCGAGCGGCGAAATGGAGTAGAGGCTCATGGAAGAGTTCACTGTAAGGGGAATAGCGGAAGCAGGCAAGGAGAAGATGAAAATCTGAAAGCCGCCGGCAGATCAAGAGAAAAGAGGGATTCCTCGACTCCGGGCCGATCAGAGGCATCCGCCCTCCGCTCGGAATGACAGCGTTGGGGGTTCGGTGCCGCCAAATACAATTTCGCAAAAGCGGTCATTTGCCGATGACCTGGTGGCCGTTGCCGTTGGAGGCGGGGGCGAGGCCGAGGAAGCGGGTGAGGGCCTGGCCGGTGTGGGATTTTTTGACGCGGGCAACCTGTTCGGGAGTGCCCTGGGCGACGATGCGGCCGCCGGCTTCGCCGCCTTCGGGGCCGAGGTCGAGGAGCCAGTCGGCCTGTTTGATGACGTCGAGGTGGTGCTCGATGATGAGGACGGTATTGCCGAGGTCCACGAGGCGCTGCAAGACGGCGAGGAGCTTGCGCACGTCGTCGAAGTGCAGGCCGGTGGTGGGCTCGTCGAGGATGTAGAGGGTGCGGCCGGTCTGGCGGCGGGCAAGCTCGCGGGCCAGCTTGATGCGCTGGGCTTCGCCGCCGGAGAGCGTGGTGGAGGACTGGCCGAGCTGGACGTAGCCGAGGCCGACTTCCACGAGGGTTTCGAGCTTCTGGCGGATCTGCGGGATGTTTTCAAGGAGCGGCAAGGCTTCGTTGATGGGCAGATTGAGGATGTCCGAGATGGAGTGGTTCTTGAAGCGGACGGCGAGGGTCTCGGAATTGTAGCGGCGGCCGCGGCAGACTTCGCACAGCACATAGACGTCGGGAAGGAAATTCATCTCGATGCGGCGCAGGCCGTCGCCCTGGCAGGCTTCGCAGCGGCCGCCCTTGACGTTGAAGCTGAAGCGGCCGGGGCGGTAACCGCGCTCGCGCGATTCCGGGAGCATGGAGAAAAGCTCGCGGATGGGCGCGAAGACGCCGGTGTAAGTGGCGGGATTGGAGCGCGGGGTGCGGCCGATGGGCGCCTGGTCGATCTCGATGACTTTGTCGAGGTGCTCGATGCCGAGGATCATGCGGTGCGCGCCGGGCGGGTCCTGGGAACGGTAGAGTTTCTGGGCCAGGGCGCGGTAGAGAATGTCGTTGACCAGCGTGGATTTTCCGGAGCCGGAGACGCCGGTAACCACGGTGAAGAGGCCCAGGGGAATGGTGACGTCGAGATGCTTGAGGTTGTTGGCGGCGGCGCCGAGGATCTGGAGGGACTTGCCGTTGGGGCTGCGGCGCTTCTGCGGGACAGGAATGCGCGCCGCGCCGGAAAGATAGCGCCCGGTGAGCGATTCCGGGACGGCGGCGATCTGCGCGGGCTGGCCCTGAGCCACGAGATAGCCGCCGGCGTTGCCTGCGCCGGGGCCAAGGTCGACGACGAAATCGGCGCGGCGGATGGTCTCCTCGTCGTGCTCGACGACGAGAACGGTGTTGCCGAGGTCGCGGAGCTGGGCGAGAGAATGGAGGAGGCGATCGTTGTCGCGGGCGTGCAGGCCGATGGAGGGCTCGTCGAGGACGTAAAGAACGCCGCGGAGGCGCGAGCCGATCTGCGTAGCCAGGCGGATGCGCTGGGCTTCGCCGCCGGAGAGGGTGGCAGCGGAGCGGTCGAGGCTGAGATAGCCGAGGCCGACGTCGAGAAGAAAGTCGATGCGCTCGGCGATTTCGCCGAGGGGGCGCGCGGCGATCTCGCGCTGGCGTGGAGTGAGCTGCGCGAGGATGGCATCCACGGCGGGGCGCGCGGCGGCGAGCGAGAAAGCGGTGAAATCGGCGATAGACCAGCCGGCGAGTTTCACGGCCAGGCTCTCCGGGCGCAGGCGGCGGCCCTGGCAGACGGCGCACACCTTGGAGGTCATGTAGTGCGTCATCCACTCGCGGTAAGCATCCGAGCCGGACTCTTCGAAATTGCGCTCGAGGAACGGAAGGATGCCCTGAAAGCGGAAACCCTTTTCGGTCTTGGCGTTCTTTGCGGAGCGCGGCGGCGGCTCGACGCCGGCTGCGGAGCCGGAGGAGCCCCTGGCGGGCGGGTAGCCGTAGAGCAGCAGGTTCTGGATGCGCGCGGAAAGTTTGTCGAAGGGTGTATCGAGATGGAAGCCGTGGGCGTAGGCGGCGAGCTCGAGGGTGCGCTTGAGGATGGCGGAACCTGCGCCGGGGCCGAGGCCGCCGTCGAAGAGCGGGCGCGTCCAATCGGTGATGACTTTGGCGGGATCGAAATCGAACTTCGCGCCGAGACCGTTGCAGGCAGGGCAGGCGCCGTAGGGTGAATTGAAGCTGAAGAAGCGCGGCTCGGGCTGGGGGACGGAGATGCCGCAATCGGGGCAGGCCAGCTTTTCGGAGAAGACGTGCTCCTTGCCGGCGACGATGGCCACGGTGACCAGGCCCTGGGCGAGCTTGAGGGCCGTGGCGATGGATTGCTCGAGGCGCGCGGCAATGCCCGGCTTGATGAGCAGGCGGTCCACGACGACTTCGATGGTATGGTTCTTGCGCTTGTCGAGGCTGGGCGGAACATCGAGGGGATAGAGCTCGCCGTCGATGCGCACGCGCACGTAGCCGTCTTGCGCCAGTTTTTCCAGCTCCTTGCGGTAAGCGCCTTTGCGCCCGCGCACGACGGGCGCGAGGATCATGATGCGGTCGTCGGGCTGGCAGAGGTCGCCGCTGAGGATGGCCTGGACGATCTGCTCGCTGGTCTGGCGGGCGATGGGGTGGCCGCAGGCGGGACAATGGGGGACGCCGATGGAATTGTAGACGACGCGCAAGTAATCGTAAATCTCGGTGACGGTGCCAACGGTGGAGCGCGGAGAGCGGGAGGTGGTTTTCTGCTCGATGGCGATGGCCGGAGAGAGACCCTCGATCACGTCCACGTCGGGGCGCTCCATTTGGTCGAGGAACTGGCGGGCGTAGGCAGAGAGGGATTCGACGTAGCGGCGCTGGCCTTCGGCGTAGATGGTGTCAAAGGCCAGCGAGGATTTCCCGGAACCGGAGAGGCCGGTAATGACCGTCAGGGAGTTGCGCGGGATTTCGAGGCTGATGTTCTTGAGGTTGTGCTGACGCGCGCCGCGCACAACCAGTTTGGTCAAGCCCATAGAACTCGTGTGCCCCTCCACAGGAGCTCCGGCGCACAGTGGATAGACTGCGGCCAGAATAACTCTTCACGGTAGCAAGCGCGGGGAGCGCGGTCAAGCCGCGGCCCAGCGCGTCTGACGCGGCAAGGGGCGGGAGGAAGTCCGAGAAAGGGCAAAGGCGGCGGAAAAGGCGGGAATAACTGCCAGAAAAAGGCAGCGGGTAAATTTTCGTGGGGGTGGCGCGTTTTTACGCGGCTTCTAATCTGTAACTAATTGACAGTAAAGGTATTACCAGTGGCTTTTGACGTGCAACCAGTGATTGTGGGGGAGGCGAGCCGAGATCCCTTTTAGGGGATTGAGGGCTGGGCCGGTTCGAAACTCCCCCATTTTTCATGACCTCTGGTGCGCCGGAAGAACGCTTCGCGCTGCACTGCCCCTGCTCCTCTTTCCCGCGAGTTCTCAGAATAAGCAAAACCAAAGACGGGCACGGCAGTGCTGCGCCCCCAGGGGTTTCCGTGGCGTGAAAAAACGGGTTAAATGTGCTGCCAGGCGCGAGTGAGGTAATCGCTGAGGGTCATGCCCAGGAGCAGGGCCAGCCAGAAGAAGCCGGCGACGATAACCAGCTGGGTGCGGCGCGGGCTATAGCGCGCGTGCATAAAGTAGAGGACGACGAGAGAGGCCTTGAAGGTGGCAATGGTGAGGGCGACAACAACGTTGAACGGGCCGAGGTCCACGGTGGCGGCGTAATAGGTGATGCCGGTGAAAATCAGCAGCGTAGCGCCGATGCCGGCATAGATTCCGCGGGATACAATGTGCTCAGACACGCCTCTTCTCCCTGCCTTCAGTGACGATCGATCAGATAGAGCAACGGGAACAGAAAGATCCAGACAATATCGACGAAATGCCAGTAGAGCCCGACTAATTCCACCGGGGTATTGTATTGCGGCGTAAAGCGGCCGCGCAGCGATCCCATGACCAGCCAGAGGAGCAGGCCCGCGCCGACAATCATGTGCAGGGCGTGCAGGCCGGTCATGCCGAAATAGAGGGAGAAGAAGAGCTGGGCATGGGCGCGGTTGCCGACGTCACCGGGAAACTGGAAGTTCCTGCCGGGGATGAGATGGTGGTGAAATTTTTCGGCGTATTCGAAGTACTTCACGCCCAGGAAGACGCCGCCAAGAATGAGCGTAAGCATCAGGAAAAGGGTGAGCTGCTTCTTCTTGCCGGTCTGCGAGGCCCATACGGCCATGGCCATGGTGAAGCTGCTGGCGATGAGCACGGCGGTGTTCATGCCGCCCATGCGCACGTTGAGCTCGCGGCTGGCTTCGCCGAAGACCACAGGATACAGGGAGCGGTTGATGGTGTAGGTCAGGAAGATGCCACCGAAGAACATGATTTCGGTGATGAGGAAGATCCACATGCCCAGCGAAGCAGCTTCGCGCTGCTGCTCGGGCGTCTTGAAGTGTCCGTACAGTTCTCCGGTGCGATGCACTCCGCACTCCCCTTCTGAATACAAGATGTGGCGCCGTTGCGGGCGGCACAGCGGCGGGCTAAAGCCCGCCGCTACAAACCAGAACCACGCCAGGCGGAAGCCCGGCGCTGCAAACTACTTGTGGCCGCTGGCCGAGGCCTTCGCCAGGCCGAGGTCCGGGCGGTTGTCGAAATCGTACGCCTCCCAGGTGACCACCGGCGTTTGCGCAAAATTTTCCGTGGGCGGCGGCGAATCCGTCAGCCATTCGAGGCCGGTGCTGGGCCAGGGGTTGCGCCCGGCGACAGCGCCATGGCGCAAGGACCAGAGGAAATAGAAAATCGGAACGATGTAGCCGATGGCCAAAATGGAAGCGCCGGCGGTGGAGAGCACGTTGAGCACCTGGAACTCCGGCGGATAGGTGTGGTAGCGGCGAGGCATGCCGACGTAGCCCATGACGAACTGCGGGAAGAAGGTCATGTTGAAGCCGACAAAGAGGACAATGGCGGAGACGCGCGCCACGAACTCGGGATACATGCGCCCGCTGATCTTGGGCCACCAGAGGTGCAGGCCGCCCATGTAACCAAAGACCGCGCCGCCGACCATGATGTAGTGGAAGTGGGCGACGACGAACATGGTGTCGTGAATGTGGATGTCCGTGCCCAGGGTGCCGAGGAACAGGCCGGTGAGGCCGCCGATGAGAAAGAGACCGATAAAGCCGAAGGCATAGAGCATCGGCGCATCGTAGGAGATCGAACCCTTGTACATCGTGGCGGTCCAGTTGAAGGTTTTGACCGCCGAGGGAACGGCCACCAGCATGGTCAGGAGGGAGAAAGCCAGGGCGGCGAAAGTGGATTGCCCGGCGACGAACATGTGATGGGACCAGACCAGGAACCCGATGACAGCGATGGCCAGGGTAGCCGCGGCCATGACCTTGTATCCGAACAGCGGCTTGCGCGCGAAGGTGGTGATGATCTCGCTGATCACGCCCATGGCCGGGAGAATCATGATGTATACGGCGGGGTGCGAGTAGAACCAGAAAAGATGCTGGAAGAGAACGGGATCGCCGCCGAGCGCGGGATTGAAGAAGCCCAGATGAAAGAGGCGCTCCATGCCGGCGAGGGCCAGGGTGGTGGCCACCACGGGCGTGCCCAGGATCATGATGATGCTGGTGGCGTAGTGGGCCCAGACGAACATGGGCAGGCGGAACCAGGTCAGGCCCGGGGCGCGCATGGTATGGACGGTTACCAGGAAGTTCAGCCCGGTAAGGATCGAGGAGAAGCCGTTGATGAAAATGCCGAGGACCGCGGGGGCCACGGCGGAATTGGAATAGACGCTGCTGAGCGGGGTGTAGAAGGTCCAGCCGGTATCCAGGCCGCCACTGAGGAAGGAGTAGAGCACCATCCCTCCGCCGATCATGTACAGGTACCAGCTGAGCAAATTGATCTTCGGAAAGGCCAGATCCTTCGCGCCGATCATCAGGGGAATCAGGAAATTGCCGAGGACCGCGGGAATCGCCGGAATCAGGAAGAAGAAGATCATGGCGACGCCGTGCATGGTGAAGAGCTTGTTGTAGGTCTCCGGGGTGACCAGATATCCCGCCGGGGTGAGCAGGTGAATGCGGATCAAGGCGGCAAAGATGCCGCCGATGAAGAAGAACACAGTGACGGAGACGAGATAGAGCAGGGCGATGCGCTTGTGGTCCGTGGTGAGCAGCCACGAGCGGATGCCGTACTCCGCGTTCGCATAATGCTTTTCCGGAAAAACCGCCGGATTTGTTGCTGTTGCGTTCATAAGACTATCTCTTCCCCGTGTCCGGCGCCGCCGCGGCAGGAACTGCCGGAGCCGATTGCACCTGCAGAGACTGGATGTAGGCGGTCAGACTGAGAATCTGATCCTCGCTGACCTGGCCCTGAAACGTGGGCATCAGCGGCTGGTAGCCGGCCACGATTTTCGCCTTGGGATTGAGAATGGATTCGCGGATGTAGACTTCGTCGGCGATCACCGTGGAGCCGTCGGCGAGGAGGACCTTGGAGCCGTAGACCCCGTTGAGAGACGGCCCGCGCCCCTTGCCGGTCAGCAGGTGGCAGGAGCTGCAGGCGAACTGCGCGAAAAGTTTTTCGCCGGCGGCGGGGGGATTGATGTCCGCGTGCTCGCCACTCAGCCAGGCGGCGTACTCGGCGGGCTCCATAACGGTAACCCAGCCGCCCATGACGGCGTGGTTGGTGCCGCAATACTGGGAGCAGAAGAAGTGGTAGCGGCCGGGCTTGGTGGCGCGGAACCACAGGGTGGTGTAGCGGCCCGGGACCACGTCCATCTTGACGCGGAAAGCGGGGACGAAGAAATCGTGGATCACGTCCTCGCTGGCCATGATGAGCTTG
Organism: Terriglobia bacterium; assembly: GCA_020072785.1. Lineage (NCBI taxonomy): Bacteria > Pseudomonadati > Acidobacteriota > Terriglobia > Terriglobia bacterium. Next base: position 351,457 of record JAIQGG010000001.1, on the reverse strand, counting down.
ACGTTGCGGTTCACGGGAATGTGCAGTTCGTTGATTTCGCGGCGGCCGTCGGGCTGCTGGAGCTTCCACATCCACTGCTTGGCGATGACGTAGATATTCAGGGTGTCCGGCGGAGCCTGGCGATAGTTGACATAGATGGTCGCGCCCCAGGCGAACATGACCATGGCGAGGATCAAGGGAATGATGGTCCAGGCGATCTCCAGGGTCACGGAACCATGGATGGGTGTGCCGATCTGCTTCTCGCTCGTGCGCCGGAATTTCACGGCAAAGTAGAGAACGACCAGGGTGACCGTGACGGCGAAGAAGACCGAGGTCACCAGGATGTAGAACATCAAGGCGTCAATGCTGCCGGCGAAGTTGGACGCCTGTTCCGGAAACAATGGAAGTTGCGACGGCACGGTTCTAGTGTGCTCCTTGCAAATTCGGACCTGCCCCGCGCTTGGCGAGGCGCGCGGCGCGGTATTCGCGCCAGCGGAAGAAAACGACACCCAGGAGAATAGCGAAAATGGTGAGCAGGCCGCCGGCGCGGATGATTTTCAGAATACTGGCGCTGTAGCGCGTGGTCGACGGATCGTACTGGAAACAGAACAGCAGCACATGGTCGGTGGGCGTGCCGATCTTGCCGGAGGAGGCATCCACGAGGCCGAGGCGGACGTCGCGCGGCGGATAGTTGACGCCGAGGAAATAGCGGGAGATACGGCCCGCGGGAGTGAGCAGGAGGATGCCGCTGGTGTGCGCGAAGAGCTGGCTCTTTTCGTCGAAGCGGTAGCGGAAATTGGCGGCGTGGGTCAGCGTGTCGATCGAGGCCTGCGAGCCGGTCAGGAAATGCCATCCGGCGGCGGTTTCCGGGCGGCCGAAGCGGGACATCGCATCTTTCTTTTTCTCCGCAGCCATCTCCGGGGTTTCGCGCGCGTCAAAGCTGACGAAGACCACTTCGTATTCACGGCCGGGATTGAACGAGAGGGTCTTGAGGACGCCCACGAGGCTCTGCTCGACTTCGTTGCAGAGCATGGGACAGGCGTAATAGACAAACGCGACAACCACGGGCCTCTGGCCGTAATAGTCGCCGAAGCGCACCGTGCGTCCGGTTTCGTCGCGGAAAGGGATATCGGCGGGGATCGGGGCGTCGAGCTGCGGATCGAAGCCGACGCCGCGCAGCGCCGCGGGCAACCCGGGCAGGGTGACGCCGTCGGGCACGGCCTGTTGCGCCTGCGCGGCGAGAGCCAGCGCGAGGAGCGCGACGATTCCGGCAATGGTGCGGAGCAATTTCATCGGCTTACTTTTTCTTCTGTGCAGGCGGCGCAGCAGCAACGCCCGGCAAACCTTTCTCGGCGATGATCTTCATCGCGTCTTCCACGGGAATCTGCGCAATGCCGGCCTTTTCATCCACCCAGCGCGTTTCCGCGAGTTCCCGGTTGTCCGCGGCCCGCTCGTCGCGGAGGTCCTGCTGGGCATCCGTCTCGTGGCCGGGCACGCCCTGCAGGCGCGGCTCGGGAGGCATCGGCGCGGGCTGCCCCATGCGCACGGCAGGGGGCGGCGTATCGGATACGGCGCGCTGCTCGGTCATGGTGCGGTAGACGCCGAGACAGATGAGGTAGACCACGCCGATGGCAATTCCCATGTAGAGCAGGAACTTCATGACGATGGAAACCTTGACGTCGCGGGGCTCAAAGGCCACATCGTCGTGCGAGGGTTCCTGGCCGGCGCCGTGTCCCGTGTTATGCAGATCAGTGCTCATCGTGTTCGATGGCCTCCGCCAGTTTGGGATCGCCCAGGGGCAGAAGCGGCCGCTGCTTCAATTGTGCCGCAAATGCGGCCAGCCAGATACCACCAATGCCGAGGGGCGCGGCGAAATCGAGCCAGCTGAGATGAAAGCCCTGCGGGAAAAACTCCGGCCCGGCCAGCCAGAACAGGTCCACGGCGCGCATAAAGATGATGGCCGCGGCGATCATGGGCAGGAACCTGGCGCTGCGCTTGAGGTCGCGGGAGAGGAGCAGGGAGAAAGGCAGCGCAAAATGGAACAGGAGCAGGAGCACGGCCACGACGCCCCAGCCTCCGTGCAGGCGGGCGCTGTAGAAGACGATCTCTTCGGGCAAGTTGCCGGACCAGATGATCAGGAGCTGCGAGAAAGAGAAATAGGCCCAGAGCATGATAAAGGCGAAGAGCAGCTTGCCGAGATCGTGCAGGTGACGCGGCTGCAGGACGTGGGCCATGGGTTCGGAGCGCGAGAGCATGACGATCACGATGATCATCAAGGCCATGGCCGAGATGGCCTGGCCGGCCACAAAGAGAAAGCCGTAAATGGTGGAGACCCAGTGCGGGGAGAGGGACATCACCCAGTCCACCGCGGCAAAGGTCACGGTGAAGACGTAGAGAAGGATGCCCGGACCGCTGAGCAGCTGCAGCCTGCGGCGGAGAGCGCGGTCTTCGGTGTTCGTATCCTGCTCCAAAGACCAGCGATTCAGGAGCAGGCTCAGCAGTATCCAGATGCCGAAATAGAACACGGCGCGGCTGAGGAATCCCGGAATGGTGAGATAGCCCTTCTGGAAATCGGAGAGCGGCTCCTTCATGGGGCCGGTCCAGACGTAAAGCCGGTGCATGCCGAAGTAGATGGGCACGAAGAGGAGGGCCAACAGCGGGATGGTGCGCGTGGCGGCTTCGAGGGGGCGGCGGATGAGGATGCCCCAATTGCCGCCGGTCATGTGCTGCACCATGAGCAGGCCGAGACAGCCGAGAGCCACGCCTAGCGTGAGCAGATAGCCGACCAAATAAGAGCGGAAGAACTGCTCAGGATTCATGAACAGGCCCGCCGCGCAGCCGGCGAAGCCCAGCAGGCCGACGGTCAAGGCGCGCTGCCCAAGGCGGGAGACGCTTTGGGGCGCCATGTAGTTCTGCTCCGTCATTTCTCAGCGCCTCCTGCGTGCGCGGCCGCCGCCGGAGCGCTGCCAGCGCTGAGTTTCTGACGCAGGGCGGCGGGAAGATCGGCGGCCGGCGCGTTGCGGCTCAACTGCAGCGCGCGGACATAGGCGATGATGGCCCAGCGGTCGCGCGGAGGAATCTGCGCGGAATAGTCGTACATGGCACCGAAGCCGTGCGTGATCACGTCGTAGAAATACCCCACGGGAGCCTGGCGCAGCCGGTCCTGGTGATAGCTGGGCGGATGCTTCATGCCGCGGATGGCAACCATGCCGTTGCCGTCGCCTTGCAGACCGTGGCAGGGGCTGCAGAAAATTTTGTAGCGTTCCTGGCCGCGCTCGAGCAACTGCTGGGTGACGGGCAGCGGGAAGGCGTTGGAATCTTTGGGGATGTTGAGGTCGTCATCGGCCAGCGCCCCGCGATCCACGGTGTTTTCCACCGGGGGCCGCTCCGAGCGGCCGTCCTCGAAGAAAGTCGAAGGAGCCAGAGGCCGGTACTTCGGCTGGTGGGCCATGTCCTGCTGGCAACCGCCGAGCACGAGCAAACACGCAGCGGCGCACAGAGTGCCCGCCAGGCGCGGAAGCGAAGAAAAACGCGCCGCGCTACTCATCCAACACCTCGCTGACGGCATAGGCCTTGAGACTCTCCAGGAACTGCGCCGTGCGCACCCGGTCGAACTGGGGGTCGCCGGCCTCGATGCACAGGAAGAAGCGGTCGTGCGAGGCCAGAGCAAAACGCGGGACGTTGAACACGGCGTGATACGGCTCGGGCAGCTTGTTCAGGGCCAGCATGCCGAAGACGGCAAAGAGCGAAGCGCCGAGAATCGTCAATTCGAAGGTCACGGGAATGAAGGCGGGCCAGCTGTTGAGGGGGCGGCCGCCGACATTAACGGGGTAGTTGATGACGGAAACCCAGTACTGCAGGCCGAAGCCGGCGCAGCCACCCAACAACCCGCCCAGCAGAGTGAGCAGGGGCACGAGGGGGCGGCCTAGGCCCAGAGCGTCGGCCAGGCCTTCCACGGGAAAGGGCGCATAGGCGTCGAGGCAGGTGTAGCCCGCTTCCCGGGATTTTGCGGCGGCGGCCAGGAGCTGTTCCGTCGTGGCAAACTCCGCCATCACGCCATGGAGGTTGGAGCGCTGCTCGCTCATGGCTTTTCCTCCGAGGAGTGCGCGACCAGTTCGCGCATCTCGGCGATGGAGATGACCGGCAGCGCGCGCACGAACAGGAAGAGCAGCATCACGAACAGGCCGATCGTGCCGACGTAGGTGGCCCAATCCCAGAACGTGGGGGAGTAGCGGCCCCAGGCGGAGGGCATGAAATCGCGGTGCAGGCTGATGACCACAATGACGAAGCGCTCCAGCCACATGCCCACGTTGACCACCAGCGAAAGCAGGAAGAGCACGACGACGTTGGTGCGGATGCGGTGGAACCACAGCAGCTGCGGGATGACGATGTTGCACAAAATCAGCGACCAGTAAAACGGGGCGTACGGCCCGTGCATGCGGTTCCACGCCAGGAAGGTGTCGTACTTGTTGCCCCCGTAAAAGCCCATGAAGAATTCCATCACGTAGCCGTAGGCCACGATCAGGCCGGTGGCGAGCATGACCTTGGCCATGTTCTCGAGATGGCGCATGGTGATGAAATCTTCCAAGCCGTAGAACTTGCGCAGGGGGATGGCGATGGTCAGCACCATCGCAAAACCGGAGTAGATGGCGCCGGCGACGAAGTACGGAGGAAAGATGGTGGTGTGCCATCCGGGAACGATGGCCACCGCGAAATCGAAGCTCACCACCGTGTGCACGGAGACCACCAGCGGGGTCGCCAGTCCCGCGAGGAGCAGATAGGCGCTCTGGTATCGGTGCCAATGGCGGGCCGAGCCGCGCCAGCCCATGGCCAGCATGCCGTAAATCATCTGGCCGGCGCGCGATTTGGCGCGGTCGCGCAGGGTGGCCAGGTCCGGCAGCAGGCCGACGAACCAGAAGAGCAGAGAGACCGTGCCGTAGGTGGAGACGGCGAAAACGTCCCAGATGAGCGGGCTGCGGAACTGCGGCCAGATGCCCATGGTGCTGGGATAGGGGAACATCCAGAAGGCGTACCAGGGGCGGCCGGTGTGGATCAGCGGGAAGATCCCCGCGCAAGCCACGGCAAACAGGGTCATGGCCTCCGCGAAACGATTGATGGAGGTGCGCCACTTCTGATTGAGGAGCAGGAGAATGGCGGAGATCAGCGTGCCGGCGTGGCCGATACCGATCCACCAGACGAAATTGACGATGGCGAAGCCCCAGCCGATGGGGATGTTGATGCCCCAGATCCCAACGCCCTTGGCGATGAGGTAGGCCAGGGCCATGCCGAGAATCATGACCAGGCCGAAGGACAGAGAGAAACCGAGAAACCAGCCGAGGCCCGCGGGCCGGGTCAGAACGATGGCGCTGATCTTGTCGGTGACCGAGGCGTAGGTATGCCCGGGCTCGAGCACCGGCGCGAGCCGGCGCGGCGAAGAAGGATTCTTGGGCGTGCTGCTCATCGCTTGTCCATTTTCCGAGAGCCACTGCCGGCCTTCTCGAGCTCGGGGTTCGGATTGCGCACCGCCGCGAGATACGTGGTGCGCGGCCGGGCATTCAGTTCGGCCAAAATGGCGTAGTTGCGCTGTTGCGCCTTGAGCTGCGCGACGCGGCTCGTGGGATCGTTGGCGTTGCCGAAGATGATGGCTTCGGCGGGGCAGGCGGCCTCGCAGGCGGTGACGATTTCGCCGTCGCGGATCGGGCGGTTCTGCTTTTCGGCATCGATGCGCACGTTGTTGATGCGCTGCACGCAGTAGGTGCACTTTTCCATGACGCCGCGGCTGCGCACGGTCACTTCCGGATTGCGCAGCAACTTGAGCGAGGGCGTATCCCAATCCTGGTAGCGCAGGAAATTGAAGCGGCGCACCTTGTAGGGGCAGTTGTTGGAGCAGTAGCGCGTGCCAATGCAGCGGTTGTAGACCATGTCGTTCAGGCCTTCCGCGCTGTGCACTGTGGCGCCCACCGGGCAGACCTGCTCGCAGGGCGCGTTTTCGCACTGCTGGCAGGGAACCGGCTGGAAGAAAGTCTCCGGGGCCTCCAGCGAGCCCTCGTAGTAGCGATCGATGCGGATCCAGTGCATCTCGCGGCCGCGCATGACCTGTTCCTTGCCCACCACGGGGATGTTGTTCTCCGAGACGCAAGCGACGACGCAGGCGTTGCAGCCATTGCAGGAGGCCAGGTCGATGGCCATGCCCCAGGCGTAGCCGGGGTAGGCGAATTCCTTGTAGAGCGAGAGGCTCTTGGGCGGCTCTTCGGCCCCTTCGTGGGCGAAGGCGGGGTTGCGCTTGAACTCCTCGAGCGAAGCCGAGCGCACCAGTTCGCGGCCTTCCATGTTGTGGTGATACTGGGTGCAGGCCAGCGGGTAGTCGTGGCCGGTCTTGCGCAGGCTGCCGCCCGTGGCCATCCACAGCGCGGAAGAGGCGCGGACGACATAGGCATTGAATCCCTTGTTGTTGCCGGTGCTGCCGGCCTTCTTGCGGCCGTAGCCCAGCGGCAGGGTGACGACGCCGTCGGCCTGTCCGGGCAAGGTCCACGCCGCGGCGGTGACTTTGCTGCCGGAGAGCATAATGTCCAGGACGTCGGAGCGGATCTGGCCGTGCTCGCCGCCGGTGAAGGAGGCATGATGGCTGACGCCGAACTTTTCGGCGGTGGCCGGGCTGAGCAGGGCGGCGTTGTCCCAGGTGAGTTTGGTCACCGGGCGGGGCAACTCCTGCAGCCAGCCGTTGTTGGCGAAGCGGCCGTCGTAGACGCCGGCATCGGGCCGGAAGAGGAATTCGAGGGCATCGGCGGGCGCCGGCGTGGCAGCAGGCAGGCTGGCCGCGCTCCACTTGGAAGTGAGCGCGAGGGCGGGCAGCGCCGACCCGGCGATGACGCCGTCATGCAGCCACTTGCGCCAGTCTTTTTCGGTGTTGCCGGGGAGCCAGGTGGCGCGCACGCGCTCGTAGCTGGAAAGGCCGGGCTTGTCGCTGAAGGCGCCGACGACGTCGTGCGCGGTCTTGCCCTGATAGAGCGGGGCGATCAGCGGCTGGACGATGCTGGCGGTGCCGTCAAAAGCGCGGACATCGCTCCAGGATTCGAGGTAATGGGCCTCGGGAATATGCCAGTGGCAATAATCGGAAGTCTCGTCGAAGTAGGCGCTCAGGTGCACAGCCAGGCGGGCTTTCCTGAGCTTGGCCGTGAAATCGAAATCGTGCGGGGCGTCATACACGGGATTGCCGCCGAGGATGAGCAGCGTATCGACGCGCCCGGCGTCCAGATCGGCGCAGAGAGAACGCAGCGATTCGAGCTGGTTGGCGGGCTGGGCTTCGACCGGATCGGTGTAATAAAGCGTCGCGCCCGTATTGCCAAGCGCCTGATTGATGGCGTGGGCCAGGGCATGGACTTCGGCGGGCTGATAGTCGCCGGCGACGACTAGGCTCGCGCCGCGATGCTTTTGCAGATCGGCGGCCACGACGTCGAGCAGGCGCTCGCTGCCCGCAGGCAGCGTAACCGCGCCGCCCAAGCCCAGCTTGGCCGCCAGCGCGCGGGCAAACAGCGCGATGTCAGAGGCGCGCATGGGAATGCGGTGATCAGCGGAAGCGCCAGTGACCGAAGGCGTAGGCTCGAGCACGTAGAGGCGGTTCATCTCCGCCTGCGGGCCGGCCACCTTGCGGCGGCGGGAAAATTCCTTGGAGTAGCGGATGTGGCCCGCGCCACTGCCCAGGAAATCGGAGTCCAGAGCGAGGATGACGTCGGCCTTTTCGGGACGAAGGACGGTATTTACGTAGCGGCCGAAAGCGAGCTTGCCGCCCTCACGCGCGCCGTCGGAGCCGGCAGGCTCCCACTGGTGCCAACTGGCCTGGGGAAACTGCGCGAGCAAGGCGCGCAACTGCGCGCCGAGCGTCGGGGAGATGACGCTGCCGGTGAGAATGCGCAGCCCCGCGCCGCCGGTGGTCTTGAGCCCCGCCGCGGTGACAGCCACCTCTTCGAGGAAGCCACCCCAGGCGCGAATTTCCCCGAGATAGGTGAGCACCTGCGAGCGGTCGGGATCGTAGAGCCCGAGGACGGAAGCCTGGGCGAATGCGTCGGTGGCGCCGAGGCTGGCCGGATGATCGGGATTGCCTTCGATCTTGGTCGGACGGCCTTCGTGGCTTTCCACCAGCAGGCCGATGGCCTCCGCGCCGAGGGGCATGGCGGTGGCGTAAAACCGGGGCTTGCCGAGGATCAAGCCGGCGGGCTGCTTGACGTAGGGAACGATGGTTTCTTCCGGGGCGCGGCCGCAGCCGGAAAGGCCGGCAAGGGCCAGTGAGGCGGCCATGAGCTTGAGGAAATCGCGGCGGTCCACGGAGTCATCCCACTCGGAGGCCTGGCGCGGGAATTCGCGGTGCAGCAGCTCCGTGAAGTGCGGGTTGTCGGACAGCTCTTCGAGGCTGCGCCAGTATTCCTTGCCGGTGGTCTTCCCGAGGCGCTCGCGGATGGCCGCGAGATCCAGGGAGTACTCCCGCGGGGTGAGTTCTTCCGCGTGCTGGCCGTGGGCGTCGTGCTCGTGCTGCGGCGCCTGCCCGGCTGTGTGCTCGTTTTTGTGATCGTCCGCGTGCATACCGTGTCTTTTGCGTTCTCTCCGGGCGTTTTTCTCAGCGATGACAGGTCGAGCAGCTAATCAGCTCGGCCGTCGTGCGCAGTTTGTATTCCGCCGCCAGCTGCTTGCCGAGTTCGGCCTGATTCGCAGGCGCTTTCCAATCCATGTTGAAGATTTCGCTCTTGGGCCGCAGGTTCAGCTCGGGATTGCGGTGGCAATCGAGGCACCAGCTCATCAGCAGCGGCGAAGCCTGCCACATCAGAGGCATCTGGTTGACCGGGCCGTGGCAGGAAGCGCAGCCGACGCCCTTGCGGATATGAATGCTGTGATTGAAATAGACAAAGTCGGGCAGGCGGTGCACCTTGACCCAGGCAATGGACTGGTCCGTGCGGAAGCTCTCGCGCACCGGCTCGAGATAGCCGGAGTTGCTGAAGAGCACCGAATGGCAGTTCATGCACGTCTTGGTCGGGGGCAGGCCGGCTACCGCGGAAGATTCCACCGAGGTGTGGCAGTAGCGGCAGTCAATGCCATCGTCGCCGACGTGGTGCTTGTGGCTGAACTGCACGGGCTGCTCGCGCGCCACGTTCTGGTTGGTCTTATAGGGAGAGCGCGCGATCGCGCCGATGACCACCAGGGCCAGGCCGCCCGCAGACAATGCGAAGACCAGAGTGGCGCGGGCGATAAAGTTCGAGCTGCGATGAAAAATCTGTGCCATGTTTGCGTTGCGCTTGCGCGGGGAGCACACCAACAGCGGGCGTGATACGTAACTCCACCCCATGCGACCGGGAAGCGCAAAAACCCGGCGACCACAGACCGGATAGTTTCCGATAAAACTTTCCAGATTGCAACCCCGGAGGCAAAGTATCTGTTTCGTTCCCGGAAAAGCGCGGAAAAACAGCGCGCGGAATGCGCCAGACAACGGCGCGGGCGCAATGATGCGCGCAGCAAACGCTCGTTTGAAGGGGGCAAGTCGTGATATATTAGGGGGATTCTTCGCGATGCAGTTTTCGAAGAAGTTTCTTCAGTGGCTGCTGGGGCGTGGTCCAACCGGTAGGACACCTCACTGTTAATGAGGATGGTGAAGGTTCGAATCCTTCCGCCCCAGCCAATTTCCCGCCCACAGGGCCTGCGACCAGTGGCCCGCTTCTTCCCTTCTCTTGGAGAGTGCCTTTTAGATTAGCCTCTTGCCGTTGGCAGGCCGGCGGCGAGCCAGCCTTTTCGCCCTCCGAAACTTCATTGCCGTCCTCCAAGATTCATTCTGAAGCCGAATCTGTCCGGGAGCGTATCCAGTCATGAAAAAGTTGGCGGGATCTCGTAGCGGCGTCCGCCGTGCCGCCCTCATTGACACCCCCCATCTCGCTTGCTATCTTCGTGCGCATCTTGGCTCCCACGCGTGTTTCCGCACGGAGAAGCTCTCGATGAAACCCATGCGATTGCAGTTCGTCTCGCTGTGCGCTCTTGCTCTTCTGTCACTTTCGGCCTGTTCCAAAAAAGAGGCGCCGTCCGCCCCAGCCGGGGGGAGTTCTTCTTCCGCCGCGGCTACAAAACCTTTCCGGGATCTTCGCGATCTTCCGGGAACGGTTTTCGACGTTTCCTACACGCCGGAGACGGTCCGCATCGACGAGTCTTCCTGGAAGGGCAGCCTGAAGAGTATCAGTTCCGATGGCACAGTCTTTGTTTTTGATAATCCCGAAGCCAAGATCGCCTCGCTATCGCCCGGCCAGGTACTTTTTCTGGAAAATCTTTCAGTGCGCAAGGTCTTGGCCACGACCACGTACGAAAATCATTTCGTAGTCAACACGGAGCGCGCCGGCCTTACCGATCTCATCCAGAAGGGCACGATTCAGTGGAGCGTTCCCATAAAGTTCAGTTCGCTCTATGCGTCCAGCTCGGCGCCTGCTGCCGGTTCTCCAGGGCGTCTCTCTGCCATGTCCACACGACTCAGCGCGGAAGGCGTGGTCTACGCCAGCGGCACGGCCATTCATTTTTCCGGCAAGGTGGATGACTGGAAGTACACCATCCAGGCAACACCTTCCCCCAACCGCCTGGATATGGGCTTTTCTGTGGCCAAGGAGATTGACAGTCTCGGCGTCAGTTTCTCCGCCAAAGGCTTCCTCAAGGATTTCATCAGCTCCGCCAGCATGCAGATTCAGGATGGCTCAACGGACAATTTCAACTACACCGACTCCGGCATGAACGGCGAGCTGAATATTGATTACGCGGCGGTGCGCGGCGAGGGCAGCACGGCGGGAATGGACAAGCCGAATATCAAGCTGCCCACCATTGCCAAGATTCCATTTCCCGTCGCCGGTATTCCATTTGTCCTCAGCATCAATGCCAACCTCATTCTGAAGCCCGGATTCGGCGGCAAAAAGGAAACCATGAAGGGTTCCTTCAAAGTTTCTTATAACGGCGACGAGGGCGTGCAGGTCAAGAGCGGGGCAGCTTCTGCCAGTGGCACAATCTCCGGCGACGGAAGCATTGGTGACTCTCTGAGTGTTTCCATCGCTCCCCACGCCATCTTATTGGGAATGGCCGCGCCCAAAATCACACTCAGCCTTGGCACGGAATCCACTGTGGACCTGCTCACCAGCGCTCTTCCTTCCTCGCTGGCGGATACCATCTCTGGCTTTCTTTCGAACACAGCTGCCGGCAAATGGGCCAAGAAGAAGATGGAGACCACGTTTAAGACAGAAGCGTCCGCCAGTGTTCAGAACGTCGCCATCCTGACGATTACCGCCGCGGGCGCTGCTTCGATGATTCCCTGCAAGCTCTCCCGCATGACGCTCGAATACAAAGCCAATATAGACGCCTACATCCTGGGCCGCAAATCTGCAGATAAAGAAGTTATGCTGTTCAAGAAAGATTTCGCCATTCGGGATCCCGACATCAACGCGTGCGGAGACAAGTAGTCACCTGCTTGCAGAGGAGCAAGTGCCTCTCGAAACGTCGTCTGCTCCCGGGAAACACGGGAGAGGGAAACGCTGAAAATAGCCAGTTGGTATTTCCCGGGTTTTACAAAACGTGCGGCGTCGGGAATCCGGCTGATCCGCTTGGCCGTCACCCGCAAGTCCGGCCGGTGGGGCGCCTGGCGGGAAAAAACAAAGGCGCTTCCAGCTATGTTGGCTCACATCTTCGCGTAGAGCAGCTTGGCCGCCCCCCGGGCCGCGCCGAGCTCGCCGGGCGCGCCGTCCACTTTGATGACGACGACTTTTTTGCCCTTCACGAATTTGATCAGCCACTCGCTGATCGTGGTCGTCTCCGAGAAGGAGAGGGGTCCTACGGTCGGCTCGTCCTGAAAGGTATGCTTCGGACTCATCCTCTGAGCTGGCGAACGAAGCATGGCCAACTGCTTTTTGGGATCAGAGATGATCGCCTGGTCGATGCGGACCGACAGCGTTCGTCTCACGGGCGCGAACCAGAGACACGAATCTGGCTTCGCGTCCTGCACCTGACCGGGTGTGCCGAGTATCTGCTGGACTTCGGCAGCGCTCAACAGATCGCACGCGGTCGCTGGCGGCGCGGCTGCCCTCTCGATCAGCCTTTTGCCGTGGGCAGACCGGCGGCGATCCAGCCTTTCCACCCGCCGTCCATGGATTCGATGTTGTGGTAACCCATTTTCTGGAGATTGTCGGCGACCAGGGCGGAGCGGAAACCGCCGCCGCAATAGAGGATTAGCTTGGCGCTGGTGTCGGGGATCTTCAGCTCGATGTCGCGCTCGATGACTCCCCGGCCCAGGTACACGGCGCCGGGGAGATACCCCTGGGTCCATTCGCTCTCCTCGCGGACATCCACGAGGTGGAACTTTTCGCCAGCGTCCATGCGGCGCTTGACGTCGGCGACGTTGGTTTCCTTGATGCGCGTCTTGGCATCATTGACGAGCTTCAGAAATTGCGGCGCATGGGCCATGGGAACCTCCGTAATGATGGAATAATCAGAGGAAAGCCTAGCACAAACGCGGCGGTTGCGGCAGCACTCGGAAATAGCCGGGACAGGATGGCAAGTATCAGACCGTCTTCAGCCTCAAGCTAGCGCAGGGCGGCGGGCGGCTTGGCGGCTTCCGCAGACGGCTGGGGTGTTTCCTCCTTCGGTTTGGCGGCTTCCGCTCCGCCCTTCTTGGCGAGCGAGCGAACGAAGTTGACCATCTGCCAGCGCACCTCTTCCTTGACGCGATCGCCCTCGGGCACCATTTTGCCCTTGCCCTTGGTGATGATGTAGAAGAGATCGCCGTCGGAATACTTCTCGAGGGTGGCGGGATTGCGCCAGTCGTGCATGTCCAGCTTCATCTCCCCAGCAAGGTCGCCTTTGCCGCTGCCGTCCTTGCCATGACACATCTCGCAGTCGTAACCGAAAACGCGGCGCGCCTCTTCCAGGCCGGCGGGAGTCGGCTTCACAGGATTGGTCTTGCTGGCATACTCCGGAGGAATCTTCGAATCCGCTGCGGGTGCCTCCTGCGGTTTTTCCTGTGGAATGCGCGAGCCCGCAAACCCCGCCAGTGCCAGGGCCGCGAAAACGGTGAAGATGTGACGCATCATTGCCTCCCCGGGCAGGTGACCCGGACGCGAGGTCACGCCCCCTGCTGGGCATTCTACGTCCGGGAAGCGCCGCCGGGGAAGAAAAGAAAGAAATTCCGGAAAGGGCCGCGGCGGCGGCCGGGCCGCTGCGCCGCGGCTATTGCATATCGCGCCAGTTGGGACCGGACTTCACGTCCACGAGCAGCGGCACTTTCAGGGCGTAAACGTTCTGCATCTCCGCGCGGACGAGGGCGCGCAGGCGGTCGAGCTCGCCGTGCGGCGCTTCAAAGAGCAGTTCATCGTGCACCTGGAGGATCATGCGCGCCTCCAGCTTTTCCGCGGCGAGGCGCCGGTGGATGGCGATCATGGCCAGCTTGATGAGGTCGGCGGCGGTGCCCTGCAGCGGAGAGTTGAGCGCGGTGCGCTCGGCGAAGTTGCGCAATTGCATCTGCGGCGAGGCGATCTCCGGGATGGGGCGGATGCGCCCGAACAGCGTCCTCACCAGGGTGGTCTTGCGGGTCTCCTCGAGGATGCGGTCGAGGTACTGCTTCACGCCGCGATAGCGCTGGAAATAGGCGTGGATGAACTGCGCGGCCTCCTTCTGCTCGATGCCCAGCTGTTGCGCCAGGCCGAAGGCCGAAAGACCGTAGATGATGCCGAAGTTGATGGCCTTGGCGGCGCGGCGGTGCTCGGCGGTCTGCGCCAGCGGGCCCACGCCGAAGACCTCCTGCGCGGTACGCGAATGGATGTCCTCGCCGTTGCGGAAGGCCTCGATCAGCACGGGGTCGTCCGAGAAATGGGCCATGATGCGCAGCTCGATCTGCGAATAGTCGGCGGAGAGCAGCAGTTTCCCTTTTTCCGCGGCAAAGGCCGCGCGGATCTGCCGGCCGAGCTCGCTGCGCACGGGAATATTCTGCAAGTTGGGGTCGGAGGAGCTGAGGCGGCCGGTGGCCGTGCCGGTCTGGCTGAAGCTGGTGTGCAGGCGGCCGGTTTCGGGGTGAATGAGCTTGGGCAGCGCGTCCACGTAGGTGGATTTGAGCTTGCTGATTTCGCGGTACTCGATGATCTTGCCGGGCAACTCGTGCTGCGCGCGCAGCTCTTCGAGGATGTCCGCGGCGGTGGAGCGGGCTTTGGCCTTGCCGCGGCGCGCGGGCGGCTGCAGCTTGAGCTTGTCGAAAAGAATTTCCGCGAGCTGCGCGGGGGAGTTGACGTTGAACTCCGCGCCGGCCAGCGCCCAGATCTCTTTCTCCAGGCGGCGTACTTCCTTCTCCATGGCCTGGGACATGGCGTCGAGCGCCGCGGGATCGACGCGCACGCCGGCGCGCTCCATGGCCGCGAGAACCGGCGCGAGAGGCAGATCGATGGTTTCGTAGACCGCGGCGAGCTGCTGCTCTTCGACCTGCGCGCGCAACACCGGAGCCAGGCGGTGCAGGAGCTCGGCGCGCTCGCCGGGCGCGTTGGTGAGCATGGCGTTGAGGTGGCGGAGGACGACGTCGGCGAAGTTGTGATTGGCGGTGGTGGGGCGCAGCAGATAGGAATAGAGCTGCGTGGCGTGGCGGATGCCGGCCACCGGGCCGGCCAGCAGCTGGAAGAGCTTAGGATCGTGGACGATCTTCGGACGCTGCGCATCGGCGAGAAACGGAGCGAGCGCCGCCAGGGCTTCCCCTTTTTCGTCGAGCCAGACGGCGCGGCCTTCGCCCACGCCGGGTGAGACTTCGATGGAGACGATGCGCGTGCCGAAGCCTTCGCTTTCGCGACCGCCCGTTTCGAGATTCAGCCAGACGGCGAGAGGCCTGGCGGCGGAAAGTTGCGCGAGATAGGCGCGGAAGCCGGCGGCGGAGGCAAGTTGTGCGTAGTCCGCCGGCGCTTCTCCGGCGGCGGGCGCAGCGGTAGCGGCGGCGCCAAGCTCCTTGAGGAGCGAGGTGAAGCCCAGCTCGCGGTAGAGCTCGCGCAGCGCGGCGAGGTCCGGCTCGCGCCGCTCGAGAAGGTGCAGATCGAGCTCCAGCGGCACGTCGGTAGAGATGGTGGCCAGCTGCTTCGAGAGCAGGACCTGTTCGCGCTGCTGCTGCAGGGCTTCACGGTAGCGCTTGTTGGAAACTTCGCCGGCGTGTTCCAGGGCACTCTCCACGCTGCCGTATTTGCGGATCAGCTCCGTGGCGCCCTTTTCGCCGATGCCCTTGGCTCCGGGAATGTTGTCGATGGTGTCGCCCATCAGCGCCATTACCTCGATGACCTTCTCCGGCGGGACGCCGAGGATCTCCTCGACCCCGGCTTGGTCCACGACGACGTCGCCCTTGGCGCCGCCCGGGCCGGTGCGCAGGACACGGATGCTGTTGCCGACGAGCTGCAGCATGTCCTTGTCGTTGGTAATCAGCAGGACCTCGAGGTGTTTCTTCGCGGCTTGCCGGGCCAGCACGCCGATCACGTCGTCGGCCTCGTAACCGTCGAATTCCAGGATGGGCAGGCGCAGGGCTTCGCACAGGCGGCGCACGTAGGGGAGCTGCACGGCGAGATCGTCGGGCATGGGCGGGCGCTTGGCTTTGTATTTTTCGAACAGCTTGTCGCGAAAGGTCGGAGCCTTGGTGTCGAAGACGATGCCGATGTAGTCCGGCTGATAGTCCTTGAGCAAGCGGCGCACGATGTTGCCGAAAAGAAAGGGCACTTTGGTGGGCATGCCGGAAGCGGTGCGCAGGCGGTCCATGGGGGCGAAGAAGGCGCGGTAGATGTGCGCCATGGCGTCCACGAGGAAGAGTTTTTTGGGCGTAGCGGGCATGCGGGCGAGTATAGCAAAGGGCGGTCGAGCATTTTGCTAAGCAAAAGAAAAGAGGGGGCGTTGGAGCGCGCCCCCTGCACAACGAATGGTTGGTGGTTGAGCTACTGCTTCGGTGGAGCGCTGGCCTGGGCTTGTGAAACAAGCAACAGGCGCGTGCCGGTGTCGAGGTGCACGTTCTTGCCGGCCGACGTAATGACCGAGCCTTGCGTGCTGTTCGACGCCGCCGTGTTCAGGTTCAGCCCGTTCAAGCCGAAAACGCCCTTGCTGTTCGATGCGAGATGGCCTGCTGCGTTCAGTCCTCCGACGGCTCCGTGGGACGCACCGGCAACGTTCGCGGTGGAATTCACCGTCGAGTTGAGCGTTGCGTCGGTCGCACCAGCCACCTGCCCCGCCGTGCTGGCTGCGGTGTTCACTGCGGTGTTGACCGTGCCACCCGCGCCTCCGAGCAAGCCTCCGCGGCCGCCGCTATAACTACCGGCGCTGGCGCCACCCTCCGCCGCGAAGCCAGCCTCATCCGCTGTGGAAGCGGCCATCTGCTGTGGCGCGGCGATCGCCTGAATCAACACGTTCAGTGCGACTTCCTCGCCGTTCTTCAGCACGGCCTTGTCGAATTGAATCGCCAGCGCGGACTCGGAATCGCCCTTTGCCCGGGAGGAGGCCTGCGTGACGTGGCCGACCAGCTTCGTGCCCTTCGGCAGAACCACTTTCCCGTCGGACTTCACGGCTTCGGTGGTCCGGGCTGCGACGGTATTGCCGGCCTTGGCCTTCTTCGAATCCACAGAGCTGACGAGCGTGGCGTTCATCGTTGTACCGCTGGCGAGTGAGGCGCTTTGCCTGCCGGCATGCGCCGAGGCGGAGGAAGCCGCTGAGGCGCTGCCGGAAGCCTGCACATCTTTCTTGCCCTCCTGGACCGACGCTTGACCACTGGCTTGCGCACCGGCCTGCGCACCGGCGGACTGAGCGTTGGCGCTCACGGCAAAAAAAATCCCGAGCAGAAATGCAAGACCTGCATGTTTCATGGCTGGTGAACCTCCTCGAATATCCATCAGTCCGATGACGTGAACTCGGCCTTTTGGAGAATATGTGTTGCCGGGAGCGAAGGTTCGCATGAAGCGTTCCATTCTACAACTTACTTGTTTTCAACCACTTAATAATTTTTTGAGGCCGCAATGAGGCGCACCAGCGGCTAAAAATAACCTGCCACCAAGCAGGAATTACAGGGAATTATGGATTCCCTATTCCTGAAACCAAGGGTCCTCTAAATGATGCCGAGGGGCTTGGCGACTTCGGCGAGGATGTCGGCGGCGCGGAGAAGATGTTCGCGTTTGTGCGCGGCACTGACGATCGCGCGCAGGCGGGCCTTGCCTTCGGCGACCGTGGGAAAGCCCACGGCCGGAGCGAAGACGCCGGCTTCGAAGAGCTGGCGGGAAAATTCGAAGGCCTTGGCGGCGTCGCCGACATGGATGGGGATGATGGGTGTCTCGCTGGCCGCGAATTTAAAGCCGCGGCGCTTCAGCTCGCGCTTGAAGAATTTCGTGTTGGCCCACAGCTTCTTCACCAGCCTCTCGCCTTCGGGCGAATCGAGCAGGGTGAAGGCGGCCTGGCACGCGGCGGCGGTGGCCGGCGGATGCGAAGTGGAGAAGAGAAAGGGGCGCGCGCGGAGATAGAGGAAGTCGATGAGGTCGCGCGAGCCGCAGACGTAGCCGCCCATGGCGCCGACGGCCTTGCTGAGCGTGCCCACCTGGATGTGCACGCGGCCGTGGCAATTGAAATGGTCGATGCTGCCGCGGCCGCCGCGGCCGAGCACGCCGGAGGCGTGCGCGTCGTCTACCATCATGATGCAGTTGTACTTTTCGGCGAGGTCGCAGAGCTGCGGCAGCGGCGCGATGTCGCCGTCCATGGAGAAGACGCCGTCGGTAATGATGAGCTTGTGGCCGGGCCAGGCGGCGGTTTCCTGGAGGATGCGCTCGCAGTCCTTGACGTCCTTGTGCTGGAAGACCTTGATGGTGGCTTTCGAGAGGCGGGCGCCGTCGATGATCGAAGCATGGTTCAGCTCGTCGGAGACGATCAGATCTTCCTTGCCGAGGACGGCGGAGACGGTGCCGGCGTTGGCGGTGAAGCCGGACTGGAAGACGACGCAGGCTTCGACATTCTTGAAGCGCGCGATCTGCTCTTCGAGGTCCATGTGCAGCTTCATGGTGCCGGCGATGGTGCGCACGGCGCCGGCGCCCGCGCCGTATTTGCGGACGGCTTCGAGCGCGGCCTTGCGCAGGGCCTTGTGCGTGGTCAGGCCGAGATAGTTGTTCGAGGCCAGGTTGATCACTTCCCTGCCGTCGAAGGTGCACAGGGTCTTCTGCTCGCCTTCGAGGACGCGCAGCTTCGGCGCGACGCCCCGGGCGCGCAGCTCATTCAACTGGTCGGTGATGTACTGCAGGGGATTTTGCTTCTGTGTTCCGGTGTCCGGCATGGTGTTCCTCGCTTCCACTGTGCTGGGGCCGCAGTCCGCGGCGCAGGGGTTCAGCCGGCGCGGAGCTGCGCCCCGAGCTGTTTCTCCAGCGTGGCGACGATCTTTCCGGAGAAATCGGTGATCTGCGCTTCGGTGAGCGTGCTCGTAGGGCTCTGGAAGAGCACGCGCACGAGCAGCGAATATTTTCCGGCGGGCACGTTCTTGCCGCGGAAGAGGTCCGCCGCTTCGATCGAGCTGGCTTCCGCGATGCCCAGCGACTGGATGACGCGGGCCACGGCGGCAAAGGATGTGCCGTCGGCGAGGAGGAGCGAGAAATCGCGCTCGACAGCGGGAAAGCGCGGCAGGGGCACAAAGCGCCGGGCGTCGCCAGCCGCGCGCATCGCTACATAGAGCGGATCGAGGAGCAGCTCGGCGAGGAAGACGTCCTGGCGCAGCTTCAGGCGTTCGGCCACGCGGCGCGCCAGCTGGCCGGCGACGCCCAGCTCCTGGGCCCCGAGAAACACGCGGCCACAGCGCGCCGGATGCAACCATGCGCCACCCTCAGGTTGCCAGCGGAATCCGCCGGCGAAGGCCCCGGCGGCATCCAGGTCGCCCTTCAAATCCGCGAAGGAAAAGGCCCGCGCCGCGTCGTAGATGCCTTTTTCGCGGGCTTCGCCGGTCGCGCCGAGGGCTAGGACGCGGGTCTCGACCGACTGCTGTCCTTGCAAGCGATAGTGGCGGCCGATTTCGAACAGGCGCGCGCTGCGCTGGCCGTGGTTGAGATTCCACTCCAACGCCGCGGCCATGGTCACCGCCGCGGTGGAGCGCAACACGCCCGCCTCTTCGGAGAGCGGATTGGCAAGCCGCGCGGGTGTAGCCTCGGCGGGACGGAAGAGCTCGTTGCGCTCTTCGGCGACGTGCGGAATGGTCACGATCTCGCGGTAGCCGAGGCCCATCAGGCGCTCGCGCAGGCGCTCTTCGGCAGCGGCGTGCGGCAGGCGCGCCGCGGCCTTGCGGGCCACGGGAAAGCGCGGAGGAAACTTGTCCAGGCCGTAGATGCGCGCGACTTCCTCGATCAGGTCGATCTCGCGCTCCACTTCGGCGCGCCAGGAGGGCTGCGCGCACTCCCACGCGGCGAGCAAGGAGCCCGCGGCTCCGCGCTGGGCATCCACGCGCACGGGCGCGAAACCCAGCGCGGCGAGGATCGCCTCGATCTCCTTGTCCGGAACGTCGACGCCCATGATGCGCAGGAATTCGCTGCGGTGCAGGGCGATCTTCTTCGGCGCGCGCTTGCCGGGATAGGCGTCCACCACGCCGGCGAGCAGTTCGCCGCCGGCCAGCTGCAGGATCAGCTCGGCGCAGCGGCGCGAAGCCAGCTCGGCCAGTTCGGGATCGGCGCCGCGGCCGAAGCGCGTCGAGGCCTCGGTGTACAGGCGGAGAAAGCGCGTGGCGCGGCGGATGGCGACGGGCTCGAACCAGGCGCATTCGAGGAGGACGTTTTTCGTGGAGAAGGAGATTTCCGTCTCGGTACCGCCCATGATCCCGCCGATGCCCACGGCGCGCGTGCCGTCGCCGTCGCAGACCATGCAGATGCCGGGAGTCAATTGGCGCTCGAGGCCGTCGAGCGTCTTCATCTTTTCGCCGGGTTTGGCCTGGCGCACGACGATGCGGTGATCGCGGACGAGGTCGTAGTCGAAGGCGTGCAGCGCGTGGCCCAGCTCGAGCATGACGTAGTTGGTGGCGTCCACGACGTTGTTGATGGAGGCCACGCCCGCGGCTTCCAGGCGCTCGCGCAGCCAGGCCGGCGAGGGCTGGATCTTCACGCCGCGAATGACGCGCGCGGTGAAGCGGCCGCAGAGCTCCGGCGACTGAATCTCGACGCGCACCGCGCCGACGGCTTTCGCTGCGCTTTCCGCGGGCTTGGGGGCGACCGGCTTCAGCGGCAGCCTGTAGATGGCGCTGAGTTCGCGGGCCAGACCGTAGTGCCCGAGGCAATCAGGGCGGTTGGTGGTGAGCTCGGCTTCGATGACCGCGCCCTGCGCGCCCTGCTCGATGCCGCCGATGTTCGTGCCGGAAAGCGCCAGGCGCGAGGCGGCGTCCTCGGCCGGCGCCGTCAGGTCCACGAACTCCTTCAGCCAGTTGTATACGACCTTCATTCTCGAAATCCTTGCTGCCTCTTACGCCCTGCCCGCGGATAAACCCTCGAAGATAGCGGGCCTCCCGGCTCCGTCGGGATAAATTCCGGCCGGCGCTACATGCGCTTCACGGAAACTGGCGCAGGAAGCGCACATCGTTCTGGAAAAACACCTGAATGTCGTCGATGCCGTACTTCAGCATGGCCAGGCGGTCAATGCCGATGCCGAAGGCGAAGCCGCTGACTTTGGCCGCGTCGTAGTTGACGAAGCCATAGACCGCGGGGTCCACCATGCCCGCGCCGAAAAGCTCGATCCAGCCCGCGCCCTTGCACTTCGAGCAGGCGCCGCCGCCCGCGGCCGTGCCGCGCCCGGCGCAGAAAATACACGAGGCGTCGAATTCGACCGACGGTTCGGTGAACGGAAAATAGCTGGGGCGGAAGCGGGTCTTCACGCCGGGTCCGAAAAATTCGTGCACGAAATATTCGATCGTGCCGGTGAAATCGCAGAAGGTGATGTCCGTATCCACGGCCAGGCCTTCGACCTGGTGGAACATGAAGGAGTGCGTGGCGTCGGGATTGTCGCGGCGATAGACCTTGCCGGGGACGATCACGCGCACGGGCGGAGTCTGCTTCTCCATGGTGCGGATCTGCACGGGGGAAGTGTGCGTGCGCAGGAGGAGCTGCCCGGGAGCGCCTTTCGGCAGCTCCAGGTAGAAGGTATCCATATCGTCGCGCACGGGATGGAACTCGGGGATGTTGAGCGCTTCGAAATTGTAGTAGGGCGATTCAATCTCCGGCCCCTCGGCGACGGAGAAGCCGATCTGCAGGAAGATGCGCTCGATCTCCTCGAAGACCTGGCGGATGATGTGGCGCGAGCCGACGGGACGGACCACGCCGGGGAGCGAGAGGTCCACGCGCTCGCGGGCCAGGGTGGTTTCGTCGGCGGCGCCTTCCAGCGCCACGCGGCGGGCCTCGATCTGCGCCTCGACGTGCGCGCGCAGCTCGTTGAGCGCGGCGCCGACGGCGCGCTTCAGCTCCGGCGAGGCGGGCTTCAGCCAGTTGTCGGTGATCTGCGTGAGGACGCCGGATTTGCGCCCGAGCCAGGCGTCGCGGAAAAGTTTCCAGGAGACCTCGTCGTGCGCGGCGGCGGCCTCGGCGTCGAAGCGCGCGCGCACCTCGGCGAAGAGCGCCACCACGGGTTGCGGCTGCGCGGCGTCCAGTGCGGCCAGGGTCTTCGCGGTCTTGCTTTCGACAGAGCTCATCGAAGTCCAATCGTCTGCAGGGGCGCGGACGATCGTGCCCCTGCGGTCGAGCGTGCCGGCTGCAAGCCGGCGATACGGCGAAACCCCGAACTACGCTTTCTTCGCGTTCTTCTTGACCGGGGGCGCGGCGGCCTTGGCCTTGGCCGCGAGCTGCGCGAACGCCGCAGCGTCGAGCACCGCGAGATCGGCCAGGACCTTGCGGTCGAGATCGACGGCCGCCACCTTCAAGCCGTGAATCAGCTGCCCGTAGGTCAGGCCGTTCAGGCGTGCGGCGGCTCCGATGCGCTGGATCCACAGGCGGCGGTACTGGCGCTTCTTGGCGCGGCGGTCGCGGAAAGCATAACGATCCGCGCGGTTGGCCGCTTCCTGCGCCGACTGGTAGAGCTTGCTCTTGGTGAGGAAGAAGCCTTTTGTGCGCTTGAGGTACTTCTTGCGGCGCGCACGGCGCTTGGTGCCGCGTTTTACGCGAGCCATTGGGTTTTCTCCTTAAGTGGGGAGACAAACAGGGCGCGAAGGCGCAAAAAAAGGCGCATCGCAACGGGTTTGTCTCCGATGTGTACGGCAAAGCCCGCAACGTGGCGGGCCGTTTCGGCCGGCAGGCACCCGTGAAGCGCTGCCTGGCACGATAATCGCTCAGCGATTATGCAGAACAAAATCGCTCTGCAATTACACAGAACGAAGCCGCTCGGCGATTGAGCTGAGCGACAGCGCCGGGCTTTCACCCTGCGCTACAACTTCTTACAGCGTGTCATTCCGAACGCCCGCTATGCCGGGACGTTTTGAATGACAAAAAATCTAGGCGTACGGAAGCAGCAGCTTCACGTTTCTAGCGTCGGCCGGGCTCACCTGGGCCAGCTTCTTCAGCTTGCGCATGCGGCCCGGGGCCTTGGTGCCCAGCAGGTGGCGCTTGCCCGAATGCATGCGCAGAATCTTGCCCGTTGCGGTGACCTTGAAGCGCTTGGCCGCGCCGCGGTGCGTCTTGAGTTTCAGCTTCTTGGCCTTCTTCTTCGCCATGCCCCTGAATCCTTTCGCTCTCAGCTCTCTGCGGCCGCGGCTTTGGTGGCGCCCTTTTTCGGCGCCAGCAACGCCACCAGGACGTTGCCTTCCATGCGCGGCGGCGTTTCGATCAGTGCGTGCTCGCCGATTTCGCCGAGCAGCCGCTGCATCTTCGCGCGGCCTACTTCCTGGTGCGCCATTTCGCGCCCGCGATGGAAGATCATCGCGCGCACTTTGTGGCCTTCCCCGAGGAACCGGATGATCTGGTTCTTGCGAACCTGATAGTCATGTTCCGCGGTAGCCGGCCGAAACTTCACTTCCTTCAGCTGGGAGCCGCGGCTGCTTTTCCGCTGCTCGTGCGCCTTCTTGCTCAGCTGGTAGAGGTACTTGCCGTAATCGGTGATCTTGCATACCGGCGGATCGGCGGACGGTGAAATTTCCACCAGGTCGAGCCCCCGTTCGCGCGCCATGCGCACGGCTTCAAACGGCTGCATCACGCCGAGCTGCGCGCCCTCTTCATCAATCACCCGAACCTCTCGCGCCCGAATCCGCTCGTTTACGCGGACCCGATCGGCCATCCGAAAACCACGTTCAGCGATAAATCCCCCTTATCAATGATAGGCGCATGACCCGCCTCGACTTGCCTGGGCTGGCCCCGATTGCACCGCATTCCCGCCCGCACAGACGGCACCAGCGTCCAGGGGCAGAGTGGAAAGTATAGCATGCGCAGACGGTTTGCCGGCAAGCGCCTGCCCGGGCAGGGTCCCGGAGCTTCCGGAGGACCCGCTGCGGGCATGCCTGAAACGATACACGGGCGGGGAGCGGCACGCCACCCGCCGGCGGCGGCATGATTAAATCACCGCATGCAGCGTACGGACACCCATCCAGCCAACCGCATCGCCCTCCTGTTCTTTCTGACGCTGCATTTCCTGTTTCTGCTGACCTCGACCGGCCGCGTGCGCACCATGGATGAAGTGTCGGTGAACTTTCAGGTGCAAAGTCTCGCCCAGCACGCCAGTACGGCGGTCCCGCAGGCGGTTTCCGCGGGCCTTTTCTTCGGCAAGCTGGATCGCAGCGGACAGCCGCAGACGCCCTACGGCCCGGGCCAAGCCGCCGCCATCGTTCCGTGGTACGCGCTGGGATCGGCGCTGCTCAGCGTCCTTCCCGGGGTTCCGCCGTGGTCCAGAGAATTCGTCATGACGGCCGTGCTCACGGCCAGCAACGCGGCCTTTTCGGCGCTCGCCGCGGCCCTGCTCTTCCTGATTTTCTGCCGCTTGGGGATTGCGCTGCGCACCGCGCTGGCCGCCGCCACGCTGTTTGCGCTGGCCACGCCGGTGTTCTCCTATTCCGCCTGGTTCTACTCGGAACCGCTGGCCGCGGCGTTGCTCCTGGCGGCCGCCTTGTTCCTGTTTGCCAGCGGGGAATCCGCGGGCATCTCCGCGAAGAACGCGGCGCTGGCCGGGCTGTTTCTAGGGATCAGCCTGTGGGTGCGGCCCGTACATGTGTTCGCGGCGGCGATTTTTCTGCTGGCCGTCCTCGTGCGCGAAAAAAAGAACGGCCTGCGGCCCGCCTTCGTCCTGGCCACCGTCATCGGCCTGTTTGGCGTCGCCTGCCTGGTGCGCAACCACATGCTCTTCGGCCATTGGCAGGATTTCGGCTATCCCGCGGTGGCCGAAAATGGCAAGGTCCTCAATACATTCGATACGCCTATTCTAAAGGGGCTGTACATCTTTCTCTTCTCGCCCGGAAAATCCATGCTGCTGTTCGCGCCGCCGCTGCTGCTCGCCATTCCGGGCATTTTCCGTCTGGCCAAGCGCGACCGCGGCCTGGCCACCATCGCCACCCTCCTCCCCCTGGCGTACCTCTTCTTCTACGCGCACTTTTCGCACGTGGAGGGAAGCTACAGCTACGGCCCGCGCTATCAGGTTCCGGGAATTGTGCTGCTCTGCCTGGGGCTCGGTCCGGCGCTGGCCGATTTCGCGCCGCGGCTCCGCAAGCTGGCGATCGTCCTGTTCCTCGCCGGGTTTCTGATCCAGGTCATTGGGATTTCCACCAGCTTTCTGGAGGACCAGGCCACCGGCCGGTATTTCGACGAGCACTGGACCTACCGCCCCGGCTATTCGCCGATTCCCAGCATGAGCCGCCGGCTGCTGTTCTACATTCGCTCTCCCAAGCCGGCACCCATGGGCCTGGGCTTCGACCGCTGGTTTGTGTTTCTGGCCAAGACCGGAGTCGCACGCAGCACGCTCGCCGCGGGAGTGTCCTTCGAGTTCGCGGGTCTGTTGTTCTGCGCCTGGCTTCTGCGGAGAGCGCTCTTGCAGCTTCCCGCGCCGTAGACAAGCCGGCGCTATTGGTGCCGGCTAGCCCTCCGAGGTCGTGGGGTCGATCATGCGGCGGATGACGGAGATGCGGTTGGCCGGGAAGCCGCCTTGCTGGGCGTGGTCGCGGATGGCCTGCTCGTTCGGCGCGATGTACACGCAATAAACCTTGTCGTCGGTGACGTAGCTCTCGACCCACTGCACGCCCGGCAAAGTGCGGATCACGCTGCAGGACTTCTGGGCGACGCCATGCAGCTCCGCCGCGCTGAGTTTTCCCGCGCCGGGGATTTCCCGCTCAATCAGAAATTTCGGCATGTGCGGCCTCCTAAATGGCGTGCAGTCCCAAATCTGTCATCCTTCTGCGAACCTCGCCGGTTCGCCTCAGGATGGCACTTATAACAATAAGGAACCTGTTAAATCAAGCGCCATGACTATTGCGCGGCGCGGGTTTCCGCTTCCTTCTGCAGGGCCGCGACGAATTCGGCGAGCGGGCGCGGGCCGAGGTCGCCCTTGCTGCGGTGGCGCACGGAGACCGTGCCGGCTTCCGCTTCCTTCGCGCCCACCACCAGCATGTAGGGAATCTTCTGCATCTGCGCGTCGCGGATCTTTGCCGGGAGCTTGTCGTTGCGGTCGTCGAGATGCACGCGCAGGCCATGGTGCTTCAGGGTTTCCGTCACGTGCCTGGCGTAGTCGTTGACCTTTTCGCTCACCGGGCAGACTTCCACCTGCACCGGCGCGAGCCACACCGGAAACGCCCCGGCGTAGTGCTCGATGAGGATGCCGAAGAAGCGTTCGACCGAGCCGAGCAGGGCGCGGTGCACCATCAGGGGCTGGTGCCGCGCGCCGTCTTCGCCGACGTATTCCAGGCCGAAGCGCGCCGGGAGGTTGAAATCGAACTGCACGGTGGTGAGCTGCCAGGGCCGCCCGATGGCGTCGATCAGCTTGACGTCGATCTTCGGCCCGTAGAACGCGGCTTCGCCCTCCATACGCTTGAAGGGAATGTTCATGCGCTTCAGGGTGCCGGCGAGCGCGGCGGTAGCGCGGTGCCAGTCCTCGGGCTTGCCGGCGTAGTTTTCCGGGTGTGTGGCGTCCCAGTCGGAGAGCTCGACCTCGAATTTGTCGAAGCCGAAATTTTTCATCACCGCGAAGGCGAAGTCCACGCAGGCTTCGACTTCCCCCTCGATCTGCGAGGGCGTGCAGAAGATGTGCGCATCGTCCTGCGTAAAGCCGCGCACGCGCAGCAGGCCGTGCAGCACGCCGCTGCGTTCGTAGCGGTAGACCGTGCCGAGCTCAGCCAGGCGCACCGGCAGGTCGCGATAGCTCTTCAGCTTGGTCTTGTAAATGAGGATGTGGCCCGGGCAGTTCATGGGCTTGAGCTGGTATTCGGCCTTTTCGACCTCCACCGCGCCGAACATGTTCTCTTTGTAAAAATTGGTGTGCCCGCTGGTCTTCCACAGATCCAGGCGCATGATGTGCGGCGTGAACACCAGGTCGTAGCCGCGCTTCAGCAGCTCCTCGCGCAGCCAGTCCTCGATGATCTTGCGCACCAGGCCGCCCTTGGGGTGCCAGAAGATCAGCCCCGGCCCGGCCTCCTCCTGGATGCTGAAGAAGTCCAGCTCCGGGCCCAGCTTGCGGTGGTCGCGGCGCTTGGCCTCTTCCAGGCGGTGCAGGTAATCGTCGAGGTCCTTCTGCGTGAAAAAGCACGCGCCGTAGATGCGCTGCAACTGCGCGTTGCCTTCCTGGCCCTTCCAGTAGGCTCCGGCCACGCTCATCAGCTTGAAGGCCGTGATGCGCTTGGTGGAAGGAATGTGCGGTCCGCGGCAGAAGTCGATGAATTTCCCCGTGGTGTAGAAGGAGACCATCGGCTCTTCGGCCTTTTCCTCGACCAGCTGGCACTTGAAGGTCTGGTTGGTCTTCTTATACAGCTCGAGCGCTTCGGCCTTGGGCAGCAGCTTGCGCTCGTTGGGGATGTCCTGCTCCGCCAGCTCGTGCATTTTCTTTTCGATCTTGACGAGGTCGTCCGGGGTGAACGGCTCCTCGCGCAGGAATTCGTAGAAGAAGCCGTTCTCCACCGGCGGGCCGATGCCCAGCTTCACGCCGGGATAGAGATCCATCACCGCGGCGGCCAGCAGGTGCGCCGCGGAGTGGCGGAAAACGTAGAGCGCGTCGGGATCTTTTTCCGTGAGGATCTGCAGGCGGACGTCCTGCTCGAGCGGGCGCCGCAGGTCCACCAGGTCGCCGGCCTCCGGCTCGTCCGTGCCGGTCGCGGCCAGAGCTTTCGCGGCGCCCGTCGCGGGCGCTGTGGCCGGCGTCACCCGCGCGACCAGCGCGGCTTCCGCCAGGCGCGGCCCGATCTTGCGGGCAATCTCCCCCGCAGTCGTGCCCTTCGCCACCTCGTGCACTTTTCCGTCCGGCAAGGTAACGCGAATCTGATCCATGGTCATGTCCGCCTGGGAACGGCCCGCCGAACTCCGGCAAGCCGCGCGAGAAACAACTAGCTTATCGGCGGGACCGGGCAGGGTCAAGGCGAGTCCGGGAAAGTGACTCGTGATTCGTGAGTTGCGACTCGTGACTGGGATGATCGGGGCAAGTAAACAGAATGACCCCCACCCCCCTGTTTTCTTGGAACTGCAGATTCCAAAGGGGATGAAGTCGTGTGTTTTGGAACTGCTGATTCCGCAAGGGTTGCAGGTGGAATTTTTGTAACTGCAGAATATAAAGGAGATCGTGGCGAGTGGGGAGTGACGAAATGGGGAGGACTCCCTGCCCACCCCCGGTGTTTTTGCAAAGAGTGCGTATTGGATTGATTGCAGGAGAGTTGCGGCGCGCTCCTGTTTTTGGAAGTGCGTAAGAGTGGCAAACACAAGACTTACAGAAACGTGCTGGACGCAAAAGAGCGAAAAGAGCGCGATTTGGCTATGCGGGGCGGAGCAGGGAGACGGGGCAGAAGGGCGATGGTGGGCTTGGCGGCGAGTGTGAAGATCGCGATTCACGGGGAATGATAGCCTATAAATAACTTACTTTCAAAGGAATTATTAGCGGTATTGGTATGGGTTGTGGAAAAGTATGTGAGGAGAGTTGTCCTTGTGGCACAAAAAGTCAAAATCCCCACCTTTTCGCAAAAACCGCGAAAAGATGGGCCACCCTCTCGCTTCCGCTCGCAAAGGATGTGCCACCCGCGGTGGGGTTGGTTTACCCGAATAGGATTTAAGTACCAGAAGTATCTAATCGATAAATTCGGGCAGGCCGTTCTCCTCGGATCTTTTTCTTTACGCCTCCTTGCTGATAATCCAACCCGATTCGTGTTGTAGGGTCTTTTTAGGAGCACGCTCCAATTCGGCACCCTTGAATTGCTTCAAAGTCACCTCCATGGATTCCTTAGCATCCGCAGTGGCATTTTCCGGCTTGTCAACCCACTCAAATTTATTGATGTCAGTGGCATGCAAATAAACTTTGGGCATGTTGGTTGTCGTCTCCTTTTGGCAAATGTTAGGGAACCGCATCAACTCGCATTACCTGATAGAAGTGCGTTAAGTCTTTGTCGGCCTTGGATTCCACGAGGGAAATTACATGGCCGTCGCCGTGGAAGGACACATTCGATCCTCCAAATGATTGTCCGACGTCGAGGGCGTGGTCACAATCAGCGGCGGCGGTTTGCTGAGTGCAAGTGTTGTCATAGTTGATGGTATAAAGTTGTTTTCCGTGAGCGAGCGTCCACACAGGTTTCCCATTTTCGTCAAAGCGTTCTGTGCTCACGACGTAAGCATCTTGATCGACGGTCGAGATTGTGGACGCACCTGTGGGCGATTGATGCCCAATCGAAAGGACCCAAAGAGTCAGACCCAGCGAAAGCAATCCTGTGGCGATCAACGTTACCTTCGTATTGAGCCTTTGGCGGGCAAACGCAAAACCTAGAACCGCGACCGCCGCCGCAGCGTCGAGAGATGCCTTCGTGAGTTGGTATGTGGCCTTGGGGGGCAGACTTAAAATCTCCGACAGCACCCAAGCTACGAGAAGGACGCCGCCAAACAAAATCGCCAGATAAAGTAAGATCATGGAGATCGTGGGCTTGTTTGGTTTCGTCATTCGTTTCCCCCGGTGGGCGGATTCTATCATGGCAAATGGCCCGACTTTTTGTAATTGTGTTTACGTGCCATAACGGTAGACTGATCGGAGTCCGATGACAATATCGCAGCCACCGCTTGACCCACGCAAGCACCCTTGGAAGCGCGGCGACGTTTGCACGTTAGGTTTTAAGAAGAACGGCTTTGTATTGAATCACACGCGGGAGCACTTGGAAGTCCGTTGGATGCCGAACGAGGGCATTGAAAGAATTCCAGCAGAAGACATTGATAATGTACTTAGGATAATGCACGCCGATAGTCTTTCACCGGACGGCAAGCGCACGAATCTAGAATCCTTAGAGGCAATAGAATCACTTTCCCGTATAAAAGATGCCGTCACTGAAAGAATGAAAACGGTTAAAAATGACAATGAGAAAAAAGAATTGGACGCGCTAATAAAACGGTCCTTTGGTCCTGAGTGTACCTTTGATAGAAAGCACGCCAACTTGCTTTTTGAACTAGCAATCGACCCTCAGAGAGTAAGCTGGTATTGGAAGTTGCGAGAGCGATGGCATCGGTTCGTCCACCATCACTGACGACCGCGAGCACGGGAGCGTTAAATGCGACACGTACAAAGTGCAATAGTTGGGATGGTGCTGTTCGTCCAGTTGTTTCTATCCGCGAATTTAGGGTCAACGAAAGCCGCCCAGAAACCCACAGTGGACCAAGACATGCCCACGGGGAATGAATTGCTTCACGACTGCAAACAAGCTATGCGCGCCATCGACGGGGACACAACGCTAACCGACTTGGAATTCGTGGACGCCTCCCACTGCACTGGCTACATTCTCGGCGTCGTTGATGGATACGCCGAGACGGAAGCTGCGGAGAAAGCCCGACTCCATTTTTCGTCGCCGTTGATTTGCTTTCCAAAGGAAGGTTTCATGCCGACGCCGCAGGTGGTTCGAATTGTGGTGAAGTATCTACGCGAGAACCCGAAGAACCTACGTGACCATGCGGCATTGTTGGTCTTGCTGGCGCTTCAGGAGGCTTACCCCTGCAAATGATGCGTTGGATCGTACTGGAAAGCATGGCGTAAGAAAACACGTTGGGGTGATATTATGAAAAAGTTCGGGTCCGATATTTACGCCGCAGTTCGTTCCGGAAAGCTCGCACAGCCGTTCGACGCCGCAATGGTAAAGCGAGCTTGCCCAGGGTGGGCAGAAGGAACGTATCACACATTTCTCGGGAAGCATGCCGTCGGCAACAAACAGACAACGGAGTTATTTGTCCGCGTTGGACGTGGAAAATATCACCTCAATCGACAGATTGCGTAGTCAACGTAATTGATACCGAAGTGGCTGCACGCGTCTCAAAACTCGCATCTCTCGCGCCCTTCAGGGACTAGAATCGAAGTATGGTGAAAACACCGTTCGAGATTCTCGAGCACCCCGCGGACATCGGATTCCGCGCCTACGGGAAGACGCGCGAGGAGCTGTTCGAGAATGCGGCGCTGGCGCTTTTTTCTCTGACTTGCGAATTGGCCACGGTGGAGGAGCGGGAATCGCGGGAGATCGAAACCACGGGCAGCGACAACGAGACGCTGCTGTACGCCTGGCTGGCGGAGCTGCTGGCCGTGGCGGAGGCCGAGCGCCTGGTCTTTCGCCGCGCCGATGTGACCGCGCTCGAGCCGGCCCGCGTGCATGGCACGGCCTACGGCGAGCCTTTCGACCGGGCTCGGCACGAGATGAACACGCACATCAAAGCCGTGACGTTTCACCAGCTCTTCGTGGAGCAGACCGCGGAAGGCTGGCGCGCCCAGGTTTTCGTGGACCTGTGAGGCGCGGCCAGCCTACTTTTTCGCGCGCGCCGCTTCCATGGCTTCCCAGGCGGCTTCGGGGAGCACGAGCAGGTCGTTGAATTCCCCGGCGCCGCGCAGCCACTGTGCGCCGTCGATCACCACGCATTCCCCGTTGATGTATTCGGCCATGTCGCTCAGGAGGAAGGCCGCCAGATTGGCCAGCTCCTCGTGGCGCCCGAAGCGCTTCATGGGATGCTTTTCGATGGCGTGTTCTTCGAACTGTTTCGAGGGCATCAGCCGCGACCAGGCCCCCTCGGTCGGGAAGGGTCCCGGGGCGATGGCGTTCACCCGGATGCGGTATTTCGCCCATTCCACCGCCAGCGAAGTGGTCATCGCCAGCACCCCGGCCTTGGCGCACGCCGACGGCACGATGAAGCCCGAGCCGCAATTGGCCGCGGCATAGGTGGTGACGATATTCAGAACGTTGCCGGGCTGCTTGGCGGCGATCCAGCGCTTGCCGAAGACCTGCGTGCAGTGAAAGGTGCCGTGGAGCACGATGCCCACCACGGCGTTGAAGGCGTTCGGCGTGAGCTTCTCCGTGCGGGCGATGAAGTTGCCCGCAGCGCCGTTGACGAGCGTGTCGATGCGGCCGAACTGCTCCTCCGCGGCGCCGGCGGCGGCTTCCACCGCGGAGTAATCGCGCACGTCGCAGATGGCGTAGCTCGCCACGCCCCCCGCGCGGCGGATCTCTTCGCAGGTTTCGCGCAGCGGCTCTTCGCGCCGCCCCACCACGAACAGCCGCGCCCCCAATCCGGCCAGCCGCAGCGCCATGGACTTTCCGAGGCCCGTGCCGCCTCCGGTGAGAAAGACTGCCCTGCCCTTCAGCATCTCTTCTTTGAACATGACGGTGCGCCTCGCGAGGGAGTTGCCGGCCGGCGGTGTTGCGTCCGCCGCGGCGGCACAGTGATTCTAGTGCATTCGCCGCGGCCTGTCTGTGTCCGCGCGGACTTTTTGCGAGGCGGGGGAGCGGCGGCGGAAACAGGCAGTCCCAAAAAGCAGAAGCGGGACCCGCACCGGCAGGTCCCGCTTTCGGAGTCGCTCTGTTTTCTGTCACGCCATACGGCGGTGAGGCCGCTTTGCGGTACGCGGACGGCCCTGCGTCTCCATGTGAATCTTTGACGCCAGAACTTGGCGCTCCTGCTTCTTCATTTTCTGCAGATGCCCCAGACCGCTCTTTCCTGTCTTTTTCATGGCATCCTCCTTCCCGGCTCTGCCAGGCGCCGCACGCGCCGCCGCGTCAGGGAAGCCCGCGCAATAGCCCTTCGATGGTGCGTTCCAGGTCTCTCCAGGTTATCTCTGCGGATTCGAAGAGTTCCTGGGACCGCGACTCATCGGCTTCTTCCAATTCTTCCACGCGCTGCTTGAACTCCGCAAAACGCTTGCGCAGATACTCCAACTCCCAGTAGTAGCGGAGTTGCAGACCCCCGCCTTCCTGCGCCAGCCGGCTCTTCAGGTGCGCGACCTTGGCCGCCAGCTTCTCCACTTCGCCGACGACGCGCTCCAAGTAGGCTTCCTTGACCGGCATGGCCGCTCCTTCTTCCGGGCGTCTGGCACCGAAAATAATCACAAAAATGCAAGCGAGCTATTTTAATAATGCAGGCGAGCAGCCAAAGATACTTTCCGGCGCCGGCTGTGTAAGTTACTGAAACGGTAAGGGCTATTCTGCGAGTACAGGTACTAGCTACGGGCATCGCTGCGTGAGAAAACACAGCGAGCCGCGTGAAAGCGCGCCGGAAAGTACATGCTCTGGAGCAATCTGCGTGGGCAATTTCGCCGTCAGGTGGTGCGCCCGGCGGCGCGGCGGCGCACCGCCAGGAGCGAGATGAACTCGAAGATCACGTTGGCGGCAAGGAGCGCGGTGATCTGCCCATGGTCGGCGGCGGGCAGGACCTCCACCACGTCGAAGCCCACGAAGGGAATGGCCCCCAGGCCGCGCAGCATGGCCAGCGCTTCGTGCGACGCCGGACCGCCCACTTCCGGTGTGCCCGTTCCCGGCGCATAGGCGGGGTCCAGAAAATCCACGTCGAAGGTGAGGTAGGCCTTGCGGCTGCCCACGCGCGCCAGAATGCGCTCGACCACGCCAGCCGGGCCTAGCGCAAACATTTCCGGCGCTTCGATCACCTCAAAGCCCAGGGCGCGCGAATCGTCGATCTCCCCGGCGGTCACCGTAGAGCCGCGAATGCCCACCTGGATGGAATGCTTCGGATCGATCAGGCCTTCCTCGAGGGCGCGGCGGAAGGGCGTGCCGTGGCAAACCTTGGAGCCGAAGAGCTCGTCATCGGTGTCGGTGTGCGCGTCGAAATGCACCAGGGCCAGCTCGTCGTGAGCCGCGGCCACTGCGCGCAGCAGCGGCAGGGAGACGGTGTGGTCTCCGCCGATCGCGATGGGCACCGTGCCGCCCGCCACGACCGGCCGCACGTACTCCTCGATGGCGGCGATGCTCTGCGCCAGATCGGCGGGATAGACCGGCGCATCACCGTAGTCGCCGCCGCTCAGGAATTCGTAGATGTCGATCCAGTGATAGGGATGCGCCAGGCGCACCAGGCGCGAGGCTTCGCGCACCGCCACCGGGCCGAAGCGCTGGCCGTTGCGGAAGCTGGCGCCCAGATCGAAGGGCACGCCGATGATGCCGAAATCCGCGCGCTCCTCCGCGGCCAGCTGCGGCAAGCGGGAATAGGTGCCAATCCCGCGGAAGCGGGGCGAACCGGGCGACTGAGGTGGAGCGTGATGCCGCATGGAACCTAAGACTCTACACCAGGTCCGCGACGGTTACCTCTATACCTGCTCGAAGTAACAATGCGCCAAACTTGGAGACTTCAGGAGCTGAAGCCGTACAGCGAGTTCTTTCCTCTCAGGATTTCCGCAGCCCGATTCTAGCGCGGCGCCCGGGTTTTCCCGGCAATTGGCCGGGCGGTTCCCTCTCAGGGCGCTGGCTGGGCGCGGGAGACAAGCTCGTGGGGCTCGGCTTTCGCTTCGTCCACGATCTTACGCACGGTTTCTTCCACCGCGAAAGCCACTTCCGCAATGCCCTTCTCGGGGAAGAAATCGGCCATGGTGCTGGGAAGCATGGTGCTGATGCAGGTTTTGCCGTTTTCCACGAACACGGCCACCGGACAGGGAAGCAGCAGCGCGGTGCGCACATCTTTCTTCAACACCTCGCTGGCGTAACGCGCGTTGCAGATCTCCACGATGGTCAGCGGCTCGCGCGCAAAGCCTTTTTCGCCGAGCATGGCGGCGAAGTCATGCACGTGCAGCACGCGAAAACCGTTTTCCACGGCTTTCTGCTCGACCGCGCGTACCGCATCGGCAAAAGATTTGTTGGTCACTACGGTATAGTCCAGAGCATGGCTCATGGCTTTCTCCATACGACACTCCTGACTCGGCCCCCCCTCGTTGGGAGATGCATGCGAAATACCAAGTCAGCATCGGGAATGAACATGTAACTTACAGATTATAAAGTACTTCGAATTGACTGCGGGCCGCTGGCTTCCGTCTCCTGCGCCATCTCACTCAAACGCTTGGGGGAGGGTTGTGGGAGATTCCACATCTCGTCTGCCTACAGGCTGACCTGCGCTGGCGAGCCAGTGAACCATGTCCCGGAAGGGGCAGGCCAGGACAAGTGTCTGTCCCCCCGGACTCGCTTACTTGGCCACGTTGCTGGCGCGGATTTCCTGCCAGCGGCGCGGGCGCTTGTTGGCCTGCAGAACCTTCTTGCGCAGGCGGATCGATTTCGGGGTGACCTCGACGAACTCGTCGTCGGCGATGAACTCGATGGCCTGTTCCAGGCTCAGCTCGCGGTGCGGAATCAGCCGGATGGCTTCGTCCGCGCTCGAGGAACGCATGTTCGTCTGCTTTTTTTCCTTGGTGACGTTGACGTCCATGTCCTGTTCGCGCGAATTTTCTCCCACGATCATGCCTTCATACACTTCGATCGCCGCGCCGATGAACAGCTCCCCGCGCTCCTGGATGTTCCACAGCGCAAACGCCGTGGACGGGCCGGAACGGTCGGCCACCAGCGCGCCCGTGGGCCGCAACGCCATCTCCCCGGCGTAGTCCGTCCAGCCGTCGAAGATGGAATGAATCAGCGCGGTGCCCCGCGTGTCGGTAAGCAGCTGGCTGCGCAGCCCGATCAGCCCGCGCGAAGGAATCTTGAAGTCCATGCGCACGCGCCCCGAGCCGTGATTGCTCATCTTGACCATCTCGCCGCGCCGGCTGCCCAGCGTCTCGAGAATGATGCCGATGAAGCTCTCCGGCACGTCGATCACCAGCCGCTCCAGCGGCTCCAGCTTCTTGCCGCCTTCATTGCGCACCACGATTTCCGGCTTGCCCACCATCAGCTCGAAGCCTTCGCGGCGCATGGTTTCGATCAGGATGGCCAGCTGCAGTTCGCCGCGCCCCAGCACGCGGAACGATTCCGGCGTGTCCGTGTCTTCCACGCGGATGGAGACGTTGGTCAGCAGCTCTTTCTGCAAGCGATCGCGCAGGTCGCGCGAGGTGAGGTAGCTGCCGTCCTTGCCGGAGAGCGGGCTGCTGTTCACCGTAAAGATCATGGCCAGCGTCGGCTCATCGATCAACAACGGTTCGAACGGCGCGGGAGCGGCGAGATCCGTGATGCCCTCGCCGATCTGAATGCCCTCGACGCCGGCAATGGCCACGAGATCGCCCGCGACAACGCTTTCTGCTTCGTCGCGCTCCAACCCCCGGAAGGTGTACAGCTTGGTGATGCGCGTCGGCGTGAGTTTTCCATCCAGCTTGCTGATACCCACTTCTTCGCCGCGCTTCAGCGTGCCGTTGAAGACCCGGCCGATGGCGATGCGCCCGAGAAAGTCGCTGTAGTCGAGGTTCATCACCTGGATCTGCAGCTGGCCTGCGGGATCGCCCGGAGGCGGCGCAATCTTGGCCACGATGGTTTCGAACAGCGGCAGCAGGTCCTTGGAATCGTCGCCCGGGGTGCGGTGCGCCACGCCCGCACGCGCGTTCGTGTACACCACGGGGAAGTCCAGCTGGTCTTCGGTGGCATCGAGGTCGATGAACAGATCGTAGATCTCGTCCAGTACTTCTTTGGGCCGCGCGTCAGGGCGGTCAATCTTGTTCAGCACGATGACCGGGGGCAGCTTGGCCGCCAGGGCCTTCTGCAGGACGTAGCGGGTCTGCGGCAGCGGGCCTTCGCTGGCATCCACCAGCAATACCACGCCGTCCACCATGCGCAGCGCGCGCTCCACTTCCCCGCCGAAGTCGCTGTGGCCGGGGGTGTCTACGATATTGATTTTCGTGTCGTGGAAGAACAGCGCCGTGTTCTTGGCGAGAATCGTGATCCCGCGCTCGCGCTCCAAGTCGTTCGAATCCATCACGCGCTCGACGACCGCCTCGTTGGAGCGGAAAATCCCGCTCTGCCTGAGCATGGCGTCCACCAGCGTGGTTTTGCCGTGGTCTACGTGCGCGATAATGGCGATATTGCGAATGTTCTGGTTCATGTCTTGATCTTCAGTTTCCAAACAAAAAAGGCTGCTTCAACAACGAGCAGCCCGAAAGGAACTCCCGTCTGTTTGTCGATTTACTGCAGGCGAACACTTATCATTATAACAGACCTGCGCCTCTACGGCCACCGGCGCGCTTCCTCCTGTGGTATGCTCCCGGGTCTGCCGGAAACCTGCGCCATGCCGCGGTACTGGAGTGAACCATGCGCTTCCTGCGTATTTCCCTGACCAACCTCTTTCTGCCGGTGCTGGCTGCACTGCTCGTCGTCCCGCTGGCGGCCCAGACCCCGCAGGCCCCGCCGCCCGACTATGCGCTGCTCTTCGACAAGACCGAGGTCCTGATCCCCGCGCGCGACGGCGTGAAGCTGCACACCGAGATTTACAGCCCGAAAAACGCCGCCGAGCCCCTGCCTATCGTCCTGGAGCGCACCCCCTACGGCCTCGCCGACGACGCCAAGGGCTACAGCCGCAAGCGCGGCCGTTACGCCGAGATGATCCCCGACGGCTACATCTTCGTCTTCCAGGACATCCGCGGCCGTTTCGGCTCCGAAGGCAAATTCGTCATGAACCGGCCGGTGCGCGATCCCCGGGACGCCAAGGCCATTGATGAGGGCACGGACACCTACGACACCATCGACTGGCTGGTGAAGAACGTCCCGCGCAACAACGGCCGCGTCGGCCTCCTGGGCATCTCCTACGGCGGCTGGCTCACGGTCATGGGCATGCTCTCACCGCATCCCGCGCTCAAAGCCGTCTCCGAGCAGGCCTCGCCCGCGGACATGTTCCTCGGCGACGATTTTCACCATCACGGCGCCTTCCGCCTGAGCTACGGCTTCGAATACGCCACCATGATGGAAACCTCGAAGGAGAACTACATTTTCCCCTTCGACCGCTTCGACACCTATGAGTGGTACCTGCGGCTCGGCGCGCTCTCCAACGCCAACAAGAACTACCTGCACGGCACGCTGCCCACCTGGAACGATTTCGTCGCCCATCCCAACTACGACGTCTTCTGGAAAAAGCAGGCCATGCCCTACATCCTGAAGCGCCCGACGGTACCCAACCTCAATGTCGCCGGCTGGTGGGACCAGGAAGATTTCTACGGCCCCATGAAGATCTACGAGCTGCTGGAAAAGGATGACCCCGACCACCTCAACTATCTCGCCGTGGGCCCCTGGAATCACGGCGGCTGGGCGCACGGCGCGGGCAGCTCGCTCGGCGCGATTCCCTTCGGCAGCGACACCGCGCTCTATTTCCGGCGGAAGATCGAGGCGCCCTGGTTCGCCTACTGGCTGAAGAATAAAGGCCAGCTGCCTCTGCAGGAGGCCATCCTCTTCCAGACGGGAAGCGACGAGTGGACGAAGTTCGACTCCTGGCCGCCCAAGCAGGCCCAGACGAAGAAGCTCTATTTCCGCAGCATGGGAAAACTCTCGTTCGATCCGCCACGGAGCGCGAACCCGCAGGCCGCCGACAGCTACCTCTCCGACCCGGCGCATCCCGTGCCCTACCGCCACCGTCCCATCGAGATGACCTATCCCGCCGACTACCCTGGCGGCTGGTTCACCTGGCTGCTCGAGGACCAGCGCTTCGTGGATCAGCGCCCCGACGTCCTGAGCTGGACCACTGAGGAGCTGCCGGAAGACGTTGCGCTCGCCGGGCAGGTCACCGCCAAGCTCTTCGCCTCCACCACCGGCAGCGACGCCGATTGGAT
Source organism: Terriglobia bacterium (assembly GCA_020072785.1). NCBI lineage: Bacteria > Pseudomonadati > Acidobacteriota > Terriglobia > Terriglobia bacterium. The sequence goes on along the minus strand of JAIQGG010000001.1, from coordinate 313,366 downwards.
CGTCAAACTCATCGACGTCTACCCGGAAAAATATCCGCAGGACTGGAAGCTCGCCGGCTTCGAGCTGATGATCGCCGACGAGGTCTTCCGCGGGCGCTTCCGCAACTCTTTCGAAAAGCCTGAGCCCGTCACGCCCGGCGAGGTCACGCCCTTCACCATCGACCTGCACACCGCCAACCACGTTTTCAAGAAGGGCCACCGCATTCAGGTGCAGGTGCAGAGCACGTGGTTCCCGCTCATCGACCGCAACCCGCAGAAATTCGTGCCCAACATCTTCGAAGCCAGGGAAGCCGACTACCACAAGGCCACGCAGCGCATCTTCCGCTCCCAGCAGTACCCCTCGAGCGTGGAGATTTCCATCGTCCGCGCCGGCGCAAGCCAGTAGGACTTTTTTCCGGAGGATTGCCTGCAGCGCGGGGCGCCAGCCCCGCGGCTTTTTTCCCGTAGACGAAAGACGGCTCCGGGCTACTTCGCCGCGGCCTGCCCGGAGTGGAATTCGGTCCACGGGCCGGCCTTCATGTCCCGCAGATATGGCGCCTGCCAGTTGTATTCGGGGTGCGCCGCGAGAAACGGCGCGGCCAGAAAATCCTCCCCGCAGGGATGGCCCACGCGCGCGGTGAACTGCATTTTCGCCGCCATGGCCGCGTCGGTGGCCTTGCCCTGCACCGCCCCGCCCGGGTAGTTCGGCCCCCACGTCCAGAGCGCTATTCCGCGCGGCGACGCGTCCACGTGCCCGCATAGCGTGCGCTCGTTTGCCTCTTCCTTCTTCTCATAGCTGTCGGCGTGGTCGCCGAGCATCTGCTGCGCCAGGGCCACGTCGATTCTGCCCCAATTCTTGCGCAGCAGTTCGTCCCAGCGCACGCGGCGCGCGTTGGGCGAAGTCTCCGGGTTGTTGGGATCGAATTGCGGCGCGTCCAGAGCGAGCACCTTGGGGTCGCGCGCCCAGTTCGAACCGGCGAAGACGCCATCCTTCGTGCGCCACAGGTGAAACGCCTTCAGCCCCAGCTCGAATTGCGCGATCTCCCCGGTCTTGCGGTCCCCTACCAGCCAGTCGTTGGCGTAGCCCCCGTTATTCCCGTCCAGCATGATTTTCACGTATTCGTCGATCGACCCGGCGTACTGCAGCGCCTTGCGCGCGCGCACGAATTCCGCCTTCCCCGCCGGATCCCAGCCCTCGAACTGCGTGATCGTCGTCTCCGTGACCAGCAGTCCGGCGCTGTTGATTCCGAAGTCGTCGTCGCTGGCGATCACTCCCGGAAAGCCGTCCATCAGGAGGTGGTGGCCGCGGGCCGGCGCGATGTCGAAAATGATCCGCCAGCGCTCGCCGTTCAGGTAGCTCGTCCAGTTGTTGTGCGCCATGACGATCTGGTGGTCCTTGGTCCACCTTCCCGTGGCGATGAACGCGCTGCAGTTCCCGGGGCTTTTCAGCGCCGGCGCGGACGCCGCCTTCTCCCGCTTGTTCAGCCACGGCACGTAGTAGTCCGGCAGCTCCTCAAAGGCGTTGAAAGCCACAAGGTCGTCCACGTCCAGCTTCGAGCCGGTGCGCGCGCGCAGCCCTTCCACGATTCCCGTGAGCTCCTGCTGGTATTCCGCGTCGATCTTCGGCCACAGCATTTCGTGCGCCGCCTTGCGGAAGAAGGCCCAGTCGCGCTCGCTTGAGTGCGTCATCCCCGCCTGCACCGCGGCGAAAGCGTCCTCGATCTCCGGCGCCAGCAGGTAGCCGTGCTGGAAGCCGACCGCGCCCGGTTCGCCCTCCAGATGCACGTAGATCCAGCCGTCCTGCTCGAAGCGCGCAGCCTTCGCCAGCCGCGGATCGCTGGCCGCGGCCTGCTGCCGCGCCGCCGCGACCGCTGCGTCCACGTCTCTCTGCGCCGATGAGGAATTCCCGCCGCTGCCCGCCCACCACAGCGCCGCCGCGCCCAGCAACACCACGGCCAGCGCCGCCACCCGCCGCATCGGATCGTTTCCGCCTTGTTTCGTCATTTTGCCTCCCGCTCTGCCGCGCTCTCACGGCGAAGGAAGATCATATCCCGTGTACGTCCGGCATCCAGCGTAAATCCGCTCACCGCCCCGTTCGCGCCGCGCCGGAAATGCAGTATGAGCGGCGCGCCGCTGGCGGCGAATTCATCGGCGGCCGTCGCACGCCAGGCGATCGGCAAAGCATGGCCGGTGCGCGGAAGCCCGGTGCGGTCCAGCACCGCCGCCAGCTTCATTTTTTCTCCGGCAAGCGCCAGCCGGTAGGTCACGCCCAGTTCTTCGCTCCAGTAATCGCCCGTGTAGGCCCGCAACTGCTCCGCAGCCAGCGCGATCTCCGGCTTCTGTTTTTCCAAGTCCTCGGCTTCCCTCTTTTCCTCTTTCGCCTTCATCAGCCCGCCGAGATAAACCTCGGCCACCTGCCGGGCGCGCTTTTCCGGATTGGCGTTGCCCACGTTGCACAGGCAGGCCACGGAAAAATGCTGCTCCGGAAAGCGCAGCAGTTCGGCCCGATAGCCGCCCCAGGAACCGCCGTGGCTCACGGTGTGCAGCGCGCGGTAGTCGCCGACGAACAGCCCTTTGGCGTACTCCAGCGCCTTGCCGCTGGCCAGCTTGCCGCGCTCCTGAATCTCCGCGAGATACGCTTTCCCGCCGATCTGCGCCGAGTAGAAATTCTCGTCCCAGCGCAGCAGGTCCTCGACCGAGGTATGCACGGCGCCGTCGCCGGTCTGCTCGAAGTAGGAAACGTCGAGCTTGTACCCGCCTTTCCCAGTGGGATCGTAGGCCAGCGCGCGCTTTGCGATCAGCGAGGTGTGGTCGTCGCGGAACTGCGTGTGGGTCATCCCCAGCGGCGTGAAGATATTCTCCGCGGCGAATTCCGCCAGCGGCTGGCCGCTCACGCGCTTCACGATCACCGAAAGCAGGAAAAATCCCGTGTTGCTGTAGAGCCAGTCGCTCCCCGGCGCGAAGTTCAGCGCCTTCTGCCGCGCGATGATGGCCAGAGCGTCCTCGTCGGTGGTCACGCTGTCGGTATTGATTCCGGCAAGCTCGAACAGCGTCAGATAATCGCGCAGCCCGCTGGTGTGATTCATCAGGTGCAGGATGGTGATTTTCCCGCCATACTCCGGCAGCTCCGGAATGTATTTGCGAACGTCGTCGTTCACGGAGAGCTTGCCCTGCTTTTCGAGGAGCAGGACGCTGGTCACGGTGAATTGCTTGGAAGTGGAGCCGATGTCGAAGACGGACTGCGGAGTGATGGGCACGCTCTGCTCGAGGTCGGCCAGGCCGTAGCCGCGCGCATAAATCATCTTTCCTTCGCGGTAGACGCCCAGTGCGCAGCCCGGCGAGCCTGGCTTGGCTACATCGGCAAACACCGCGTCCACCGCGGCATTCGCCTCCTGCTGCGCGCGCGCCGGCGGCGCCGGCGCCAGCCCCAGCACGGCACACGAAACAGCAAGCAGCTTGGGTACTACACGGCTTATCGGCATTCGATAACCTCTCTGTGCGGACCAGGCCGCACTTGCAAAAAGCAGAGTCTAGCTCCATTTGCCGCGCGCGACAATTGCGTTTCCTCCCCCGCGTTTCGGCAATTGCCTCCGGCAAATCTGGTAAAGTACGGCTGTTCCGCTTCCCTGGGAGACCCAGAACCATGCTTACCGCCATCACCCGGGCCGTCAGCCCCGCGCTCACCCGCTGCGAGCTCTCCTTCATCTCGCGCCAGCCCATTGACCTCGAAAAAGCCCGCGCGCAGCACCGCGCCTACGAGCAGCTTCTCGAGAAACTCGGCGCGCGGGTCGTCTCCCTGCCCGCCCTGCCCGATCTTCCGGACTCCATGTTCGTCGAAGACCCGGCCATCGTGCTCGACGAGCTGGCGGTGATCCTGCCCCTGGGCACGGAGTCGCGCCGCCGCGAAGCCGCCAGCCTGGCGCTGGCCCTCGCGAAGTTCCGCAAGCTCGAATATGTCCGGCTGCCCGGCATCATGGAAGGCGGCGACATCCTGCGCATCGGCCGCAAACTCTATGCCGGCCTTTCCACGCGCACCAGCACCGAAGGCCTCCGCCAACTCGCCGCCATCCTCGCCCCGCACGGCTACGAAGTCACCGCCGTGCCGGTGACCGGCTGCCTGCACCTGAAGTCCGCGGTCACCTGCCTCGGCCGCAATACCCTGCTCGCCAATCGCGCCTGGTTCGATCCCGCGCCCCTGGCCGGCTACCAGTGGATCGACGTCTCGCCGGAGGAACCCCACGCCGCCAACGCTCTGGTCCTCGGCGAAACAGTGATTTTTCCCGCCTCCTTCCCCAAAACCCAGGCGCGCATCGAGGCTCGGGGGTTCCGCGTCATCCCGCTGGACATCGCTGAACTGCAGAAGGCCGAATCCGGCCTGACCTGCTCCTGCCTGCTCTTCGACGCCCCTTCATTGTGACCAGCACTTTCCCGCTCGCCTCCGGTTGCAGGACCCATCCAAATGGCAACTGTCACGGAGTACATGCAGGACAACCGGAAGGCCGCAATCCCGGCCCTGGGTTATATTTTCCTGTAGCAAGCGGCCCAGCAGGTTACCGGGCTCTGCTGCGCGGGAAGATGCCCAATGAAGATGCCTTTGCGGTTTTCAGTGATGAACGAAGGGAACGCGCGGCGCGCGGCCGTCTACTTGGCCATCACTCTCCTCTGGCGCAGCTTGCTGGTGGTCTTTGTTGCCGAGTTCGCGGTGATGATCCTGCTCCGCTTTTTGCTGGGGCTTCCGATTGGTGTCGCAGCAGCCCTCCTCGATTGCGCCCTGCTTTCCATTTTTGTCTTGCCTGTCTTATACGTGGTTATCCTTCGCCCCGTCACCGTGATGGCTACCGAGCAGGCGGCCTCTGCCGCCGAACTGCGCTTTGATTCGATTGCCCGGATGGTGCGCGACGGCATCCTTATTTTCGGCTTCAAGCGCAAGATCCGCTTCGCCAACCCCGCGGTCGAGCAGATGTTCGGGTACGCACCGGGCTCCCTGCTCGGGGCCGATATGGAATCCTTGATGCCCGGCGACGTAGCCAAAGAGTTCCGAGAAAACATGGAACGCCAGCGAACCGGAGGCCGGAATCCTGTGATCGGGGGAGGCCCACAGGAGTTTCCCGGGAAGCGCAAGAACGGCGAGCTGTTTCTCATCGAGTTGTCGGTGGACGCCATTACGACAGCCAGCACGCAGCCTCATTTCGTCGTCGTCATCCGCGACATTACCGAGCGCCGGCGGGCGGAGGAGGCATCGCGGGAGAGTGAGCGGAAGCTGCGGCAGATTCTGGAAGCGCTGCCGGTGGCGGTGCGCATCGTGCAAGCGGGCAAAGTCGTTTTTGCCAATCCTGCCGACGCACATTTGCATGGCTACGGGAGTCCCGAGGAGGAAATCGGAGCCGCGATCTCTGCTTTTGTGGCCGAGGAAGAGCGGGACAAGGTCCTCGGATATTCCCAGGAGCGCGAGCGGGGTGGAGAAGCACCCCGGTGGCATGAGACCCGCGCCAGGCGCCGCGAGGGAACCGTCTTTCCCGTGGAGGTCACCGCCGAGCGCATCCTTTATGCGGGGGCGCCCGCCGGCCTCGTGGTAATACGCGACCTGACCGAACGGGAGCGTCTCCACATGCTCGAGCAAGTCCTGCCGGTCTGCTGCGTCTGCGGCAAAATCCGTGACGATAGCGGCGTAGAGCACGGCAAGGGCACCTGGGGCCGGCTCGATGATTACGTGGCGCGGCACTCCAATGTCCAGGTAAGCCACGGGTTTTGTCCGGAGTGCTACCGGGAGTATCGGAAGAAGGAAGGGCTTTCTTAGCCCTGCAGGAGCTTTCCCGCGACGCAGCTCTCCCGCAGCGCGCTACGCACACGGCGCTTCTGTCTCAAGAGAGAATGAATTTTAGAGCCAGGCCGGGTCGCCGCGGCACGGTTTCTCCGCGCGCGGTCCCTGGACAGCCTCAAGGATGGAAATCGAATTCCAGTGTTTGCGAGGTTTCCGCATTGCCGGGCGAAAACTTCCACCTTTGCACCGCGGAAGTCACCGCGGCCACCAGCAACGGATGCCCGCCAATCACCTTCGTGCTTTTGACCTGGCCGTTCGGCGCGATTGTCACTTCCACTTTCACCGCGCCGGACAACTGCATTCTGCGCGCCAGCTCGGGGTACTCCGGCGTGAACTTGACGATCGCTTTTCGAGCTTGCTGTCCGTAAACAGCGGTTCCGGCCAAGCTGAGCGCGAACAAGAAAGAAGCTTTCACCAACAGACTTCGCGCTTGAAAGTGGGCTTTCATCGGCAACCTTCTTCTCTGTGACCGTAGAGCGGTCAACTATTTCGCTTCCGCGTTCGGACCACGCGACTCTCGCAGGTGCAGCGTCACCGGCCGAAGCGAGGATATCTTTACTCTTTGTCACAGCATACCGGGCTGCCGCCGCCAGCCCAGCTTTTTCCGCCTTTTACGTGTTTCCAAGGAAACTGTCCGGAAGGACAGGGGCAGCGGAACGCCAGGAACAGGTTCCTCCCCCCGGCGCGGGCGGCTCCGCCTGGGGGGTAACCAGCACGCCGCGCCGCCGCCGTTGGCATTTTTTGGCCATTGCCCGCAGAGCGCGGCCCGTGCTACGCTTTTCCCCGGCATGATGACCACGTTCACGAAGCGAATTACCTCCACGAAGTCGATGTCGACTACGTCGACCACGACTACGTCGACTATTCTCGCTTCGGGCGCGTGGAGAAACAGCTAGCAACTTAGCCAAAAGTTTCGAACCCGCCGCCAGAAGCGAATCTGGCGGCGGGTTTTTCGTTTTTGCCCCCTCCAGAATCGCTCCCGCGGCAGACCCCATCGTTGACCGCTTCGCGGTCACAGAGATAGAGGAGCGGCAGTCATGAGTCTCGAGAACGCAGAGGAACTGTTCGTTGCCGGCCGCAGCTTCGCCCCGGCGGATCGGGACGAGGTGCCAGTGCGGGGCGCCGCACACCCGAACGGCGCGCTGGTCGCCTTCAAATTCGGCGGTAGCTCGGTGGCCGGCGCCGGACGTATCCGCCATGCCGCAGGCCTGGTCCGCGACGCGGCCCGAACCACCCGCGTCGCCGTGGTCGTCTCTGCGATGAAGGGCGTCACCGACCGCCTGCTGGCCGTCGCGCAATTGCTGGCCGACGGAAGCTTCGCCGCGGCGCGCCGGGAAGCTGAGGCCGTGCTCCAGCTGCATCTCGACGTCCTGCGCGATCTCCAGCTCCCGGAGGCCGGCCACGCACGCGTCCGCCGCGAGCTCCACCTGCTCGGCCGCGACCTGCTTCATGAAGTGCCGCTCCGCGGCCCTCTGGCCGCCAGCGCCGAGTTCTTCGATCGCCTGGCCTCTTTCGGCGAGCGCTTCAGCGCGCGGCTCTTCGCTGCCGCTCTGGAAAAGGCCGGCATCGCCGCGGTGCCCGTGGCCTCTTCCGATTTCGTGCTGACCTGTGACACCTTCCGCGACGCCAAACCCCATTTGCAGGAGACCCGCGAGCGCGGCCGCGCCATCCTTCTTCCGCTGCTCGAAGACGGCATCGTGCCCGTGGTCACCGGCTTCCTCGGTGCCACGCCCGACGGGCGCATCACCACGCTCGGCCGCAACAGCTCCGATTTTTCCGGCGCGCTCATCGCCCACACCCTGGACGCCGGCGAGCTCGTCATCTGGACCGACGTGGACGGCATCTTCACCGCCAATCCCCATGAGTCCGCCGAAGCGAAGCTGCTGCACGAGATGAGCTACGACGAAGCGCACGCTCTCGCCGCCAGCGGCGCCAAAGTCCTTCATCCGCACGTTCTGCCACTTGCCGAGGAGACCGAAATGACCGTCTGGGTACGCAATACCTTCAATCCGCAACTCCGCGGCACGCGCATCGGGCCTTCCGTTGCAAATGACCCGGCGCAGGCCGGAGGTGCGGCATGAACCGCGCACCCTTGGCCGCGGGACAGCGCCGCTGGCGCGCCGGAGTTCTCGGCGCCACGGGCATCGTCGGCCAGCGCCTCGTCCACCTGCTCGCGCAGCATCCCTGGTTCGAGCTGGCGGAAGTCGCCGCCTCGGAGCGCTCCTCGGGGAAGCGCTACGCGGACGCCGTGCGCTGGCATCTTACCGAGGCGATCCCGGAAGCCGCCCGCGATCTCGTTGTGAAGGACGCCGCGCCACCGCTCGCTTGCGACTTCGTCTTCTCCGGCCTCGATTCCTCCGTCGCCGGGCCCATCGAGGCAGCCTTCGCCCGCGCGGGCTATCCCGTCGTCAGCAATTCCAAGAATTACCGCATGGAGCCGGACGTTCCGCTGCTCATTCCCGAAGTGAACGCCGCGCATCTCGCCTGCATCCCGGTGCAGAAGAAAAACCGCGGCTTCGAGCGCGGCTTGCTCGTCACCAATCCCAACTGCTCGACCGCCGGCCTCGTTCTCGCGCTCAAACCGCTGGCCGCCGCTTTCGGCCTCCAGCAGGTTTTCGTGGTGACCATGCAAGCCATTTCCGGCGCCGGCTATCCCGGCGTGCCCTCGATGGACATTCTCGGCAATGTGGTCCCGTTCATCAGCGGCGAAGAAGAAAAGATGGAGACCGAGCCGCAGAAGCTGCTCGGTGCGTGGAACGGCGCGCGCTTCGTGGATTCCGCCATGTGCCTCAGCGCGCACTGCAACCGCGTCCCGGTCCTCGACGGCCACATGGAAAGCGTCTCGGTCCAGCTGAAGAAGAAGGCTTCCGTGGAGGAGGTGCGCGACGTGTTGCGCTCGTTCGAAGTCGACGCCGAGCTGGCGTCACTCCCCAGTGCCGTGCGCCGCCCCATCGTCGTCCTCGACGAACCCGACCGCCCGCAGCCCCGCCGCGACTCCGGCGCCGGCAACGGCATGGCCGCTGTCGTCGGCCGCGTCCGCCCGTGCCCCTTGCTCGACGTGAAATTCACCGTGCTCTCGCACAACCTCGTGCGCGGTGCCGCCGGTGCCGCCCTGCTCAACGCCGAGCTCCTCGCCGCCCGCGGCCTCCTCGACGGCAAGAAACCGGCTAGGCCCTAGCCGCCAAAGAGCTCTTTCGCGACTTGTTCTTTTGTGCTTTCCAGGTAGATGGCCACTTCGGAAAGAATTGTACTCAACGTGCCGAGCTTCAATTGATGATGTGCGGGGACGGTGACGTGGTGCTGGTGACCTTTGCGGTTGGACGTAAGGCGCAGGTGGCTTCCGGTCTGCCGGCTCACTTCATAGCCGAACTTCTGCAAGAGGTGCGCGAGTTCCTGACCCGAAAGGTCGCGCGGAAGCTTCAAGCCGGAATCACCTCATCCTTGACCATGTGCAGCCGGATGACGTGCGGCTTCTTTCCCTCGTCGAAGTGGCAGGCCACGGCATCGCGCACCATCGTGCGCAATGCTTCCAGCGTTTCCGCCTGCGTGAAGATCGCATGGCCCAGAGCACGCGCCGTGTAGCCGCCTTCAGGGGCTTCTTCCACAGTAAAGATGACTTCCTGGTCGGCCATATACTGCCTCGCTCCGGGCATTATCCCACAATTTCAAGCGCTGGAACGATTCTGCGGCATCCAGCCACTGCGGTCATCCATAGGGTTCCAGCGGAGGCTGCTCAAGCGATGATTTGCGTCTTACATTCGCGTCCGCCGGCGTACTTTTCCAGCAGTTCGGTCATTCGCTGCGCCCAGCGGTCCAATCCTTCCGTCCCGCCAAAGGAAACGATCACCGCGAGGACCTGCTTCGTTTCCGCCGTAACCATGGTGCGCTCCGAATCGCTCGTCGGGCTGCCGTGCGGCCCCTGCGCGTCGGCGAACACCGGCAACCCCTCCAGGTTCAGGTCGTACTTGCCGATGCCTTTGTAGGTCTCCCCGGCGCGGCCCGCGCGAAATACTACCTCGCCCGCGATGTGCGCCAAATCGTACAATCCGACCGAGTAGCGGCTCTCCACCGACACCAGATTGATCACGTCCACCACGGCGTTGATCCGCGGCAATCCCTTGCCCGCAATCACCCGCCGCAGCAGCGCCTCCGCCGACCCGCGATACCGCGCCGGATCTTTCCCCAATGCCTTATACCCCGCGCGCGTGGCCGCAATCTGCGCCGCCTCCAGCACCGCGCGCGGCTCCGGCAGCTTCGCGATCTTCTCCTCGATCGCCTGCAACTCTTCCGCCAGCGCCGCGGGCGCTTCCCCCGCTGTCACCTGCGCCGTCACGCACCCCAGCGCCGCCCGCGGGCATTTCGTTTTCAATCCGGCATCGATGGTCACTTGCGTCGCGCTCATGCTGCACTCCCCGGAACCGCTGTACTCTCTCTCTGCAGCGCACGTTTCCCGGCGCAAGGAGAGCCGTCCTGAGTCTAACCATTCGCGTCTCTTCCGACTACGTCTGACCCTTCTGTTTTCTGGCGGAGGCTCCGCTGGAGGAAGCCGCCCGCGTACGGCCACGGAGTGTTCCAATCGCTTTTTCAGGAGGAGCAGGACATCGGCGGCGCAGAAGTGCTCACGCGCATCGCCGGCCGGGACGCAGCCGGTTTTCGCCGCGCCCTGGAAGCCCGAGCCTATGTTGACCGCTTCGCGGTCACAGAAATGGAGGAATCGGAACGCAGCGAATGATCCTCGCCCTCAGCAGAGCACCGTGCTCTCCCGGCACTCCCGGCAGAAGCAGGTGTAGTTCTCGTTGATGCGCGCCCACTGCACGTGGCACTGGATGCACAGCTCCGGCGCGCGCCGCTGGCAGTCCGCGCAGTCTTCCCCCGCCGGCTGCAGAAATTCACTCGCCAGCTCGCTCACGGTAATGGCTGCGCCGCAGCGCGCGCACTGAAACGTTGCTTCCTCGCGCTCCGCGGCGTCCAGCGATTCCTGCATCTGTTCCAGCAGCTCGGTCACGCGCCGCGCGAGATGTTCGCCGGTCAGGCCGAAGCTCTGCACCAGCTCCCAGGGCTTTCCGGATACCCCGAAACGGTCCGCGACGCCCACCATGGCCAGCTGCAGCGGCAGCCGGAAATCCGCGCGGTGCCGCAGCATGGCGCCGGCCACGAGGTTCCCGAAGCCGCCCGTCTGGTGCTCTTCCGCCGTCACCACCACCTGCGTCTCCTCCGCGGCGCGCGCCAGCGTGGCCACGTCCAGCGGCTTCACCGTGTGCACGTTCACCACCCGCGTCTCCATCCCATACTCTTCCTTCAGCAGCCAGGCGGCGCGCATCGCTTCCGCCACCATCGGCCCGCAGGCCACGATCGTAGCGTCCTCCCCTTCGTTCTTGTACTCCGGCCCCGCAATGGTTTCGAAGGCGTCCAGAAAGCGCGGCTGCGCCCCGCGGTAGCGGATGACGTTGGCGACGCCGAAGCGGTACGGCGTTTCCGCCGTGCTCACCACCGGCGTGGCCTCGCGCGCAAAACGCAGGTAGCACGGCCCCGCCACTTCTAGCAGGCAATGCCGCGTGGCCTTTTCCGTCTCCACGGAATCGCATGGCACCGCCACGTGCATGTTCGGCAGGATGCTCATCAGCGAAATCTCTTCCAGCGACTGGTGCGTGGCCCCGTCCGGCCCCACGGAGATCCCGCCGTGCGCCCCGGCGATCTTCACGTTCAGATTCGAATAGCAGATGGTCGTGCGGATCTGATCCCAGGCGCGCCCGGAGGCGAATACGCCGTAGGTTCCGGTCACCGGGATCAGCCCTTCCCGCGCCAGCCCCGCGGCCACGCTCATCATGTTCTGTTCCGCGATGCCCACGCTGAAGACGCGGTTCTTGCGCTCCGGATGCTTGGCCTCGAAATCCGTGATGCGGATCGATCCGGAGATGTCCGCGTGCAGCGTCACCACCCGCGGATCTTCCCCGGCGCGCTCCAGCCCGCGCCCGAATCCCATGCGCGTCGGGTCCATCTCCGCTTTCATCGCTTGGCCCGCGTTCCACCAGTAGTCCCGGCTGAACTTGGGCACGCTGTCCTTGGCCTCCTGCGCCACGCGGCGCGCATTTTCCGCCGCGCGCGCCAGCAGCGCCTCCACCCGCGCGCGCGGAAACTCCGGCGCGAGCAGCTCGGGCAGCGCCCGTTCGAACTGCTCCTTGTTCGGCGCCACGCCGTGCCAGCCCGCCTCATTCTCCATGAACGAGACGCCTTTGCCCTTCACCGTGTTCGCGAGAATCACCGTCGGACGCCCCTCGACCGCCCGCGCCGACTCAAACGCCCGCAGAATTCCCTCCATGTCGTGCCCGTCGATCTCCATCACGTTCCAGCCGAACGCCGCATACTTTTCCGCCAGCGGCTCCACGTTCATCACATCCTTCACCCAGCCGTCGATTTGCAGCCGGTTCCGGTCCACGATGGCGCAGAGATTGTCCAGTCGGTGATGCGCCGCGGCCATGGCCGCTTCCCAGATGCTCCCCTCCTGCTGCTCGCCGTCGCCCATTAGCGCATACACGCGGTAGCCGCTGCCGCGCAGCTTTCCCGCCAGCGCATCGCCCACCGCCGCGCCCAGCCCCTGCCCCAGCGACCCGCTGGAAATCTCCACGCCCGGCACCTTCAGCCAGTTGGGATGGCCTTCGAATCCCGAGCCCAGCTGCCGCAGCAGCACCACATCGTCCAGCGGGAAATAGCCCGCCCGCCCCAGCGCCACGTACAGCGCCGGCGCCTTGTGTCCCGCGGACCAGAAGACGCGGTCACGCTCCGCCCAGTTGGGATCGCCGGGATCGTGATTCAGCACGCGCAGGTATAATGCCGCGGCAAGGTCCATCACCGAGAGCGTGCCGCCCGGATGACCCGATCCCGCGGCATAGATGCTCACCAGGTTCATGGCGCGCATTTCCGCAGCCGCCGCCTGCAACTCCTGCACACTCAAGCGCGGTCCGCGCTGCCCTTGGTGCTTCTCGAGCGGATTCATGTGCAAATCTCCTTAACTGTGCCGATTGGGCGAGAACACTCACCCTTTGCGCCGATTCGCCCTGCCCGCACTTCTGGGGTGAGTGCCGCGCCCGGACAATGGGCTTTCCCAATTTCAGATAAGCCTTTGTCCATCAGTAGGTTGCGTCCGCTCGGAAGTGTCGGCGAGACGTCCGGGAGGCTGCAACCCATCCCAGGGGGGTGGCGACGAGCACTCACCTCAGTTTCTTCTAATGCACGGGGAAGGCCAGAACGGCCGGCCTTGCCGCAGCTTCCCCAAAGTTTTATCCGCGTCCGTCATCCCGCCAGCGGCCGCAGTCGCGCCGTGAAGTGCCGCAGAAACGGCGCCTGCTGCGTCACCTCATAGCCGCGGATCTCCCCGCGCCGCCGCCACACGTCCAGGATCACTTCCACCACGTACTCGATGTGGCTCTGTGTGTACACGCGCCGCGGAATCGCCAGGCGCACCAGATCCATCGTGGCGTGCTCGCCAAACATCAGCCGCCCGATCTCCACGGAACGGATCCCGCCTTCCAGATACAGCTCCACCGCCAGGGCCACGCCCGGAAACTG